>JAJUHJ010000039.1 GCA_029279965.1 Phyllobacteriaceae bacterium
CTTTGCCTCGTCCGCACGCAAGGAGACGGACGGTGCTTGATCTTCTCCTCGACCCCTCCTTTGCAGCCTCGATCCCGCGTTTCGTAACGCCGATCCTGCTGGCCGCGCTCGGCGGCGCGCTGTGCGAACGCGCGGGCGTCTTCAACATTGCACTGGAAGGTTTCATCCTCACCGGAGCCTTTGCCGCGGTGCTCGGCTCCTACTTTACCGGCTCGCCATGGTTGGGCGCCATGGCTGCCATGCTCGCCGGCATCGGGATGGGCCTTGTTTTCGCCGAGTTCAGCCTCAGGCGCGGTGGCGATTCCATCGTGGTATCCATCGCCATCAACATATTGGCGGCGGGACTGACGACCTATCTCCTGCGCGCGATCTTCGACGTGATTGGAGCCTTTACCGACCCGAACATTATCGGCTTCCGGCCCGTCCGGCTGCCGGTGATCGAATCCATTCCCGTCATCGGGCCGGTTTTCAGCGGCCAATCCGTGCTGTTCTACGTTGCGCTTGCCGCGGTGCCTGCCATCCACATTTTTCTCGCCCGACACAGACTGGGACTGCGCATCCGGGCGGCGGGCGAGAATCCGGCCGCGCTCGAGACCGGTGGCGTCAGCCCGCGCCGCGTTCAGCTCTGGTCACTGATCGGTTGCGGCGCCTTGTGCGGGCTTGCCGGTGCGCAGCTTTCCATCGCCAATGTAAACCTGTTCGTGGAGAACATGAGCGCCGGACGCGGCTGGATCGCCGTTGTTGCCGTGCTTCTGACACGCGGAAGGCCATTGCCTCTGTTTGCAATCGCCATCATTTTCGGTGCGGTGGACAGCTTCTCCTTCCGCGTGCAAGGTCTTGGCCTTGCACAGCAGTTCACGGACATGATGCCTTACGTCGCCACCCTTCTGGTGCTGATCGCACTGTCCTGGTGGCGCAAACGGCAGGAGGCATGAGAAAGCGATGAGCGATCTCGTTATCACAAACGCGACGGTCGTCACCTGCGACGGCCAGAACACAGTAATCTCCGATGGCGGCGTGGCGGTCGAAAATGGGCGCATCGTCCACGTTGCTGCCGCGGGCGATCTTGACGCCCTTGCTTCCAATGCCCGGCAGGTCGTCGATGGCGCAGGTCATATCCTGATGCCGGGGCTTATCAATACCCATTGCCATGCCGGCGACAGTCTCTTTCGAGGGCTGGTGGAGGACCTGCCGCTGGAGGCCTGGCTGCAAGTGGTGTGGAAAGCCGAAGGCACCATCCTCAATCGCGAGACGACCCATCTCGGCAGCGTTCTCGGTCTTGCGGAACTTCTGCTTTGCGGCGTCACCACCACGATGGACATGTTCTGGTATCCGGCCGAGACGGTGCGCGCGGCGCGGGCGCTGGGTGTCCGGGTATCCACCGGTGGCATCTTCTTCGACCCGCCGGGTCCGACCGGCCACGACCTTAAGATGCGCATTGCGGAGGCCGAACGGTTTTTTGACGTGTTCGCAAACGCCGAGGATGTCTTCCCGGCGATTCTGCCCCACGGCGCCTATACCGTTTCGCCGGAGAATCTGAGGGCCGCCAAGGACATTGCCGAGCGGCACGGCGCGCTTTTCTGCACCCATGCCGCCGAAACACGGGCGGAACAGGCCGACGTGACGGATCGTTATGGACGCTCGGTGATCCGGCATCTCGATCATCTTGGCCTGCTCGACAAGCACACGGTGCTCGCCCACTGCGTTCACCTTGATGACGAGGAACTTGAAATACTGGCGCGCACCGGCACGTCCGTGGCACACAACCCCATGTCGAACCTGAAGCTTGCCTCGGGCTTCGCACGCGTTCCGGAGATGTTGAACGCAAAGATCAATGTCTCGCTTGGCACGGATGGTGCGATAAGCGGCAACGATCTCGACATGTGGATGGCGCTCAGGCTCGCTGCGACCATGCACAAGGGCTTCACCGGTCGCGCCGACGCGGTTTCCACCGCTCAGGCACTCGCAATGGCGACCGCCGCAGGCGCGCGCGCGCTGGGTGCCGAAGACCGCATCGGCAGTCTGGAGCCTGGGAAATTTGCTGACATGATCCTGGTGGACGTCAAACGCCCGCACGCGGTGCCGATGTTCGACGCGACAACGCATCTGGTCTATTCCACTGCAAAATCCGACGTAAGGCATGTTTTCGTCGGCGGGAAACAGGTGGTTCGTGACGGTGTGCTAACGCAACACAATATTGCGGACACCATCGCCGAGGTCGAAGCGCTTCAGCCGAAAATCGCCGCCAGTATCGCATAAGAGGATTCCCATGACCGAAAGCCAGCTTGCGCGCCTCAACCGGGCCCATGCCTCGATCGCGGAGCGTGCTGGCGCGCCCGCCGAGATCGCCATCATGCTAGGATCCGGCCTTGGCCACCTGGCGGAGGCGGTGGAGGACGCCACGACCATCCCCTATGAGGAAATCAAAGGCTTTCCGGTCTCGACCGCGCCAAGCCACAAAGGGCAATTGGTGATCGGAAGGCTTTACGGTCGCCGTGTGGCGGTTATGCAGGGACGGCTGCATCTTTACGAGGGATGGGCGCCGCAAGAGATTGCGCTTGCCGTCTACCTTCTGAAACGCTTGGGCAGCGCCACGCTGGTGGTCACGAATGCGGCGGGCGGCCTCAACTCCGATTACGGAGCGGGGGAGGTGATGCTGATCGAGGATCACCTGAATTTCACCGGCGTCAATCCGCTCGTCGGCCCCAATGACGAGGCGATTGGCCTGCGCTTTCCCGACATGTCGCGCGCCTACGATCCCGATCTCCTGAAACTGGCAGCCGATGCCGCCGCACGCGCCGGGCAGCCTTTCTACCGCGGCATCTATGCCGGTTTACAAGGTCCATCTCTGGAAACCTCCGCCGAGCGTCGTTTCCTGCGAAACGCCGGTGGCGATGCCGTCGGCATGTCGACGGTCACGGAAGTCATTGCCGCCGTGCATGCGGGGATGCGCGTCGTCGGGTTTTCGGCAATCACCAACGCGGCAACAGGGGGGCCGGATCAGCAGCCGGACACGGTAGAGGACGTGCTTCACCACGCCGCCATCTGTGGCGAGAAGATAGAAGCGATTCTGCGCGAGCTGCTGCCGCACCTGCCAGCAGGGACCTGACCGATGGTTTCGGAAACGCCGCAGGTCTCCGCATTGTTCGATTTTTCGGACCGCGTGGTATTGGTGACGGGCGCGAGCGGCGGCATCGGCTCCGCAATCGCCCGGCGTTTTGCCGAGGCGGGTGCGAAAACGGTTTGTCACTATCGCGGCAACCGTGCGGGTGCGGACGAGACCGTGTGCGCAATCGAGAGTGCGGGCGGCACGGCGGCGGCGGTGAAGGCAGATCTTTCAACGCTCGCGGACGCCAATATGCTGGTCGCGGAGGCTGTACGCCTGTTTGGCAGGCTGGACGTCCTCATCAACAATGCCGGGATTCAGCCTGTTGAGCCGCTTCTGGAAATCTCCGAAACGAGCTGGCACTCAATGATGGCGGTCAATGCTGGAGGCCCGTTTCTCACGACACGTGCTTTCGCAGATCACCTGAACAGCGTCAGCTCCGGCGGCGCAATCGTCAACATTGCGTCCATCGAGGGTCATCAGCCCGCGTCCGGCCATGCACATTACGCCGCGTCCAAGGCTGCACTCATCATGTTCACCAGGGCGTCCGCCCTCGAACTCGGCCCTTCAAACATCCGCGTGAACGCCATTTCACCCGGGCTGATCGGACGCGAAGGTATCGAGAAAACCTGGCCAGAAGGCGTCGCCCGGTGGAAAGACGCCGCGCCCCTGACACGCCTTGGCTGCGCCACGGATGTTGCCGATGCCGCGCTCTTTCTCGCCTCGGATGCCGCACGCTGGATCACCGGCGCCGATCTCGTCGTGGATGGCGGGGTGAGCACGAATCCGACCTGGTGAGGGATTGTCCACCACGCCTGACGGGAGATTGCGATACTCAAGACTTGTCAGGGGGAACAACTACGCTCATGAATGTCCTCCATCGACCCTGTTATCCAAGGAGACTTTGAATGCAGCCCCGAATGGAAGGTGCCCTGGCACCGGTGCTTACACCGGTAACGACTGATTACCGGCCGGATGCAGGCCGACTGCTCGAGCATTGCCGGTGGCTGCTGTCTCAGGATTGCGGGCTGGCCGTGTTCGGCACCAATAGCGAGGGCACGTCGCTCGGGGTCGAGGAAAAAATCGAACTGCTCGACTATCTCATCGAGCATGAAATTCCGCCCCAGCGCATGATGCCGGGCTCGGGCTTTCCCGCTTTGCGCGACACGATCAGGCTCAGCCGGCATGCGGCCAAGCTCGGCTGCGGCGGCGTGTTGATGCTGCCGCCCTACTACTACAAGGATGTGGGAGACGACGGTCTGTTCCGCTACGTCAGCGAAGTCATCGAAGGCGTGGGTGACGAGAGGTTGCGCATCTATCTTTATCATATCCCGCCGATTTCACAGGTCGGCTACAGCCTCGATCTGATCGAACGCCTGCTTGCCGCTTACCCCGAGGCGGTCGCCGGCATCAAGGACAGCTCCGGCGACTGGGAAAACACCCGTGCGATGCTGGAACGGTTCCCTGGATGGGGCATCTTCTCCGGCAATGAATTGCGCGCAAAGGACACGATGGAGTTGGGCGGCGCGGGGGTGATCTCGGCGACCTGCAATATCAATCCAGGCCGGATTGCAACGCTTTGCCGGAAATGGAACGAGGCGGGCTCGGACGCCCGGCAGGAGGAAGCCAACGCCCTGCGCAAGCTCGTGCAAAGCTACCCGATGATCCCGGCATTAAAGACAATCGTCGCTCATTTCCGCGACGATCCTGAATGGCGCCGCCTCATACCGCCACTGATGGAGCTTGATTCAGACCAGCGCGATTCGCTGATCGGTCGCCTACGCGATCTCGGCTTTGCAATGGAGGGTCTCCCGGTGGCGTCTTAGCGCGCCGTGCGTCTTTTTGGACGCACAAGGACGCGCTATCTCATTGAATCTACGCATCGTGCTTTCCGAAAATCAATCCAGATTTTCGGGCCGATGCTGTAGCGACGGGCTGCGTCTCTATACGATGCCTCCACCGGCGCCCGCGACAGCCGGGCGCTCTTCAGCCACTTTCCGCCGATAGCCGCATTCGCGATAGGCGGCGAGCGGATCGGCCGCCCCGCCCGCCTTGATGCGCGCCATCATCAGGATCGGCTCGACATCCGTGCGGAAAGCCTCTTTCAGCGTCTGCGTCGCCATGAGCGCATCGTTGGCGTCCTGGGAGGCGTCCAACACCGCCCGGTCCACGAGCAATGCCTGCGCGTAAGCACGCTGCACTTCGGTGGCCGAAAGCATCAGGCTTTCTATAGGATCGGAGACATTGTGGCTCTGATCGAGCATATGCGCGGGAGCAAAGCCCGGCACGCCGCGATGCTCCGCATCCACCAGTTCGTTGAAGACAAGGAACAAACGGTAGGGATCGACGGAGCCGGCATCGAGATCGTCGTCGCCATATTTGGAATCGTTGAAGTGGAAGCCGCCGAGCTTTCCGAACTGGATGAGCCGGGCGACGATCATTTCAATGTTGACGGTCGGCGCGTGGTGACCGAGATCGACAAGGCAGAAGGCTTTCTCGCCCAATTCCCGCGCGATGATGTAATTCGTGCCCCAATCCTGCACGACCGTCGAATAGAACGCCGGCTCATAAATCTTGTGCTCGGTGAAGACGCGCCAGTCATCGGGAAGAGCCGCATAGACCTCGCGCATGGACGCAAGATAGCGCTCGAACGCCTTCGTGAAATTGCTCTGGCCCGGAAAATTCGAGCCATCCGCGAGCCAAACGGTGAGTGCCTTCGATCCGATCTCCTTGCCGATCTCGATGCATTCGATGTTATGGTCGATCGCCTGACGGCGCGTGGCCGCATCCGTGTGCGAGAGGGAGCCGAATTTGTAGGAGCGGGCATTGCCCGGATGATCCTGAAAGGTATTGGAGTTCATGGCATCGAAGCCGAGGCCAAAGCGCCCCGCCTCCTCCTTCAGTCTGCCCGGATCGGCTTTGTCCCACGGGATGTGGAGCGAAACCGTGGGCGTGGCGCGCGTGAGTTGGTGGACCGCCGCACAGTCCTGAAGCTTGTCGAAAATATCGCGGGGCTCGCCGGGACCAGGAAATCGGGCAAACCGCGTGCCCCCCGTGCCCACGCCCCATGACGGAATGGCAACGGCGAAGGCCGCAACTTTCTCCTTGATCACGTCAATCGGTATGCCGCGCCGGTCCAGCCGCTCGCCGAGTGCATCATAATCACGCTCAAGTTCTGTCATGCGCTCCGAGTTGTGGCGTTCCAGCAGGCCCGGGTCGATTATGTGTTCGGTCATGGTTCCTCCGCTCAATCTTCCGGTCCGGCTCTACCGTGTAAATGCCTGCGCGTTCCCCGCATCGACATTGAGGATGTTGCCGGTCGACTTCGCCGACACTTCGGAAACGAAGAAGTGCACGGCCTCCGCGACATCCTCTGGAAAGACGCTACGCTTCAGCAGCGAGCGCTTCCTGTAATGCTCCTCCAACTCGTCCGGCTCCATATTGTAGGCGGCTGCCCGCTGCTCACGCCACTCGCCGGACCAGATTTTGGAGCCCCGCAGCACCGCATCGGGATTAACGGTGTTCACGCGGATACCGAACGCCGCGCCTTCAAGCGCAAGACAGCGCGCAAGATGTATCTCCGCTGCCTTGGCCGTGCAGTAGGCAGACGCATTGGGCGAGGCCGCCAGACCGTTCTTGGAGGCGATGAAAACGATGGAACCGCCCGTTTCCTGTCTCTTCATCAGGCGGAATGCCTCACGCGCGACAAGGAAATAGCCGGTGGAGAGGATTTCCATATTCCGATTCCAGGCCGATAGCTCGGTCTCGTCCACAGGCGATGCGGAAGAAATCCCCGCATTGGAAACAAGGATGTCGAGTCCGCCATACTCCAGCACCGCGGCGGCAAAGGTTTCGGCGACCTGCACCTCTTTCGTCACGTCGAGCAAAATGCTGCGCACCGTGTCGCGAGAATAAAGGTCGGAAAGTTCTGCCTTCGCCTCCGAAAGGGCCGCCTCATCGATATCTGCCAACACGACACAGGCACCATCCTTCAGAAGACGTGCAGCCGTCGCCCTGCCGATACCACCCGCGCCCCCGGTCACCAGCGCCACCTTTCCAGCCAAGGGCTTTGGCGGCGGGAGACGCTTCAGCTTTGCTTCCTCCAGCACCCAATATTCGATGTCGAAGGCCTCCTGCTCCGGCAGGCCGACATAGGAGGAGACGCTGGATGCGCCGCGCATCACATTGATGGCATTGACGTAGAACTCGGCCGAGACGCGCGCCGTCGCCTTGTCCTTGGCAAAAGTAATCATGCCGACACCAGGCACGAGATAGACCACCGCATTCGGGTCGCGCATGGACGGGCTCTCCGGTCGGCGGCACCGTTCATAATAGGCGGCATGGTCCTTGCGGTAGCTCTCCACTGCGGCCGGCAGCGCTTCCAGCGTTCTTTCGATGTCGGGCTTCGCAGGATCGAAATCGACGACCAGCGGGTTCCTCTTGGTGCGCAGGAAATGGTCCGGGCAGCTCGTGCCAAGGGCGGCGAGGCTTTCCATGTCGCGCGCGGCGACGAACTCCAGGATGGCTGGCTGATCGTCGAAATGACCGACCTTGCGTTCCGCATCCGAAATCATGCCACGTATGGCGGGCATCAGCCTTGCGGCCACGGCACGGCGTTCGGCCTCTGGCAGAACCGGCCGCACCGCACCGCCAAAAGGTGATGCCTTCTCTTCGAACCATTCCATCGCACGATTGATGATGCGGATGGTGGTCTCATAACACCCGCGCGCCGTGTCGCCCCAGGTGAAAAGACCGTGGCCGGCGAGGACCACGCCCTTGGCCTCGGGGTTCTCACGGCAGAATTTTTCCAACCACAGGCCGAGTTCGAAGCCGGGTCGCTTCCACGGCAGCCATCCTATCTCGCCGCCATAGATTTGCGCCGTAAGTTCCTTGCTGTTTTCCGCCGCCGCGATGGCGATCACCGCATCGGGGTGCATATGGTCGACATGCTTTTTCGGCACAAACGCATGGAGCGGCGTATCGATAGAAGCCGCGCGCGGATTGAGGTTGAAGGTGCAATGGGGAAGATACCCCACCATTTCATCCTCGTGCTCCATGCCCCGATAAAGCTTTTTCAACCCTTCGAGCTTGTCCTGATAGAGCGTGGCAAAACCGTCGAGCCCCATCGTGCCGACATCGCCCCCTGAGCCTTTCACCCACAACACCTCCACGGCCTCGCCGGTAAGCGGGTCCTTCTCTTGAACCTTCGCGGATGTGTTGCCGCCACCATAATTGGTGATGCGCTTGTCTGAACCGAGCAGATTGGAGCGATAGAGCAGCCGTTCCGGCTCGCTCATCGAAGCCGCCTTCGCCTCGTCCCACAGATCGGCGAGCCTCGCGGGGCTGCGTGTCTCGAGCATTGGAATCTCCCATGATGCGCCTTCACGGATGGCGCAGAACACGCGTTCAAAATCACATGGTAAGCGCTTGGATGTCAATCATTATCGATCATGATCAATCACATCTCAATCTCATCCGCGGATGAATGATCGAAATTGATTGACAACGGTAGACGCGGGTGCACTATTATTTTCCAGCGGAGAAAGCCGCATAGCCATGTTTCCATGATGATGGGCAAGCGCAGCATGTGGAAGGGAGGCAAAGCCGGGGTGAGAGGACGCACCGTGGCAGCGGCCATCCGAAACGGGAGAGGATGACGCGACGGTCATGCGGACGCATCCGTTATCGTCGCAACGCAAGGGAGGAACTCATGTCCATCGTACGAAAACTTTTCGCGGCAGCGTCGCTCTCCGCGGCGCTCGTTGCAAGCCCTGCTCTGGCCGAGCCGATGAAGATCGCGCTCGTGGTGAAGTCGCTGGGCAACGGCTTTTTCGACGCCGCGCACCGGGGTGCGGAGGAAGCCGCGGACGAGATCGGCGATATCGAGATCATCTACACCGGTCCGACCTCCGCAACGGCGGAGGGGCAGATCGAGATCGTCAACTCGCTGATCGCCCAGCAGGTGGATGCGATAGCCATTTCCGCCAATGACCCGGATGCGCTGGTGCCGTCGCTCAAGCGGGCGATGGATCGCGGGATCACGGTCGTTTCGTGGGATTCGGGTGTAGCGCCGGAGGGCCGAGAAATGCACCTCAACCCGTCCGATACGCAGTTGATTGGCGAGACCATCATCAAGCTGGCCGCCGACTATCTGCCGGATGGCGGGGACGTGGCAATCCTGTCGGCTTCCTCAACGGCGACAAACCAGAATGCCTGGATCGAGGCCGCCAAGGAGGCGCTCCCCGAGAAGTTCCCCGACATCAATCTGGTGGCGGTGGTCTATGGTGACGACGACTCGGTGAAGAGCACCAACGAAGCGCGCGGACTGATCGCCTCCTACCCGGATCTCGACGCAATCATCGCTCCAACCACGGTCGGCGTCGTTTCGGCGGCGCAGGTGGTCACCGACCAGGATCTGATCGGCCAGATCAATGTCACGGGGCTGGCTCTGCCCTCGGAGTTCAAGCAGTTCATCGACAACGGCGCCAGCCAGGCGGTCGCGCTGTGGAACCCGATCGATCTTGGCTACTCGGCCGTGCATCTGGCGCATCAGCTTGCCACCGATCAGGCCGAGGCAGAACCGGGCGCAACGCTTTCCATCGGCCGTGTCGGCGAGGTGACACTGGACGACAGCAATTCGGCAGCGATGGCGCCGCCCTTCACCTTCGACAAGTCGAACATCGAAGAATTCGCCAAAATCTATTGATGGTCGGCGATGCTGATGGGGCGCGGCCGGCACCGCGCCCTTCCACCTCCCCTCAGGGACGATGGGCGAGCCATTCGTCGAGAAACCTGCGCGCGGATGTAGGATGCCGAACCGAGGCATCCTGAAGATCGGCTGGAGGAAATGCTGCATCCCCCTCACCCCGCCAAGCCTGTGTGCGACGCTTCCCGCAAAGGAGATGGGGCTCCGCTTCTGACGCTTTCGGGCATCAGCAAGAGCTTTCCCGGCGTCCGCGCGCTCGCGGGTGTCAGCCTGTCGCTTTATCCGGGCGAGGTCACAGCGCTTGTCGGTGAGAACGGTGCTGGAGAGTCGACCCTGGTGAAGATTCTCACCGGCATCCATCAGCCCGATCAGGGTGAGATCCGCATTGCGGGAAAATCCGTAACGTTGCCGACGGCGCACGCGGCTTTCGAGAACGGCATCACCGCCATTCATCAGGAGACGGTGCTGTTCGACCACCTTACCGTAGCGGAGAATATTTTCCTTGGCCACGCTCCCCGCACGCGCTTCGGCACGATCGACCGGCGCGCCATGCGCGCCAATGCGAGGGAAGTTTTGGATACGCTGGGCGCGGGGCACATCGACCCCGACGCGCATCTTGCCGAACTTGGCATCG
Source organism: Phyllobacteriaceae bacterium (assembly GCA_029279965.1). Taxonomy (GTDB): domain Bacteria; phylum Pseudomonadota; class Alphaproteobacteria; order Rhizobiales; family Rhizobiaceae; genus Chelativorans. The sequence continues at coordinate 10,447 of JAJUHJ010000039.1, forward strand.
CCAACAAGCACCTTGTAGCGATCGCCCGTGCCATGTCCATCGATGCACGCATCGTCATCATGGATGAACCGACGGCTGCTCTCTCGACCAAGGAAATCGAGGAGCTGTTCCTGCTCATCGAGTTCCTGCGCAGCGAAGGCAAGGCTATCCTCTTCATCAGTCATAAGTTCGATGAGATCTATCGCATTGCCGACCGCTATACGGTGTTCCGCGACGGGCAGATGGTGGGCGAAGGCGTGCTGGCCGATACCACGCAAGGCGAACTCGTACGCATGATGGTCGGTCGCGAGGTAGACCAGATCTTTCCGAAACGGCAGCCGAATATCGGTGAGCCCTTACTGACGGTGGCTGCTCTCTCACACCCGACCGAATTCGAGGATATCAGCTTCGAATTGCGCGAAGGCGAAATTCTCGGCTTCTATGGTCTTGTCGGTGCGGGCCGCAGCGAATTGATGCAGGCAATTGCCGGGATGACACGGCCAAGCCGTGGCTCCATCAGCCTGGGAGGCAGGAACATTGCCCCGAAATCGTCTGCCGACGCCATTCGAGCCGGTATCGTCTATGTGCCGGAGGAACGCGGTCGGCAAGGCATCATCATCGGCTTGCCCATCTTCCAGAACGTGTCGCTGCCCTCGCTCGCACGCACCTCCAGATCGGGGCTGCTGCGGACGGCGAAGGAGTTTCGCCTGACCCGCACCTATACGGGACGGCTGGACCTGCGCGCCGCATCCCTCAGCCAGGATGTCGGCACGCTCTCCGGCGGCAATCAGCAGAAGGTGGTCATTGCCAAGTGGCTGGCGACAGAGCCACGCGTGATCATTCTCGACGAACCAACCAAGGGCATCGACATCGGCTCGAAAGCCGCCGTGCACGCCTTTATGGCCGAGTTGGTGGCAGAGGGCCTGTCGGTTGTCATGGTCTCATCGGAGCTGCCGGAAATCCTCGGCATGTCGGACCGCGTGGCTGTGATGCGCGAGGGCCGCCTCGTCGCCATCCGCGACAATGACGGCCTTGATCCGGAAACGCTGGTCAAGCTCGCTGCGGGAGTTACCGCATGAAAGCGCTGGCAAAGCAGAGAGAAATCTGGCTGCTGGCAGCCATCGCGCTTCTGGTCGCGCTGGTGGCCGTGCGCTTTCCCGCATTCGCACGGCCGCAGAATCTGCTCACCGTCTTCAACGATACGTCCATTCTCATCATACTGGCGCTGGGACAGATGGCGGTGATTTTGACACGCTCCATCGACCTGTCCATGGCTTCCAATCTAGCCTTCACCGGCATGGCGGTGGCCATGACGAATGCCGCCTTTCCCGAAATCCCAGTGCTTTTCCTTCTCCTGATGGCGACGGTGATCGGCACGGTGCTCGGCGCCTTCAACGGCCTTTTGGTATGGCTTCTCGGCATACCGCCGATCGTGGTCACACTCGGCACATTGACGGTTTATCGTGGCGCCACCTTCGTGCTGTCAGGTGGCGCCTGGGTAAACGCCGACCAGATGAGCCCCGGCTTCATCGCCCTGCCGCGCGCAGAGTTCTTTGGCCTGCCGATGCTCTCCTGGTTAGGTATCGCGGCGATTACTTTCTTTTATGTGCTCATGACGCGCACCGCACTTGGCCGGTCCATTTATGCCGCTGGCATCAACCCGGTCGCTTCAATCTATGCCGGCATCAATGTCGGGCGAACGCAGTTCATCGCCTTCTGCCTGTCTGGCATGATGGCAGGACTTTCCGGCTATCTCTGGGTGTCGCGCTACGTGATTGCCTCGGTGGAAGTGGCGAACGGCTACGAACTTACCATCGTCGCTGCTTGCGTGATCGGCGGCATCTCCATTGCCGGCGGGATCGGCAGCGTAACCGGCGCAGTGCTGGGAGCGCTTTTTCTCGGCATCATCGGCAATGCGCTGCCGGTTATCGACATCTCGCCCTTCTGGCAGATGGCCATTTCCGGCACGGCCATCATTCTTGCCGTCGCGCTCAATGCCCGCGGCGAAAGACCGAAAGGCCGCATCATCCTGAGGAAGGCGGAATCATGACCAGCGACACCGCCAACACCTTACAGCGCATTCCCGACCGGCTGGACACGCCATTCAGAAACGCGCTTTTCAGTTGGGAAATGCTGCTCGTCATCGTGGCGCTGGCGATCTTCATCATCAACAGCTTTGCCTCGCCCTACTTCCTGAATGCCTGGTCGCTTTCCGACCTTACCTTCAATTTCACCGAAAAGGGGCTGATCGCGCTCGCCATGGCGCTGCTCATCATTTCCGGTGAGATCGACCTGTCGGTGGCGGCCATCATCGCATTGGCATCGACCATGATGGGCATGGCCGTGCAGGCAGGCGCGGACACACCCTTGCTCGTCCTGATCGGCGTCGGTGTGGGACTGTTATGCGGTGCTTTCAACGGTCTCCTGGTCACGCGCCTCGGCCTGCCCTCCATCGTCGTCACCATCGGCACGATGAGCCTTTTTCGCGGCATCGCATACATCATACTCGGCGACGAAGCCTATAAGGGGTATCCCTCAAGCTTCGCCTTCTTCGGCCAAGGCTATGTGTGGTGGGTCATCTCGTTCGAGCTGGTGCTGTTCCTTGCGGCCGCCATCGTCTTCTGGTTCCTCCTGCATCGCACCAGCTTCGGGCGCACCGTCTACGCCATTGGCAACAATCCCGTCGCGGCGGCTTTCTCCGGGATCAGGGTGGAGCGGGTGAAGTTCATCCTGTTCTGCCTCACCGGGCTAATGGCCGGCATCGCCTCCGTGCTCCTGACCTCGCGCCTCGCCTCCACCCGCCCCTCCATCGCCTATGGCTATGAACTGGAAGTCATCACGATGGTCGTTCTTGGCGGCGTTGCGATCCTCGGAGGTGCGGGCTCGATTCCCGGCGTGGTGCTGGCCGCCTTCATCATGGGACTGGTTACCTTTGGCCTCGGCCTCGTAAACGTGCCAGGCATTGTGATGTCGATCTTCACCGGGCTCCTGCTGATCGTCGTGATTGCCCTGCCTATCATCTGGAACCGCATCAGGCACAAAAGCGCGTGATGCTCATCGCCGGCCATCCACGGACTATGCTGATGCCGTCCTCGCCCGGAGTTCTGCGGCGGAGATGCGGCGCGGAATGTAGACCAATGACCGGATATGGCCGTTCGTCTGGCCGCTGCCATCCGATTGAGCCCCCACGCCGAGAACCGTCACGCGGGAAAGAGTGATCAAGCTGCTGGCATCGGTTTGCACCGTCTGGCCGTTGAAGCACCCCGCAGAATCATTGTGCCGGTATGCGATGCCGCTGTTGACAAAGACATGATCTGCGAAAGGGGCGGTGAAGACAGCTTCGGCGGCGAACCCGGCGGAGCGGCACTCGATCGCAAGACTCCCCCTGACGGCGCTCGCCAGCAAACCGGCCTGACGGTCGCTCGGATCGGCGATTTCAGCAACCATGTACTGTCGTCCGACTCCACCTTGTGGACCGGGACGATAGTTGACGATGAAAGTTCCCTCATCCGGATTGAAGGGGAACCTGTTCGTCGCCAGGGCAAAGAAATCGCCTGTCCGAACCGTCGGTCGGTCTTCCGTGACAATGGGGCTGGTCGCAAATGCGCCTTCCTCGTTCTGAACGAAATCGACTGCGATCCTGTCACCGCCGGTGGCGAGACGAAAGCCTACCGACGGGTTTTCGATCGTCTGTGGGGATATCGAGACGCGGGTCCAGTCACTTGTGAGGCTGACCGGCAACCATGTTTCACCGTCCATGGTCATTTCCACGGCACCCGAACCGGTGAGCCGCTTCAACCAGGCTGTCTGAAAGCGTGCAGAGCGCGCAAGCGTGATGTGTTGCAGCACCGTTCCGCCGTCGACGAGTGCCCTTACGGATGAAGCGCTGCCCGCCGCACCATCAATGCCTGTCTGATCCCTCGCAACGATAACGTTTTCGGCGACCCAGACAGTCTGCCCAAGATCCCGATTGAAAAGGACTACGTTCGTCCGTGACTCCTCCGAAAGCACACCCAGAGGTGTACCATCGGCCAGATGATCACATCGGAGTGTGGTTCCGGGAGCAAGCAGACCCGCCGAATCCATGACGAATTTTATCGAAGGCGCCTGGTACTCCAGCAGTTCGTTGAGATTGCCCAGAAAAAAGTTGGCCGGCGTCCCGCGATCGCGGATATAGCCGCGCATGGTCAGGAAATCGAGCGCCATACCCTCTTTCTCGTTGCCGAGAAGGGCAATCGCCGGATCAAGCGAAAACGGCGCTGGGCGGTCCATGTAGCGCACGATCATCACCACGACACCGCTCCATAGCTCTTGATGAACAGATCGCGCACGCCGCCGCCGACCGCAGTCAGGACAAAGCCGACCCCGTCACCTTCTGCCACCGGGATCATCAACTCTGAAAGCGCCACCGGAGTACCCTGGACTACGGTCAGCGGCCCGTGCGCAACTGCCCCGCCGATCTCCAGATAAAAATCCACCTCGCTGCCGGGGTCGCCGTCGATGATCTCGGCATAGAGCCTGGCCTGAAAGCTGGGGACACCGGCGCTGCGGTCGGCGTAATAACCGCCTCGGGCAATTCCGTCGGCCCCGTAAATGGAGATGCCGTAGCTCTCATAGCTGCCACCGGTCGGCCCTTGCGGCCCTTGTGGTCCTTGCGGACCCTGCCCGCCCCGCGCCGCAAGCAGCATCCAGCAGGTCTGCCAGTCTGCCCCGCTTCCCGGTTCGCTATCGCCGCTGCTCATATGCGCTTCGATACAGCGATAGGATGCGCCGTCATGCAGGACGGCATCCCGCGTGGCATAGGCAGTGTCGGGTGCCCATGTCGCGCGCCATTTGATTCCGATCGGGCCCTGCGCGCCCACCGACGCAACAGTGACCGTTCGGCTCGTATTGTTAACAGTGACAGTGCTCATCGCGTCGCAATCCAGATTTGTTCCGTGGTGTCGGTACAGCCGTCCGGAAAGCTGCGTGCTATGCGCACCCAATTGACGTTTCCGAGGTTCAGTTTCTCCGCTGCCTCGCTCGGCAAGTGAAAGTGGATTGCTCCGTTTACCGCGTCAGATTTACTCAAAACCACGCTCTGGAATGCCTCGGCGGGTCGGGCGGCGCAGATCGTGAACGTGCCGTCGGTTACATCCTCCACATCGCCGTTCTGATCGCGATAAACCAGTTCGAAATCGATGCAGCTTCCATAAGTGACTTCAACAGGATTGTATTGGCTCATTGGCATTGGGTCTCCATGCAGGTGCGCAGAAGGCAAGAGCGCAACTGCCGGCAATGCTATGCGGGGATGCTGATGAGGGGATAGATTTCCGCACCTGCCACGGCGCTACGGCCTTTTACGGCAGGAAAGCGCGCGATCTGTCCTCCCCTTTGGGAGAAGAAGGCGCTGAAATCATCGTTGCAAATCGCTGGAGCGGGCGATGGGGATCGAACCCACGACATCAAGCTTGGGAAGCTTGCGTTCTACCACTGAACTACACCCGCGCACGAACCATTAAATCGTCGTGTGCCCGCCATCTGTCAAGCTCGATATACGCCCTCACGCCGAATGAACGTGGATCAGGCGGAACGGAAATGTTTCGACAGTTTGAGAGCCTGTCCCTGGTAGTTGGATTTCAGGTCCGTTCCGTAGAGCGCACGTGGCAAAGCTCCCATGCGCTCGTAGATCAGCCGGCCGACAATCTGCCCATGTTCCAGAATGAAGGGCACCTCGTGGCTGCGCACTTCCAGCACCGCGCGGCTTCCTCTGCCTCCGGCGGCCGAATGCCCGAAACCGGGATCGAAGAAACCGGCGTAGTGAACACGAAACTCTCCGACCAGCGGGTCGAACGGCGTCATTTCCGCCGCATAGGCCGGTGGTACGTGCACCGCCTCGCGCGAGACGAGAATATAGAACTCGTCAGGGTCGAGAACGAGATCCCTTGAGCCGTGATTGTAAAGTGGCTCCCAAAAATCCGGCACCGCATAGGCTGCCTTGCGATCCACGTCGACGAGGCCCGTGTGATGCTTGGCACGATAGCCGATGAGCCTGTCCGGGCCGCCTTCAAGATCGATGGAAAGCGCTATGCCGCCACCTGAAATGTTCGGCCTCTCCGCCGCAACCAGTGTTTCGCGCGCATGCAACGCCGCCAGGTCGTCCTCGCCCAAAAGGGCATTGCCGCGTCGGAAACGGACCTGCGACAGGCGCGAGCCGGGGCGCACGACGATAGGGAATGTGCGCGGGCTCACTTCAAGGTAAAGCGGCCCCGAATAGCCGGCGGCGATCTTGTCGAACTCGTGTCCGTAATCGGTCATCACTCGGGTGAAGATGTCGAGCCGCCCCGTCGAGCTTTTCGGATTGGCCGAGGCGCACACATCCGCAGGCAGCGACAGTCCTTCCAGGAGGGGAACGATATAGACGCACCCCGTTTCCAGCACCGCGCCTTCATCCAGACGGAACTCGTGCAGCTTGAGTTGCTCCAGCTTGTCCGCCACACGATGGCCGGGACCGGGCAGGAAGCTGGCGCGCACCCGATAGGCCGTTGAGCCAAGACGCAGATCAAGGCTCGCCGGCTGCACCTGGTCGGCATCGAGAGGACGCGGCACAATAAGCGCACCGTCATCGAACAGCGCCGTAATCTCGGTGTCCGGCAGGATACCGCTGCTGGCCAATCGTCCCTCCCTTGCTGAGGCTGAAGGGAGCTATACTGCACCATTCGATTGACGCAAGCCACTGCCGCGTCTAAAGAAGTTTATCCTGTGGTGATTTGGCCGGTCGGCTTGCAGCCACGTTAAAGAAGTCGCTAAAAGGCCGTGCTCGATGCTCGAACCGGCTTTCGCGGCCTAAATTTTTGTTTGGGCAGGGCTCATGAGCAACAGATTCAACGACAATTGGAAATCCCAGACCCGCCTTGTGCATGGCGGCACGCTTCGTTCGGCATTCGGCGAGACATCAGAAGCGCTCTTTCTCACCCAGGGTTTTGTCTATGACAGCGCTGAAGCCGCCGAAGCGCGCTTCAAAGGCGAGGAACCCGGTTTCATCTATTCGCGCTATGCCAATCCCACGGTGGACATGTTCGAGCAACGCATGTGCGCGCTCGAAGGCGCCGAGGATGCGCGGGCGACCGCCTCGGGCATGGCAGCCGTTTCCGCCGCGCTCATGTGTTCGCTCAAGGCGGGCGACCATGTCATTGGCGCCCGTGCCCTCTTCGGCTCCTGCCGCTGGTTGATCGAAACCCTGATGCCGCGCTACGGAATCGAGACGACGCTGGTGGATGGCGCAGACCTTGAAGCGTGGGAACGCGCGATTCGCCCGAACACCAGGCTCTTCTTTCTGGAAAGCCCCACCAATCCCACGCTGGAAGTCTGCGACATCGCCGCAGTCGCCGCGCTTGCAAACAGCATCGGCGCGCGCCTCGTCGTCGACAACGTGTTCGCCACGCCCCTGCTGCAGAAACCGCTGGAACTCGGCGCTCATGTGGTGGTCTATTCGGCGACAAAGCACATCGACGGGCAGGGACGCTGCCTCGGCGGGGTCGTGCTCTCCGACAAGGAATGGATCGACGAGAACCTGCACGATTATTTCCGGCACACCGGGCCAAGCCTCTCACCGTTCAACGCCTGGACTCTCCTGAAGGGGCTGGAAACGCTTCCCTTGCGCGTCCGCCAGCAGATGGAGAGTGCGGCGCGGGTCGCCGATTACCTGGCGGAGCACCCCAAGGTTGCTCGCGTTATCTATCCCGGGCGCAAAGATCATCCGCAGGCGGATATCGTGGCGCGGCAGATGAAGGGCGGATCGACCTTGATCAGCGTCGATCTGAAGGGCGGCAAGGAAGCGGCTTTCGCCTTCTCCAGCGCGCTGGATATTGTCGGCATTTCCAACAATCTGGGTGACGCCAAAAGCCTCATCACCCATCCGGCCACCACCACGCACAAGAACCTTTCTGAGGAAGCGCGGGCCGAGGCCGGCATTTTCGGCGGCACGCTGCGTCTTTCCATCGGCCTGGAAGACGCGGACGACCTCCTGGAAGACATCGATCAGGCGCTGAGAAAGGTTTAGATCAGGGCCGGAAAACCCGCGTTGCCAGAACCACGCGTGAAGCGGCAGTGTAGAGGGTCACTGCCGCGAAGAAATAGGCAAGCGGCGGAAACCAGGATGGGTTGAGGCAAGCGAGGACGAAAATAATCAGCGTTTCGCCCGCTTCGGCAAGGCCGGTGGTGAAAAACAAGGATTTCTGCCCGCGCGCGTCGGTCCTCATGCCGCGCTTTTCCGCCATGATCGCGTAGGCCAGAAAACTGGCGCCATTGACGTAGAACGAAAAGAGCAGCACCGCTCCGGCTACACCGTTGGTGCCCGGATCGTAAAAAACGAAGCCGAGCGGCACGGCGCCGTAGTAGAAGAAGTCGAAGACGATATCCATGTAGCCGCCGAGATCGGTGCCGCCCCTTATGCGGGCCACCGCGCCATCGAGGCCGTCACCCAAACGGCTCAGCAATATGAACGCCAGCGCGATCCAGGAATGGCCGGCGGCAATCATGATCCCGGCCGCGAGGCCGGCTGCCAGGCTGGCCACGGTGATGGCGTTGGCCGAAATACCGGCGGCTGAAATCGGCCTTGCCAGCAAGGTCAGCGTCGGCCCCATTGTCTTGCTTGCCCAACCGTCGATCAAACTGGCGCTCCAATCCGGCGCGCCACCTCATCCTGGCGCGCTAGCTCATCGAGTCCCCACATCATGCACTTCGGAACCGGTCCGGTTTTCAGGCCCGTCCATGCGATAACGAAATTGATCTATACCGTCACCCGCTCCATATGACCTGTCACATTCTTGTCAGGCAAGGTGAGCCGCGCGTGGTGCGGCGGACGGTGTCATCATGTATCGAGCAACAACGCGCGGTGTGGAAGTCTGTGTGGAACCCTTCTTCCTGCCGGATCAATCCGAGCCGGAGGAACGCCGCTACGTCTGGGCCTATCGGGTGACGATCGCCAACCACTCCCCGGCGACGATCAAACTCCTGTCACGCTACTGGCACATCACGGACGGGCTTGGACGCGTTCAGGAGGTAGAGGGCGAAGGGGTCGTCGGCGAACAACCGGAACTCGAGCCGGGCGACAGCTTCCAATATACGTCGGGCTGTCCACTTGCCACCTCCTCAGGCATCATGATGGGCCGCTACACCATGCGCACAAAAGACGGCGACTTTTTCGAGGTCGATGTACCCGCCTTTTCCCTCGATTTCCCCGACGACCAGGTGTCGTTGAACTGAGCGGCGCCTTTATTTCTCGCCAAACTCTTTCGGATCGAAGAGATACTCCGTCGCACAGAATTCGCAATTGACACGAATAACGCCGTCTTCCGTGCTTTCTTCGACTTCCTCGGCAGTGAAGCCGTCCAGGATCGATTTGATCTTCTCGCGCGAGCAGGAGCAGTCATCGATCACATCCGTGCCTTCATAGACGCGCACGCCTTGCTCGTGGAACAACCGGTAGAGCAAGCGTTCGGTGCCGACAGACGGGTCAAGCAGCTCATCCGCTTCCACTGTACCCAGAAGCACCAGCGCCTCCTGCCATGCGTTGTCGTCGGGATGGCCGTTGCCGATGTCCACCTCGTCGCCGTCGCCACCGGGCAGATCGGCCATGCGGCTGCGCTCAGGAGACGCAGGAAGGAACTGCGCAAGCAGACCGCCGGCGCGCCAATGTCCAACACCGCCACCCTCTCCCGGCACGACCATTTGCGCAACACCCAGCCGCACCTCGGTGGGGATCTGCTCCGACTGCCGGAAATAAGTGCGCGCCACGTCCTCCAGCGTCGACCCGTCGAGTTGAACGATGCCTTGATAACGCTGCATGTAAGGTCCCTGGTCGATGGTAAGCGCCAGCACCCCCTCTCCCAGAAGCTCTTCAGGCGAATCCTGACCCAGGTTGACGGCCTCCGCCAGGCGCTCATCGTCGAAGCGCGCATAAGCACGGACGGAGCCTGGCGTGGAAAAGTCCGCCACCAGCATATCCACGGGGCCTTCCGAGCGCGTCTGCACAATGAACTTGCCATCGAACTTGAGCGAACTGCCGAGAAGCACGGTGAGAACCACGACCTCCGCAAGAAGCCTGGCTACCGGCTCGGGATAGTCGTGACGGCCCAGAATCTGATCGAGCATCGGCCCGACCTGGACCGCGCGCCCACGCACGTCGAGCGAATCCACGTCGAAGGGCACGACATGATCGTCACCGGCATAGCCGAATGCGCCAAGCTGCTTCATGTTCTCGTTCGCCGGTTCACTCACGGGGCAAGACACCAGGCGAGAACAGCTTTCTGAGCGTGCAGGCGGTTTTCCGCCTCATCGAAGACCACCGAATGCGGCCCATCGATCACCGAATCGGTGACCTCCTCGCCTCTATGGGCCGGCAGACAGTGCATGAAAAGAGCGTCCTTCTTTGCAAGGCTCATCAGTTTGTCATTCACCTGATAGGGCTGAAACACATTGTGCCCGCGGGCCCGGTGCTCCTGTCCCATGGACACCCATGTATCGGTGACCACGCAATCGGCATCGCGCACCGCCGCTTGCGGATCCCGCATCAGCGCGACCCGCCCGCCATTGGCATTCGCCCACTCGATATAGTGACTATCCGGCTCGCTTCCAGTCGGGGTGGCTACATTGAGCCGGAAACCGAAACGCGCGGAAGCCTCGACCAGCGAGTGCAGGACATTGTTTCCGTCGCCCGACCAGGCGAACAGACGGTCTTTGACGCTCCCTCGGTGTTCCTCGAAAGTAAGGACATCGGCCATGATCTGGCAGGGATGCGTATCGTCCGTCAGACCGTTGATAACGGGAACGGTGGCATTATCCGCCAGTTCCAGAAGCCGCTCATGAGCAGTGGTGCGGATCATGATGGCATCGACATAGCGCGACAGCACCTTGGCAGTGTCCGCGATCGTCTCGCTGCGCCCAAGCTGCATTTCCGCGCCCGTCAGCATGATCGTCTCGCCGCCGAGTTGACGCATCGCCACATCGAAGGAAACACGTGTGCGCGTCGATGGCTTGTCGAAGATCATGGCAAGAACCTTGCCGGCGAACGGCTGCTCGCGCTCGCCCGCCTTCAACCGCTCCTTGCGTGCGCGCGCATCATCCAGCAGGAAACGCAGATCAGAGGCGGGCACTGCGGAAATGTCGATGAAATGGCGCGTCATGCAGACTTTTCCTCCGCCGAGTGCGACAGCGCTCGCATGGCCCGCCCTACGCGTTCCAGGGCGTCCCTTATTTCTTCGTCCGTTACGTTGAGGGGCGGCAGCAGGCGCACCACGTTCTCGCCGGCAGGCACACCGAGAAGCTTTTCCTCGCGCATGGCCTGTTGCAGAGCAGAATTGGCCGCTTTGCAGCGGATGCCGACCATTAGCCCGGATCCACGAATTTCCTCGACGACGTGTGGGAATTCGTCTGCGAGAGAGGCAAGCCCCTGCTTCAAAAGCAGCCCCTTTCGGGACACTTCTTCCAGGAATCCCTCTTCCAGCACGATATCGAGAACCGCATTGCCGACGGCCATGGCGAGCGGGTTGCCGCCAAACGTCGTGCCGTGCACGCCAGGCGTCATGCCCTTGGCAGCTTCCCCCGTCGCAAGGCAGGCGCCCATCGGGAAACCGCCACCAATGCCCTTGGCGATCGCCGCGACATCCGGCGTGATGCCGGCCCATTCATGAGCGAAGAGCTTTCCCGTACGCCCGATACCGGTCTGTACCTCATCCATAATCAACAGCAGGCCGTGCTTGTCACAAAGCTCGCGCAGCTCACGCAAAAAGCCGGCTGGGACCTCACGAATACCACCCTCTCCCTGGATCGGCTCCACCAGGATAGCGGCCGTATCCGGTGAGATCGCCTTGGCGGTCGCTTCAAGATCGCCGAATGGCACCTGATCGAAACCCTCCACCGGCGGGCCGAACCCTTCCAGGTACTTCTTCTGGCCACCGGCGGCGATGGTGGCGAGCGTGCGGCCGTGGAACGCGCCCTCGAATGTAATGATGCGAACGCGATTTTCCTCGCCATTGGTAAAGTGGTAGCGCCGAGCCGTCTTGATGGCGCATTCCAGCGCCTCCGCACCCGAATTGGTGAAAAACACCTTGTCGGCAAAACTGTTTTCCGCGAGCCGCTCGCCCAGACGGCGCTGCCCGGGGATCTCGTAGAGATTGGATACGTGCCAGAGTTTTCCCGCCTGGTCGGCTAGCGCGGCGACCAGATGAGGATGAGCGTGCCCTACCGAGTTCACCGCAATGCCGGCGGCGAAATCAAGATACCGCGTGCCATCAGCGGTGATCAACCAGGACCCCTCTCCGCGCTCGAAAGCAAGCGGAAGCCGAGCATAAGTTTCATACAGCGCCGAGCCGTTCATGAACGCATTCTCCGGATTTGCGGCGTGATGGTCAGAAACCAAAATGCCGCCCGAGGGGCGGCATGCCGGCTTTTATCAGGGTTTTGCCGCGCGGAGTCAATGTGGCGACTATAGCGCCGGCCAGAAGCTTCCAGACGGAAACCCTCCAAGTTGGGGAAAACCGCAAAATCCGATTCGCATAGCCGGTACAGCCCTTGTCACGGAGTCAACCGATAAGGTAGCTTGACGGCGTAACAACTAGATTTCGTGCGGCGGACATCATACCTGTATAGATATGGTATCCATCTGGCTCATGCCAGATGGAGCATCACTGGGATTCCGCGCGCTTACGCAGGAGCGTATCGCGATGAACTGGACGGACGAGCGCGTCGAACTGTTAAAAAAGCTTTGGGCGGAGGGCCTCAGCGCAAGCCAGATCGCGGCTCAGCTGGGCGGCGTCAGCCGCAATGCCGTTATCGGCAAGGTGCATCGGCTGAAGCTTTCAAGCCGGGGACGGGCGACGAACACTGCTCCTCGGCAGAAGAAGGCCGCGCCCTCTGTCGGCGGATCCACCTCATCGACGCGCCGGAAGAGCAGCCCACGCCCAATGGCCGCGGCGTCCATCGGTGCAACGGCACTCAAGGTGCAGTTCGAGGAGGATGCGGTTGCCTATCAGGAGGTGCGTCCGACCGAGAATGTCGTGCTGCCGATTTCGCGCAATCTGAAGCTCGTGCAGCTTTCCGAGCGAACATGCAAATGGCCGAACGGGGACCCGCTGTCGGAAGAGTTCAATTTCTGTGGCAATGATGTGGGCGAAGCCGGTCCCTATTGCACTTACCACTCAAAACTGGCTTATCAACCGGCATCCGAACGTCGGCGCAACCGTTAAGGGGACGGGGCAACGATAAGCGGACCGTGTATCTGGGCGGCGCAAGCCGCCCTTTTTTTATAGTCGACATATCTAGGCCGTGGATTCATAGGCGCGCAGCAACAGTCTGATTGCGGCAAGCTGGCGAAGGCGAGGACGTTTGCAGCGTGTTTCTCATAACGTGTTGAGATGCGCCGACAGTGCTTGATCCGGTTGAAAAAACACTCGACATGATTTCGATCGCGGTAGGGTTGCGAACTGAAGCCAATCGATCCCGCCGTTCCAAGGACGAGGTTCGCCCAACCTCCACGCGAACTCACAAACATTCTTGTCCCGCTTGCGCGTAAGCCCTGTCGGCGAGAACCATCCCGCCGCTTGGCAAGCCCTCAAGCAGAGTGCGCGCTGCCGGAACGCCCAGGATCAATATCGACTTCGCCTCCAGATACGGATCATCTGATCCGCCAAGTGGATGTGCCGGATGGAGCCCATCCCGATCGATCCAACCCCGGCCGCACCTTGTCGTCTTCGCGACGGGTCATTCCAGATGCTCCACAAAAGCCGCCAACTGTTCGATGGTTGTGCCCCAACCTTCCTGAAACCCCATTTCTTCGTGCTTGCGGCTGTCGGTAGCATTTTTGTGCATCACGCGGGCCGAATAGCGGGTGCCGTGACCTTCGGCTGCAAACGTGATGATCGCGGTCAACGCCAGCCAAGGCTCTGTCGGGCGCCAGCCCTCAGCCAAGGTTGTCGTCCACACCAGACGCTGCTCGGGAATAACGTCGAGAAAGCACGCTTCGACATGGGGTTTGAAATCTCCGTCTCCCTCGCGCATCCGGGTCTCGAAGCCGCCTCCGGGACGCAGATCCAGCTTGATGACCTTGCACTCAATTGGATGGGGTATCCACCACCTCGCCAGATGCTCGGGCCTGCTCCACGCCTTCCAGACCTTGCCCGGTGCAGCGTTGATAAGGCGCGAGATGGATAGTTCATTGTTTGCAGCAGTCATTCGTCATTGTCCTCTGTCATCTGGTTTTCCACATAGGCAGCAAGGCGGTCGGCACCTGCCTGCCAAAGCGCACGCTGCTCGGAAAGCCACGTCTCTGCGTCCAGCAGCCGCTTGGGCCGAATGCGGCAAGTTCGAACGCGTCCGCTCTTTTCGGTTGCGATCAGACCGCTTTCCTCAAGCACGCGTAGATGCTTCAGGAAGGCAGGCAAACCGATACTGAAGGGTTCGGCGAGTTCCTTGACCGGTGCAGGCCCGGTCATCAGACGACTGATCACCGCCCTTCTGGTCGGGTCCGCGAGAGCGTGAAATGCAGTGTCTAAAGAGGGAGTACAGTTTTCCATGTGGTGAACAATAACATTTAGTTCACCACATGGCAAACAATGATGCTGTGATGTGCCCCTTGATCGCGTCGCCGAAAAATAGGGCGGCTTGATCAGCCTCGGGGATGCCGGAAGCGGTCATCAGCTATCAGCGGTTTATGAGTACACGCCCTGGCTCGAGGCGCAACACGGAGTGCGGCGAATGATTGAACCTCCGCATCGTGCTTCCCGAAACCGATCTCGATCTTGGGCGGCTACATCTCATGCAGCCACATTCGCGAACGTTCAGACGATCGGATCTGACTGCCCCGGATGCTGCTTTCCCTCTCCAGGCGCCGTCCCGATGCTGTGGCTTTTGTCTTCCTTCGGCCGCTCCGGTGGCAGCGTGTCGCCTGTAAGAATGTGATAGACCGTCTCGGCGATGTTGGTGGCATGATCGCCGATGCGTTCGATGTTCTTTGCGCAGAAGATGAGATGGGTGCACGCGGTGATGTTGCGCGGATCTTCCATCATGTAGGTAAGCAGCTCCCGAAAAAGCGACGTGTACATCGCGTCGATCTCTTCGTCGCGATCACGCACGAAGCCGATTTTCTCAGCGGAGCGCGATGCGTACGCGTCCAGCACCTCTTTGAGCTGAGCCAGCGCCAGATCTGACAGGGCGGAAATTCCCCGGAAGAGCCGCGCCGGCTGGCGCGCTTCGCTGACA
>JAJUHJ010000040.1 GCA_029279965.1 Phyllobacteriaceae bacterium
ATCGGGCCGATTTCCCTTGCTCTTTATACGCCCGCAATGCCGCAGATCGTTGCGGAGTTCGGCACGACCGAATCGGCAGTGAAGATGACGCTGTCGATCTATTTCGCGGGATTTGCACTCGCGCAGCTCTTCTGCGGACCGCTTTCCGACGGTCTGGGGCGCAAACCGGTCACCTTCGCCTTTATGGCGCTGTATGTTGCGGCCAGCCTTCTCGCGGTGCTTGCCCCGAATGTAGAAACGCTCATCGTCGCACGCTTCCTGCAAGGTTGTGGGGCGGCTGTGGGTGTGGCGATCTCGCGCGCTCTCGTGCGCGATCTCTTCACTCATGAAAGATCGGCGCGCATCATGAACCTGATTGGCATCATCCTGGGCGTGGCACCCGCTCTGGCGCCCACCATCGGCGGACTGACGATGGAGTTGGCCGGCTGGCACGCCATCTTCCTCATCATGCTGGGGTGCGGGGTGCTCATCATGCTCATCACGCAGGTATTGATGCACGAGACGGTCACCCGCGACCTCTCTCGTATCAGCCCTGCAAGCGTTCTGCGGGCGTATTCCACCCTGCTCAAAAGCCGGTATTTTCTGACGTCGAGTTTTGTAATCGCTGGCAGCACCGGCGCCCTCTACACGCAGGCGACCATATTGCCCTTCGTTCTCATGGATCGGGTTGGCCTCTCGCCAGCCCAATTTGGCATCGGCATGCTGATGCAGAGCGGCATGTTTTTTCTCGGTTCGCTCTCCGTGCGCCATCTTTTAAGCCGCTTCGGTGCCAATCGGCTTGTCCCGGTGGGACTCTGCTTCGTTGCATTGGGCGGTCTCCTGCTCGCGGTGTTGCTCACCATCGCTCCGCCGACCTTCCTGCGTGTGATGGGACCGGTGGGCCTGTTCTCCTACGGCATTGCCTTCATTATGCCTGCGATGATGACCGCCTCCCTTGCACCGTTCCCGCACATCGCCGGTTCGGCATCCGCGCTGGGCGGCTTCATGCAGATGGGAGGGGGGCTCTTGGGTGGTTCTGTTGCCGCGCTCATCGCCGATCCTGTCCTGGCCATGAGCATCGTTGTGCCGGCAATGGGCGCAATCGCCATCACGGCCTGGCTTATCTGGCGCCGCCTTCCAGAGCCGGCCCAAGCCGCCGCGACCCGTCCTCTGCCGGAACTCTGAGCCTTAAGCTCCAAGCGGAACGGAATTTGCTTTCACCGCCGCACCGCATTAGGAAAGTGCCGGCTTGACGCATGGAATGGCTGTATGGGCTCACACGGAAATAAAGACGGCCTGGATGATCCGCTTTCGATGGGGATAAGCGGGCAATTGACGGCGGAAGGTCACCGTCTGAAAGCCCGGGTCTATTTCGCAGACACCGATTTCACCGGCGTCGTCTATCATGCACGGTATCTGGAATTTCTGGAGCGTGGCCGCTCTGATCTTCTGCGCCTTGCAGGCGTGCACCATAGCGAACTGGCGCAAGGCCGGCATGGCGAGCAGCTTTCCTGGGTGGTGCGGCGCATGGAGATCGATTTTCGCCAGCCCGCACGCATCGACGATATCCTGACCGTGGATACGCGTGTCGAAAACATTTCCGGCGCGCGGATTTTCATGGCGCAAACACTTACACGCGCGGGCGTTCTTCTGGTCGAAGCCCGTGTGGAAGCTGCGGTGGTCGGTGCCTCCGGCAAGCCGAGACGTTTTCCGCGGGAATGGGCACAGGCTTTCATGCGGCGCCCTGAAAACGTCGATGTCGACCGTCGATCCTGAAAATCGTTGCGCCAGCGTAACGCAAAATTAACCATGCCGCTCCATGAAAATAAAGGGGTAAGCATGGGCGCCCGCGCCTTCCTTTGACCAAATTTTCCCGGAACAAGGCGCCAGTGGAGCCTGCGGGAAAAGCGGCTTCACCGGGCAGCGTAAAGCGCGGGCGGGTACAGATCGGCATTGGGCCGGAATTACGAGGACGTTGACTCATGGAAAGTGTAGCGCTTGCTGCGCCAGGCGGAGACTTGTCCATCTGGAGCCTGTTCTGGCAGGCAGGATGGGTTGTGAAACTTGTCATGATCGGCCTCATCGCTGCCTCGATCTGGAGCTGGGCGATCATTATCGACAAGACGCTTGCTTATGCGCGCATGCGCCTGGCGCTCAACCGTTTCGAACAGGTGTTCTGGTCCGGACAGTCTCTGGAGGAACTTTACCGCTCGCTTTCCGAGCGCAAGACGAGCGGCATGGGCTCCATTTTCGTCGCCGCCATGCGAGAGTGGAAGAAGTCCTTCGAAAAGGGCGCGCGCTCTCCGCACGGCTTGCAAACACGCATCGACAAGGCGATGGACCTTGCGCTGGCGCGCGAAATGGAGCGCCTGGAAGGCAGGCTCGGTTTCCTCGCCTCAATTGGCTCGTCGGCTCCCTTTATCGGGCTCTTCGGCACGGTGGTTGGGATCATGACCTCCTTTCAGGCGATCGCCGGCTCAAGCTCCACCAATCTGGCCGTGGTCGCGCCAGGCATTGCCGAGGCCCTGCTGGCGACGGCGATGGGCTTGCTGGCGGCCATTCCGGCTGTTATCGCCTACAACAAGCTTTCCTCGGATGCTGGCCAGCTCGCAATGCGCATGGAAGGTTTTGCCGACGAATTTTCTGCCATACTCTCGCGGCAAATCGATGAGAAGGTGGCGCCGAAGAGCCGAACCGAGGAGTTCGCCTGATGGCTATTTCGGTGGCTTCCGGCGGATCCGGAAGAGGGGGGCGCAGGCGCCGCGGGCGCAGAACTGCGCTGATGTCGGAGATCAACGTCACGCCCTTCGTCGATGTGATGCTGGTGCTGCTCATTATCTTTATGGTTGCCGCCCCGCTGCTTACGGTGGGTGTGCCCATTGATCTGCCGGAGACGCAGGCGCGGGCGCTGAACGCGGACACGCAGCCTATTACCGTTTCGGTCAACAGCGACGGCCAGATCTATCTTCAGGAAACAGAGATACCTTTGGACGAGGTGGTGCCGAAGCTGCAGGCGATCGCCGAGGCAGGTTATGAGGAGCGTATCTATGTTCGTGCCGACCAGTCGGCCGATTACGGGACCGTCATGCGGGTGATGGCGCGCATCTCGGCTGCGGGCTTCCGCAATCTCGGCCTCGTGACGCTGCAGGAACAGGACGGCTGACGCCATGAAGGCAGGCCTTGCCACATCGGCTACGCTGCATGCGGTGCTGCTCGGCGTGGGCCTTTTCTCCTTGTCCGCGCCACGCGCCTTCGATGTAGCGGATGTGGAGGCGTTGCCGGTGGACATCGTTCCCATCGACAGCTTCACACAGATCCAGGAGGGTGACAGGCAGGCACCGGTGGAGGATCGACCCGCGCCGACGCCGACGGAACGACCGGAAGCGGTCGAGGACGCGCAGGAGGTCGGCGAGGCGGATACGGATATGACCACGCCGCCGACCCCGGAACCGACACCACGGCCTGTCGAACAGGCGACCGAGCAGGCGGTGGCAGAGATACCCGAGCCGCTGCCGGTTCCCGAGCCTGAAGAAGCCGAGCAGGCGCCGGCGGAGGAGGAAGTTCCCGTTCCGTCGGCCGAGCGCGAACCCGAACCACAAGCTCCGCAGGAGATGGAGCCGGATCCTGCACCGGATTCAATGGTGGCGGAAAATGCCGAAGGGGAGACAATCGATCTGCCGCCATCGGCGCCGGTTCCCCAGTCGAGGCCGCAGCCGCCTCAGCCGCAAACAGCGAAAGCGCCAAGGCAGGAAGAAGCTGAAGAACCCGCTGCCCGCCAGCAGGCCCAGGCCGAGAGCGACGAACCGCGCGACAACGAATTGCTGGACGAGGTGGCGGCGCTTCTGAATGAGCAGGAAGCCTCCGGCGGCGGTGCAAGACGTTCCGACGAACAAGCTTCCCTTGGCGGGCAGCACACCAATGAGGGCCAGACGCTGACGCAGAGCGAGATGGACGCCCTGCGCGGCCAAATCCAGCGCTGTTGGAATGTTCCAGCCGGTGTGCTGGATGCGGAGAATCTCAAAGTATCGCTGCGTTTCCGGTTGGACCCGAGCGGTTCCGTCGAGGGTAATCCAGAGATCATCGACGGTGGCAGCGGCTCCACGGTTGAGCGCGCGGCGGCGCAGTCCGCGCTTCGCGCTGTGCTGCGCTGCGCCCCGTACAATTTGCCCGCCGACAAATACGGTGCGTGGGCCGATGTCATCGTTCACTTCGATCCCACAGACATGTTCTGAGCCGCCTTGCGGTCATCGATCTCAATCTGAGAGGCACGATCCGATGCAGACAATTCTCAAAGCGACGCTGGCCACCGCAAGCCTGATGCTGGGCCTAATCGTGCTGGCCGTTTCGCCGGCGCGCGCCCTGGTGGAAATCGACATCAACAGGGGCGTTGTCGAGCCGGTCCCGATTGCCATCACCGATTTTCTGTCGGCAGAGGGCATGGGGGCGGACATTGCGGGCGTCGTGGCCGCGGATCTGAAGCGCTCCGGTCTTTTTGCACCCATCGACAAATCTGCGTTCATCGAGAAAATTTCTAATCCCGATGCGGCGCCTCGTTTCGAGGATTGGAAAGTCATCAACGCCCAGGCCGTCGTTACCGGGCGTGTCACGCAAGAGCCTGATGGCCGGCTGAGAACGGAGTTCCGCCTGTGGGACACCTTTGCCGGGACGCAGCTTGTCGGCGAGCAGTATTTCGCAAACCATGACAACTGGCGCCGGATCGGGCACATCATCGCCGATCTGATCTATGAGCAGTTTACGGGCGAAAAGGGCTATTTCGACAGCCGTATCGTCTATGTTTCCGAATCCGGCCCCCGCGACAATCGTGTCAAGCGTCTTGCAATCATGGATCAGGACGGCGCCAATCATCAATACCTTTCCGACGGCCGCTCCATCGTGATGACGCCGCGTTTTTCACCGCGGCGGCAGGAGATCACATACATGTCCTACGAGGGTGGTGAGCCCCGGGTCTATCTTCTGCAGTTGGAGACCGGTCAGCGCGAACTTGTCGGCAATTTTCCCGGCATGACATTCGCGCCGCGCTTTTCGCCCGATGGGCATAAGGTCATCATGAGCCTGCTGCGCGATGACGGCAATACGAACATCTTTACCATGGACCTGAGGACGCGCAGCACGGCGCGCCTGACCGAGACCAACGCCATCGACACCTCACCCTCTTATTCGCCCGATGGACAGAAGATCGTCTTTACCTCGGACCGTGGTGGCAGAACCCAGATCTATGTGATGAATGCCGATGGCAGCAATCCACAGCGCGTATCGTTCGGAGACGGCAACTACTCGACGCCGGTCTGGTCGCCGCGGGGAGATCTGATCGCCTTTACCAAGCAGAGCGGTGGTGAGTTCCAGATCGGCGTTATGCGCACGGACGGATCGGGCGAGCGAATCCTGACTTCCGGCTTCCTGCAGGAGGGGCCGACATGGTCCCCGAACGGACGCGTCATCATGTTTTTCCGTCAGGCTTCGGGTGCGGCCGGCCCTCAACTCTATTCCATCGACCTGACGGGCCGAAACGAGCAGTTGATCCCGACGCCGCACTTCGCATCGGACCCCGCGTGGTCCCCACTTTTGAAGTAGGCCTGCCGCCTTTCAGCCGTATTCTCCGGTACGGTCCGTTGAGTGCCGGCTTCAGGGGTCTTGGGGAACAACAAAATTAACCATGTTTCTTGAGGTCCCATTAACTGCAGCATGGTTACTGGGTGCTAAAGAAATTTATTCAAATCTCGAGGAGAGACAGCGATGCGCGGTATCGCAGCCCTGACGAAAAATCCCGCTGTCATCGCGCTGGTGACCACCCTGGCGATTGCCGGGTGCCGGACCCAGCAGCAGATACCAAACACGGCCGCCGATCTTGGACTGGGCGCCGGGGCGGGAAGTGGTATGGGCACGGCAACGCCGGGTTCCCAGCAGGAGTTCACGGTCAGCATCGGTGACCGTATCCTGTTCGACACCGATTCCTCCGTCATACGTTCCGACGCCCAGGCAACGCTTATGCGCCAGGCCCAGTGGCTGAACCAGTATCCTTCCTATTCCATCACCGTCGAAGGTCATGCGGACGAGCGCGGCACCCGCGAATACAACCTGGCACTGGGCGCACGGCGCGCCGCCGCCGCGCGTGATTTCCTTGTTGCTCGAGGTGTGGCCGCGAACCGCATTCGAACCATCTCTTACGGCAAGGAGCGGCCGGTGGCTGTGTGCGACGATATTTCCTGCTGGTCGCAGAACAGGCGTGCCGTGACGGTGCTGAATGGCGCCGGAAGCTGACGCGCCGACGGCCCGTAATCAAAATTTGGCCGAAGTCTCGCGACCTGATAAGGGAGTGAAAGGTGGCATCGCCGCCTGACGTTCTTTTCGAAAGCGAGATTGAAATGCTGTCTCGAAACCATTTTTTCGGTTTTGCCGCATTGGCTCTCGCACTCGTGCCGTTCGTCGGCACGAGTGAGGCCATGCCGCACCTCTCAGTAGAGCCGGATCGCGTGGGCACGCCAGCAGCCGACGCAGGACGTGCCCCGGCCATTGTTCTGGCACAAGCCGCCGACCCGAATATCATGGGTTTGCAAGAGGAGATTCGACGCCTGAACGGCAGAGTCGAAGAACTCAATTTCCAGCTTCTTCAGATGCAGGACGAATTGCGCCGCATGAAGGAAGATACGGAATTCCGGTTCCAGCAGCTCGAAGGTGGGGCAAGCCCGGATAGCGCCTCCGATCAGAGGACGCAGTCTACGTCTCCGGCTGACGCCCCTGGCGCGATGCCGGAAACGGCGACCGCCGATGCGGGCGGACAGGGCTCCTCCCTGCCGGGGGTGGAACTGCCTCAACGTGGCGAACCGCCACGCACTTTGGGCACCATCACCTTCGATGAAAACGGGAATGTCGTTTCGACCGGTACGGGCGAGCCGATCGATCTGCTTCGGGGCACGCCCGTGGGCAGCGACGACCAGACCGTCGCGGCGCTCCCACCGTCCGACAATCCGGAAGAGATTTACCGCAACGCTTACCAGTTCATCTTGTCGGGAGACTATGGCACGGCGGAAGCCGGCTTCCGTCAGTACATCGACCGCTTTCCGGAAGGCGAACACGGGGCTGATGCCCATTTCTGGCTCGGCGAGGCTATGCTGAGCCAGGACAAGTACCGCGAGGCGGCGGAGGTGTTTCTGCAAGCCAACCGCGATTATCCCGACTCTAGCAAGGCGCCGGAAATGCTGCTGAAGCTCGGTGTTTCACTCGCGGCACTCAACCAGCGCGACGTCGCCTGCGCGACCTATACGGAAATTGGCCATCGCTACCCAGACATCTCATCGGCGCTCAAGGAGCGCGTGACACAGGAACAGGCGCTCGCCGGTTGCTGAGCGACGAGGTTTCGCCCGACCCGGGTGCGCTCTTTTCCGCTTTTCATCTTACCGGACGCAACAGCGTAATAGCGGCGGTATCGGGCGGCGGTGATTCACTCGCGCTTTTGTTTCTCCTCCATGATTATCTCCAACGTCTTCCCGATGCACCCTCGCTCATCGCGGTGACAATCGATCACGCATTAAGATCCGAATCCGCCGCAGAATCAGCCGCGGTAGGCCGGATGGCCGCTGCAGCCGGGATACCGCATCGCGTTTTGCGCTGGGAAGGACCGAAGCCCGCCACCGGCGTTCCTGCCGCTGCGCGCCAGGCGCGTCTTTCACTTCTGGCAAGGGCGGCCGAAGGGGCTGGCACCGATCTGGTTCTGACCGGGCACACCGCAGACGACCAGGCCGAGACGCTCGCCATGCGGCTCGAGCGCGGCGAAGGACGGGGAGCGGCTGGCATGGCACCGGCAACGCTTTATGATGGGCGTATCTGGTTTGCGCGTCCATTGCTGGAGGTCAGGCGCGAGGCGCTGCGCGTCTTCCTGCGCGCGCGCGGCATCTCCTGGATGGACGACCCCACGAACCGCGATACGCGCTTTGAACGCGCCCGCAAGCGCCAGGAGATCGACGAAGATTCCATTGCTCGGCTCGTGAACAAGGCCCGCGATACCGCACAGGCACGCGAAGATGCAGGCCGTAAGGCGGCGGCGCTGATCGGTGAAGCCGTGCTCCGGCCGGCACCGGGGCTTCTGCGGCTTCGCCTCGCAGAATTCCGGGGCGCGGAGCAGGAAGTTGCCGTCTACGCGTTAAGGATCTTGCTCGCGGTGGCCGGTGGAACCCCCCATTTGCCGGATTTAGCACGCGCGAGGGGAATCCTCGACCAGGCGGACGGGGACGGTTTCCGTACCAGCCTTTCGCGCGCCGTCATCGCGACGAAAAGCGGATATCTCTTTCTACACCGCGAGACGCGCAATCTGCCGGAGGTCCCACTGACGGACGCTTTCGTGTGGGACGGTCGCTATCGTATGAACGTTCACAGCCAGCAAGAAGATTTGGTTGTGGCGGCATTCGGGTCCGAAAACGCGCGCGAACACGAGATTTCGGACATAGATGCGCCGAGGGGGCTGGTCCGCTCCGCACTCGCAGCCGAACCTGCGATTTGGCGCGACCGCCACTGCGTCGGCCTTGCAACCGAGTGCGGTCTCGGGGAGGCGCGGCCGGTGGCGGGGTTATGGGCACAGCTTCTCCCATGCTTCGACCTTGCGGCCGCACACGCTATCGCACAGCTTTTGGCCGGCGAGCCACCGCCCGCTTCGCCATGGCGAGGCCACAAAGGCACGGTGAGATAACCATATCCAGTTCACAACGACTTTCCGGACTGCGCAATGCTTGGCAACCCTGTCGTTGCTCCCTATGTTAATGCCTAACGGATGCAGCCGCCCCGGCTTTACGACGGAACAGAAATGAATCCAAATTATAGAAATTTCGCGCTGTGGGCGATCATCGCCGTTCTGCTCATCGCGTTGTTCAACCTTTTCCAGGCCCCTCAGCAGACTGGCGCGACGCGCGATATCGCCTATTCGCAGTTCCTGCAGGAGCTTGCAGACGGTCGGATCGAAAGCGTCACCATTACGGGCGAGCGTATTACCGGCAGCTACGTGGACAACCGGACTCCCTTCCAGACCTATTCTCCGGGGGATCCAAGTCTGGTGGAGCGGCTTGAGGCGCGCGGCGTGACCATTACCGCACGCCCTGAATCAGACGGTTCGAATTCCATACTCGGCTACTTTATTTCCTGGCTGCCGATGATCCTAATTCTTGCCGTATGGATTTTCTTCATGCGGCAGATGCAGTCCGGCTCCGGCCGCGCGATGGGTTTCGGCAAATCCAAGGCCAAGCTTTTGACCGAGGCGCATGGGCGCGTGACCTTCCAGGATGTGGCCGGTGTGGATGAGGCCAAGCAGGATCTGGAAGAGATCGTCGAATTCCTGCGCGACCCACAGAAATTCCAGCGCCTGGGCGGCAAGATTCCACGCGGCGTGCTGCTCGTCGGCCCTCCGGGCACGGGTAAGACGCTGCTCGCCCGATCCGTCGCTGGCGAGGCAAACGTGCCCTTCTTCACCATCTCCGGTTCGGACTTCGTGGAGATGTTCGTGGGCGTGGGTGCGAGCCGTGTGCGCGACATGTTCGAGCAGGCGAAGAAGAACGCGCCCTGCATCATCTTCATCGACGAAATCGATGCGGTGGGCCGTCATCGTGGTGCCGGCCTTGGCGGCGGGAATGATGAGCGTGAGCAGACGCTGAACCAGCTTCTCGTGGAAATGGACGGCTTTGAAGCCAATGAGGGAATCATCCTCATCGCTGCTACCAACCGACCGGACGTCCTTGACCCCGCGCTCCTGCGCCCTGGCCGCTTCGACCGGCAGGTCGTCGTGCCCAATCCCGACATTGCGGGCCGCGAAAAGATCCTCAAGGTGCATTCACGCAATGTGCCCCTGGCGCCCAATGTCGATCTCAAGGTGGTGGCGCGCGGCACACCCGGCTTCTCCGGCGCCGATCTCGCCAATCTCGTCAACGAAGCGGCACTGATGGCGGCGCGGCGAAACAAGCGGCTCGTCACCATGCTGGAATTCGAGGACGCGAAGGACAAGGTGATGATGGGTGCGGAGCGCCGCTCCCACGCGATGACCCAGGAGGAAAAAGAGCTCACCGCTTATCACGAAGCGGGCCATGCCGTGGTGGCGCTCAACGTTCCATCCGCCGACCCTGTGCATAAGGCAACGATCATTCCGCGCGGGCGCGCGCTCGGCATGGTGATGCAGTTGCCCGAAGGCGACCGCTACTCCCTCACCTACAAGTGGATGATCTCCCGGCTCGCCATCATGATGGGCGGGCGCGTGGCCGAGGAAATCAAGTTCGGCAAGGAAAACATCACGTCGGGCGCAGCCTCCGATATCGAGCAGGCGACCAAGCTTGCCCGTGCCATGGTCACCCAGTGGGGTTTTTCCGACGAGCTCGGACAGGTCGCGTATGGCGAGAACCAGGAAGAAGTGTTCCTGGGACACTCGGTCGCGCGCCAACAGAACATGTCGCAGGAGACGCAGCAGAAGATCGACCAGGAGGTGCGTCGCCTGATCGACGAGGCGTATGACAAGGCACGCGAGATCCTGACGACCAAAAAGAAGGAATGGACCGCCGTCGCCGAAGGCTTGCTGGAGTATGAAACTCTGTCGGGCGACGAGATCAGGGCGGTCATCCGCGGCGAGAGGCCCTCACGCGATCTGGGGGACGATACGCCGCCCTCGCGAGGCTCAACCGTGCCGAAAGCCGGTGCTCGCAAGGAAGGCAAGAGAGGTGGCGAAGAGCCCGATGCGGGTCTGGAGCCGCAGCCTCAGGGATAGAGCTTTGACATGAGCGGCGTGCAAATCCGCACGCCGCTTTCTCTCCTTCAGACCAATGTCCATATGATCGTCAGAATGACGATGCCGGCCAATCCGGCGATGAAGATCGCGCGGCGTA
The DNA here is from genome assembly GCA_029279965.1 of Phyllobacteriaceae bacterium. Lineage (GTDB taxonomy): Bacteria > Pseudomonadota > Alphaproteobacteria > Rhizobiales > Rhizobiaceae > Chelativorans. The sequence goes on from JAJUHJ010000040.1 coordinate 10,851, forward strand.
ACGGTGTGCGCAGCACGATGTAGCCTTGTCGGGCTTTTTCCCCGGAGATGGCGGGCGGTTCACGTTTTTCGGCCATGAGTTGTCGTCCTTCCTCCTGCCAACCGGAACCGGCGAGGAATGGTTCCCCGTGCGCCCATGCATTCGTCGCTTCCGCTTCATAAAAAGCCGATGAAGCGGCCGCAGATCAGCACGCCCATCCAGAGCAGGATAGAGAGCAGGGCGGAGGCCCGCGCCGCGGGTCCTGCGCCTGGGAAGCCCGCCGCATCGGAATTCCAAAGGCGCAGGGCAAGAAGGTTGAGGCCCGCGAGGAGGATCAGCAGCATTTTCAATCGGAACGCCGGGTTGAAGGCGTATTCGCCTGCCCGGACCGCAAAGAGAGACAGTCCGCTTGCAGCGGCGCCACAAAAGGCCGTTAACGCCAGCCCACGCATCAGACGCAGGAAGGGACGGCGATCCTGTGATGGGAACAGGCCCAGAATGCGCAAGTCCATCAGTATGACACTCGTCAAAAGAACGCCGATAAGAAGGATGTGCGCTGCATTGACCAGCGGATAGGCATAAAAGGACATCCGCAGCGCGCGGACTGGCGCAAGCTGCTCAATGACCTCCAGAAACTCCAATCAGACCATCCCACCAGAGTTTTTCGGGGATGGTGCGTCCAAACGGATGCAGGGCGTGTTTTCAGTCGGTGGGCACACGGCCAGGATAGACGTCATAGGCGGTCTCGTTGATGATGATGCGCACGGCCTTCATGCGGCGTTCATTCGGGTCCAGCGAACGGTTGCCGATGGCGATGACCTCGTCGCCGGGGCTGGCGGTGTCCTCCGCAAAGCCCGCGGCCACCGTGCGCGAGGGCGGGGCAAGCTCCACCCGCCAAATTTCGCCCTCGACATCTACGTCCAGCGTTGCGTGGGGATTTCCGATGTAGAGTTCCGTGATCGTTCCGCGAAGCTCGAACAAGCCGTCCTCGGTCCACGACCAGCCGTGATGGGCGAGAGCAGGAAGCGAGAACGTAGCGGCAAGGCCGAGGGCCAGAGAAGCACGCAGGGAATGGCGGATTGCATGAATTGCGTTCATGGCAATGTTCCCAATTGTCTCCTAGGTAAAGGTAGAGACCTTACGCGCAGCGTCAATTCACGTTCGGAGTTGGCGCGTTTTTCATGTTGCTGGATTTGACTTCATCGGGATTCAGCGTAAAACCCCACTCGAAAACGGAGACACCACGGCCAATGCGCGCCACTTTATCTGCGCAGAACATCGCCAGCTTGCGCGCCGCCGCCAGAAATGGCGACGCCGGTTTCCGCTTTTTCACATCGACGGCCAAAACGACCGCCAAAACGGTCTGACCTTCCTTGGCCGCTCGCTCTCTCCCCGAGACAGGCCGGGGAGGCGAGATGCCCGCGAGGCCGGCGGGTCTCAAGCAGAAACCAAGCGGAGAGGGACAGGAGTTTCGACCCATGGGATTCAAGATCGCTGTTGCCGGCGCCACAGGGAATGTCGGCCGGGAAATGTTGAACATTCTGGAAGAGCGCGGCTTTCCGGCAGGCGAAATCGTGCCGTTGGCCTCGCGCCGCTCCGTTGGCACGGAAGTTTCCTACGGTGACAAGACGCTCAAGGTGAGGGCGCTTGAAAGCTACGACTTCTCCGATACCGATATCTGTTTGATGTCGGCAGGCGGTTCGGTCTCTAAGGAATATTCGCCGCGCATCGGCAGACAAGGCTGCGTCGTCATCGATAACTCGTCCGCATGGCGGTACGATCAGGACGTGCCGCTCATCGTGCCGGAGGTGAATCCCGACGCAGTGGAAGGATTTCGCAAGAAGAACATCATCGCCAATCCAAACTGCTCCACGACGCAGCTTGTGGTGGCCTTGAAGCCGTTGCACGACGCTGCAACCATCAAGCGCGTGGTTGTGTCCACCTACCAGTCGGTGTCCGGCTCCGGCAAAGAGGGGATGGACGAGCTTTTTGAACAGACGCGCGCCGTTTTCGTCGCCGACCCGATCGAGGCGAAGAAGTTCACCAAGCGTATCGCCTTCAACTGCATCCCTCATATCGATGTTTTCATGGAAGACGGCGTCACCAAGGAAGAGTGGAAGATGGTGGCAGAGACCAAGAAGATGCTCGATTCAAAAATCAAGCTCACGGCCACCTGCGTGCGCGTGCCCGTCTTCGTCGGCCATTCGGAAGCCGTCAATCTGGAGTTCGAGAAGCCGCTGACCGCTGACGAGGCGCGCGAGATCCTGCGCGAGGCACCCGGCTGCCTGGTTGTCGACAAGCGTGAGGATGGCGGTTACGTGACGCCCTATGAGAGCGCCGGCGAAGATGCGACGTATATCAGCCGTATCCGTGAGGATTCCACGGTCGAAAACGGGCTGGCACTCTGGGTCGTTTCGGACAATCTGCGCAAGGGAGCCGCACTGAACACGGTGCAGATTGCCGAATTGCTGCTGTCTCGTGGTTTGATCACACCGAAGAAGGCGGCTGCCTGAGCCGTCTCGTCTGCGAAGCCCCTCCCGGCATTCAACCGGGAGGAGCAAACCCGGGTTCAAGGTTCGTCCGGTTCGCCGGAACCTGCGGAAGATGGAGAGCGATATGGCAGAAGAAGCGCTCATCGTTGTTGATGTGCAGAACGATTTCTGTCCTGGCGGGGCGCTGGCGGTGGAAGGGGGCGACGAGGTCGTGCCGCTCATCAACGATCTGATCGCACGCTTCGATCATGTCGTCCTCACTCAGGACTGGCATCCCGCTGGCCATTCGAGCTTCGCCTCCTCCCATCCCGGAAAATCACCGTTCCAGACGATTGGGATGCCCTATGGCGAGCAGACGCTGTGGCCCGATCACTGTGTGCAAGGGACACCGGGCGCAGCCTTTCACGAGGCGTTGGAATGGACGAAGGCAGAGCTCGTCATTCGCAAGGGTTTCCGCAAGGGGATCGACAGCTATTCGGCCTTTTTCGAAAACGATCATACGACGCCAACGGGCCTCGCCGGCTATTTGCGCGAGCGCGGCATTACCAGACTGACCTTTGCGGGCCTTGCCACCGATTTCTGCGTCGCCTTTTCCGCGCTCGATGCTCGTCAGCTAGATTTCGAAGCAACGGTGGAGTTGCGCGCGTGTCGTGGAATCGATCTTGGCGGATCGCTGGCGATCATGACGCAGCGCATGAGGGATGCGGGTGTCGTGCTGGTCTAAAGCACTTTGAAGTAGTGCATCGCAGGAAGGACCTTGTCGAAGCCGATCGCCTCATACGCCTTGCGCGCTGGTAGATGAGCGGCATCACCGCCGGTGCCCACATAGGCGATTTCAGCGCCGCGGGCCTTTAACCGCTCAAGTGCGAATTCATACATCGCCTTGCCGACACCCTTGCCCTGAAACTCCGGGTCGACAGCATTCAAGCCGATTTCTCCGGTCTTCAACGCCGGGTTCAAAACAGTAAAGACAAAGCCGATGAGCGTTCCGTTTTCCTCGGCGACATAAACTTCCGTCAGCTCGTCTGGAAGATCGGCGAATGTTTTCGCGTACTGCTCCTTCCAATCCCTGTATTGAAGCTCGAAAACCTTTTCCCCGAGGGCTGCTCTGAAGCCTTCATGGATGGGAGTGAAGGCAGCGATGCACACCTCGAGAGCGCGCCCCTGATCGGCTTTCCTGTATGATCGTATCTTCACGGTCATCGATACTCAGCCTCGTGGTCGATGAATCTGAAATCACCCGACACCGACATAACGGCGCACCAGGGCAGGGTCCCCACGCAGCCTCTCGACGTCCACGGTTTCGCGGTTGCGGCCGTTTTCCATGAAGGACACGCGGTCCGCGACGGAGAGCACTGCATTGACGCGCTGCTCCACCAGAACTGTGGAGACGCCTTGGTTCCTCAGGGCCGCGACGGAGTCCTGGATGCGGGCGATCATGGAAGGCATGAGCCCTTCGGTTGGTTCATCGAGCAGCAGCACATCCGGCTCCAGGCATAAGGCGCGGGCAATTGCCAGCATCTGTTGCTCACCTCCGGAAAGCGTCCCCGACCGTTGCCTTAGCCGATCCTTCAGCGCCGGCAAGAACTCGAGCACGCGCTCGCGTGTGGCCGAACCCTTGCCGCGCGCCATCAGCCCGATTTCAAGGTTTTCAGCCACGGTAAGATCGGTGAAGAGTTGCCGGCCCTGAGGTACGTAGGCGATGCCTGTCCGCGGGATAGCGTGGGCGGCAAGGCGCGTCAGATCCGTTTCGCCCTTCATGATGCTGCCCGCATGCGCGGGCACCAGCCCCATGATGGTCTTTAACGTGGTGGTTTTGCCGGCGCCATTGCGGCCGAGAAGGCAATGCACCTCCCCCTCGCGCAGATCAAACGAGAAAGCGTGCAGCACCTGTACATCGCCGTAAAAGCAATCCACCTGCCGGAGCGTCAGCGCGGCTGTCATGTCATGCTCCCAGATAGGCGCGCTGCACCGCCTCATCGGCGCGGATTGCCTCCGGCGCACCTTCGGCGAGAATGCGGCCTTCATTCATCACCGTGATCCGCTCTGCCAGAGCCATCACCACGTCCATATTGTGCTCGATGAGAAGAACGGTGGCCGTCTGTCCGATCTTGCGCACCAGCGCGATGAAGTTTTCAATCTCGCCATCGGAAAGCCCCTGAGTAGGCTCGTCGAGGATGAGGAGTCGCGGTTTGAGGGCAAGTCCCATCGCCACCTCAAGAAGGCGCTGGTGCCCATAGGCAAGATGTCCAGCGCGACTCGCTGCTTGCGCGGATAGACCGACCAGAGCGAGCGCCTCCTGGCTCTGTTCCCGCAATGTATCGCGGGAGAGCCTGCCGTCGCGTGCACCCAGCAGATGCCGCTGCACCGCAAGCGCCACATTGTCGAACACCGTGAGATTGGAAAAGATGCTGGTGATCTGGAAAGTATAGGCGATGCCGGCGCGCACGCGCTTATGGGCCGGCAGGCGTGAAATATCCTGCCCGTCGAAGAACACCCGTCCCGCCGATGCTGCAATGCGCCCGCAGACGAGACTGACGAAGGTTGTCTTGCCGGCACCGTTCGGCCCGATGAGGGCGCGCGTCTCGCCGGCCTGCAGCGTAAAATCCACATCCTGAACGGCCTGCAGCCCGCCGAAGGAACGGCTCACGCCTTTGGTGGCAAGCAGCGGGGTCACGGCAGCCACGGCAACCACCTTTCGCGCACGGTGCCGGCAATTCCTCTCGGAAAGTAAAGAATGAGAAGAATGAGGACGATGCCCAGAAGCAGCATATAGGCGCTGGTGTAGCTCGATGCTGTGTCGATGACATAGAATGTGAGCAATGTGCCGATCAGCGGTCCGAGCGTCGTCGCAGCTCCCCCGAGAAGCACCCAAAGAAGCGGCAGTATGGAATATTGGATCGAGGCGAAGCCCGACCCGACATAACCGAACAGGACGGCGTAGGCAGCGCCGGCCGCCGCCGAGATCAGGCCCGAAATCGCCATCGATGCCAGCTTGTTGGCGAAGACGTCATAGCCAAGCATCCGCATGCGTTCCTCGTTTTCGCGGATGGCCAGGAGCGTGCGGCCGAATGACGAGCGCACAAGGAAGGCGGTGGCGATCAGCACCACTGCAAACAGCGCCAGGGCTGTCATGTAGCGGGTGCCCGGGTCCGTGAGGCCGAATTCCGCACCTGCAACGGTGAGTGTGCGCGCCGGGACGGGCAAGACCAGACCTTCCTCACCCCTTGTGTAAGTGGTGAAGTAAAGCGTGGTGAGATAGAAGACCTGGGAAAACATCAGTGTCACGATCATGAAGGCGACGCCGGCGGTTCTCAGTGCCAGGAACCCGACGACCACCGCCAGTACGATGCCGGCCAGCAATCCCGCACCGAAGGCGGGCCAGACGCTCCAGCCCAGATGATAGATGGTTAATCCCGCGCCATAGAGCCCCGCTGCAAAGAACATCGCATGGCCGAGGCTCAAAAGCCCCGTATAGCCGAAGGTCAGGTTGTAACCCATTGCAAAGACGGCCAGCAGCAGGACTCGCGTAACAACGCCCCTATGATACTCCGGCAACAGGAAGTTGAGGGCGAAGAGCACGATGAGAACCGCCCAATGGAGCCAGAGACTTTTTCCGTCGATCCTGCTCATCGCGATGCGGCCCCGAAGAGACCTTGCGGCCGGAAGACAAGCACCAGCGCCACGAGAAATGTCGCCAGCATCTTTGCCAGTGTCGGCGAGAAAAACATGGAGATAATCCCATCGGAAAGGCCGATGAGGATGGCCGCGACGACGGTGCCGCGCAGGGATCCGAGCCCGCCGATGATGACGACGATGAAGGACAGAAGGAGCGGATCGAGCCCCATAAGATAATGCGCCTGGCGGATCGGCACGATGAGGACGGCGGCGAGCGCTGCAAGCCCCGCGCCAAGCGCAAACACGCCCGCATAGACCCGGTCGACAGGAATGCCGAAGGCCTGCGCCATCTCACGATCCGACTGGGTGGCGCGCATGATCAACCCCGCCCTGGTACGGGTAAGAAAGAGCCACGTCGCCAGCATCAGCGCCACTGACACGACAATGACGGCAAGTTTGTAAGCGGAATAGCCGAACCAGGGCAGGGCGATCCGCGCGTCGAAGGGCGCTTCCACCGGCCGCGCTTCCGGCCCGTAAAAGGTGAGCGCAAACTGCTGGATGATATAGAGGAGGCCGATCGTGGCAACGATGGTTGCTTCCGGTTCGTAGTCGAGCCTTCGCAGCACCAGCCGCTCCGCCAGAAAAGCCACCGCCGCCACAATGAGCGGACTTGCGAACAGCGCCAGCAGGAAGCCGATCGCCGGATGCCCACTGACGAGGCTGGCGAACCACCAGGCGAGTACCGCCCCCAGCATGTAGAATTCGCCGTGAGCGACGTTGACCACCCGCATCACGCCAAAGACCAGGGACAGCCCCAGCGCCATCAGCGCCAGCACGGCGGACGTTACCAGGCCTTCAAGGGTCGCGAGGAGAAGGTAGGGGCCGAACGCCATCAAGAATCGATCTGGTTGTAACAATCGGCCGCGTCGGTGGTACCCTCCCCAGGTAGAAGCAGGCTGACCGAAGCGACCGCGCTCTGCATGTCAGAAAGACATCGTCGTATAATCGGCTTCCGGTTCGTACATGCCGTCCTCTATGGAGGTGCGGTGCACGACATCCAGCCGGCCGCCATTCACCTGGCTGATGCACTGCTCGGCGAAGACCTGATGGATCTGGCCATTGAAGATCTTCGCTCCCTGCGGGTGCTCGTTTCCGGCGGGGAACTCCGTCATGGCTTCCGTCGCCTCGATAAGGCTGGCCCGGTCCTCCGGTCCGCGATAGCCCGACGCCTCCATCGCCGCCTTGATCACGTAGAGCGTCTCCCAGCAGCCGAACATATGCCCCGCCGTCGACACGTCGTTCGGATCGTTAACACTGGCGCCGTTCTCATCGATGCCCACCGTTTCCCGATAGGATGCGGCATAGCGTGGGATGTCGGGTTGCGCGTAGCGCGGCATTCCTTCCCAGAAATGGCTGCCGTCCAGGAATTCAAGTCCGGGGCTGTTGATGTCCACGGCCTCAAGTGAATCGATGAAGCCGAAGAGTTGCGGCCCGCCGGTGCCGAAGAATTCGCCGAGCTCCTTGACGAAGGTGAGCACCGCCGGCCCCACCATGACGTGATAGATAACGTCCGTATCGCGCGGGATTTGCGGGAAATAGCGCGTGAAAGAGGTCTCCGTCGGCGGGATCGGTACTTTGGCGATCACCTCTCCCCCCTGCGCTGTTATGGCAGGCTCGAAGAAGTCCCGGTGGTCATGGCCGAAGGCGTAATCGGGATAGACGAGCGTGACGCGCTTGCCGAGATTTTGGGCGATCCACGGAGCGACGGAGCGCACCTGTGCCTTCACGTCGGTGATGCCGGGCTGGACGCAATAGCGGTTCATCTTGCCGGAGGCGACGTGATAGCCCTCGCTGACGACATAGTACGGAATTTTCAATTCACCCGCCATGGGCGCCGCGGCCACCACGACGTGAGAGAAAAGCGTGCCATAGACCAGATCGACCTTGTGCTGGTTGGCGAATTTGGCCACCACTTCCGAGCCACGTGCGGCATCCGTGCCGTCGTCCTCGATGACGATCTCCAGCGGACGGCCATTGACGCCACCCTGATCGTTGATGCGTTTCACGGCGGCGCTGGTGACGCGTTCATACCAGCGGCCATAGGCAGCGCCGATGCCGGTGCGGTGGCATTGAAAGCCGATCCTGATGGGCTCGGACGATTGCGCCTGGGCGTATCGCACAAAACCCGGCGCGGCCATGAGCCCGGCGGCGGTGCTCAGTCCTTTGAGCGCCGTCCTGCGGGTGATCCCGCCATCTGGCTTGATCTGGTGCTTTGCCTTGTAATTCATGCCCGTCCCTTCTTTCCGGCTGACAGCCGAATCCGGCAAACGGCTGTCTCTGTGGGAGCCGAAGGTAAAGCATCAAAGCCCCACTGTTGCAATATTCTGGCCATGGACGGTTATCCGGCAGTGGGCGTGGAAAGCAGCCAGAGGCCGAAGACAGTGTAGCCGATCATCAGCACAGCCATGGGCAATTGGCTGAGTGCGGCACGACGGCCGGAGCCGTAGAGCCGGTAGGCAATCGTGTGCGCGATCACGACAGCCAGCACGTGTCCACCGATAATCGCGGCCGCTTGCGCGTTCCAGATAACCCATGCGGAGTGTGCGCCCAGAACGATGCCAGCTTGTACGTGTGCCATTGCCGTGCCGAAAAGGTTCCAGCCCCGGAAGAAAGGATCGGATGCAGCCGCCAGCGCATATTGCCCGTCGACCAGCAGAGCAGTGAGGTAATGGGAAAAGTGATAGGCCAGCGCGATAGGCACGATCGACCAGACGAGAAGGCCTGCCGCACGATTCCAATTCTGGCCGCCCGCCAGCCGGTCACCCGCCCAGGTAGCGAGCGTGAAGGCGGCGCCGAGGACGAGAAACGTTCCGGCAAGCCCCATCGTGTTCTCGGTTACCACGGACGAACGGCCCGGAAATTCCAGCGGATTGATGCCGATCGCGCCAAGCCAGAAGAAGGTTCGCATGAACCCGTCGAAGGAAACGGAGGCGAGCGCCAGAAGGAGAAAGGCAACGCCGCTTAACGGGAGAGGCCGAGTGTCCGTGAGTTTGCCGCCCGGCAGGCATGTGGAGAGAGAAAATCCCCTTTCTGTGCACCGCGCCTCGAGGACGGAAAGCCGCGAAATCATCCCGACACAGACGGAAAGAAATTCCATGCGGCTCGCCCAGCTTGGATGCCCGAACATGCACATGCCGGCGAAGGTGAAAAGCCAGTAAGCCAAGGCGGCTGCTGCCAGGTGCTGCGGATCGTCTGGCGCGATATAGATCAGTTCGAACCATGCAAAGCAGAACAGCAGGAGCACCGCAGGCCGATATCCGAGTGCTTTTGGCAGGCGGAACCATCCCTTTTCCGGGCCGCCGAGCCTCACGAAAAAGCGCCAGGGCCCGTACCAGGGATTGAGCCACGCCCAGAGATTGCCGAACAGGCCCTGCATCAGAGTGAGCCCCACCCACAGCAGCGTCCAGACTGTCAACGGCAGCGGGTTTGCCAGCGGATCACGGCTGCCGGAAACGCCCGCATAGATCAGAGCTGCAAAGATCAGGAAGGAGAAAAAGCTTACCGTCGCGCGCCCGTCGAACGGCAAAACAGCGATCCGCATTCTCCGGGTGCCGAGCCGCGCAAGCGCCTGAGGTGGCAGGAATATCAGAACCAGAAAGCTTGCCGCAACGGCCAGTGCCCCGCCCAGAACATAATATTGCGTTGGGAGGAGAAGCACGTGCCCCCGTTCGGATGCGTGCGCAAAGGCGGGCCCGCAAAGGGCGAGGAGCGCGGGAGGCATCGCGGCCAGCGTGACAAGCGCCCAAAGGGATGAACGATGATGTTTTGCCCGGTCGAATCTGCGTATCATGCTTCCGAAAGCCTATCTCGGTTTTCGGGCCGATACGCAAGGCGGGGGAAAGCGGCTGATGTTGGAAGGCATGCGGCCGGACTGGCCGGGCAGAAGGATGAACGACAAGGGCCGTGATCACGGGTGCATCTTACAGCATCGGCCCGAAAACCTGCACCGATTTTCGGAAAGCACGATGCGTAGGTTCAATTAACAGCGCGTCCTTGTGCATCCAAAAGGACGCACGGCGCGCTAGCGTACCCGTGAACCGAAATTTTCGGCAAGTCAGAGTCCAAGTATCTCCAACGCTTCCGTCAGGCTGGCTTCAGACGCGGCATGATCGCCGGCTTCATGCTGGGTCTCGCCGTCGGCACGCAATGACAATACACGTGCGCGGTCTGCCTCCGAGAGATCGGCAGAGGGCAGGGCGGCATCGATTTCAGCCATCAAACTCGGACATTGGTGAGCGAGTGCTGCCGCTGGCATGGCGAGCAGCGACAGGGCTAAAAGTGCTGAACGCAACATTGGACGATCCTTCCGGCTGATCGCGATAGCTTCCACGACGGAAGGGACAATACGACCACGCCAAGATGGTGTGAAGATGCAGTGAGCATCACGAATGCGCGATCTTCGCCGGCGAACGGCTCCATTCAGTCGATGCCGAGCCGGTCTGAAAGGGAGGCGGCATTGAAGGGCGCATGCACCTTCGCATCATTGTCGAAATAGATGTACACGTCGCGCCCGCCTGCCCGTGGCCTCGTCGGCGGAAGCACACGGGTTGCATCGGAGGCCTCGCCTCCTTGCGCCCACGTCCGCGCGCGTTGCGCCCAAAGGTCCAGTGCGGCTTCGTCATAGCCGCTGGAATAGAGTTGCTCCGAACCGTGCAGGCGGCAATAGACAAAGTCGGCGGTTAGGTCCATCAACAGCGGCCATTCCGGCGTGTCCGCGCAGACCAGCGCAACATTGTACCGACGCAGAAGCTCAATGAATTCGCCCGTGCAAAAGCTTTGATGGCGGATCTCGACGGCATGGCGCATCGGCCGCTTGCTATCGGCCTCCAGCCACGCTCGGCCGTCCACGCGCTCATCATGCTTGCGCGCCAGTGCCAATGCTTCTTCCGTGTTGCGCGGCAGCAAGGACAGAAAAGATTCGAAACGCTCGGCATTGAACGTCATTCGTTCCGGAAACTGCCAGAGGATCGGCCCCAGCTTTGAACCCAGTCGCAATGGGCCGGAGGCCATAAAATTGGCAAGCGGCGTGTCTGCACCTTTCAGCTTGAGCATGTGGGTGATGTAACGAGAGCCTTTGATGGCGAAAACAAAACCTTCAGGCGTCTCCTCATCCCACCGAGCAAAGCTCTCCGGCCGTTGCAGGCCGTAGAACGTGCCGTTGATTTCGATGGAACGGAAATGCTCTGCCGCAAAGGCCAGTTCGCGCTTGTGGGGAAGGTCGGCGGGATAAAAGACGCCGCGCCACGGTGCGTAGGTCCAGCCGGAAATGCCGACGCGGATCGTTCCTTCCCTGGCCATCCTGCTTCCACTTTACAGCATCGGCCCAAAAATCTGAATCGATTTTCGGAAAGCACGATGCGTAGATTCAATTGGATAGCGCGTCCCCTATGTGTCCAGAAACACGCGCGGCGCGCTAGCGTATCGGAAGTCGGAATGGTCCCGGCGGTAATACGTTCCGCCGGGAAATCGCAACTTAATGACGGCGCATGCGCCGTATCACCGCCCAAGTTCCTCGAACGTGGCGCATTTGATCGCATGGGCGATGATGCTGCGGTAAACGTGATCGGCATGGGCAAGACCGCGCGTATCGAGCATCAACGCCTTGTCCTTGTTGCGTTCGGCTTGAACAAAGCGCAGGATTTCTCCAACCGCCCGATCATCCCCCATGTTTTCGGCCGGGTCGAATCGATCGAAACGGTAAATCCTGTCAATGGCAACATGGGCGGCGTTCTCCGCTTCCCACCGCGTGCAGAAGCGCCCGATCAGCCCTTTTAGGAAGGTTTTCTCCTCCGTATCGGAAAGCGTGTTGCCGCCAAATTGACGAGCGGCGTGGCTGCCGGCGGGTCGATTGAGGAGCGGGCGCATCAGGAGGCCGTAGTCTGAATCATAGGTTCCGATATCTTCTGCTGGAGAAAGGTTCTCGCGGCCTGTGCGCGCGCGTCATTCGTGTCGACGGATATTTCGCCCGCCAGCGCGTTGCGGTCCGCTTTAAACTCGGCAAATGGCTGCTCGCCCCTCGCCGTGTCCAGAAGAAACGAGCCAAGCAGCACCCCGAGCAACGGAAACGCGGCTGGATTGCGCGTCGACTCTCCCGCTGCTACGGCATTCTTCACATTGAGGGCAAGAAGCCCATCTGTGCACCGAATTCATGCAGGAAATCCAGCGTCGTGTGCAGACCCTTGTCGACCAAGCCCTGACTGCGTGCAAAGGATGTAAAGGGCCGGCTCTCAGGATCGACATGTTCCCGCTTGAGGCTGGCCCATTCACGGCCGTCATGCTGGATGTCCAGCAGGTTGGCGGCCATCAATGCGTTGCCCGTTGCTGCGGCGATGGCTGAGGCCCGGTCAAGCCCGAATGCAGCCATCGTCGGGGTTGAGCGTCATGGCGGAAACCGCACAGATCGAAAAAGCGGGCATGATCGCGTCCCGATAGCGACCTTCGCGGATTGCGTCGGCAATCAGCGGCAGATTTTTGCCGACGGTAGGTGTCAGCATAAGAAGGGAGGTCAGCGCCGCCGCGGCAATGTTGGAACTGTTCAGTGCCTTGTCGTCGCCGATCCTGTCGAAGAAATAGGTGTTGATGGTGCCGATCACATCGTCGATGGCCAGGTCCCGGCCACCCAGCACGGTGCAATAGCTCTTGGCCAAGGCCATGACCTTGTCCTTCATGCTGGTTTCGGACTGGTCGGCCTCGATGTGCTCCAAAAGCTGTGCGTTTATCGCTGGTAGCAGCGTCCGGGCTGCATCAAGCTTCGCCGGGGTTTCCTCCGCCACCATCAGTGCATGGCAGACCCGCGCCAGGTCTTTACCCGAAGGCGGGCGCTGCGCCTCTGCTGCCTCTGGGTCGCGATGGCGCGTGATGAAAAGCCTGTTTTCCCGCAGTGCGATATCCAGCCCGGCCTTCTTCAGGAAGGCATTGACCGTATCTTCCGACAGACCGGTTGCACCGGGTTGAGGAACGTCTCCGCCCGAACCAGCCGTTTTGTGCAAGGCGGTCAGACTTTGTGCCCGGGGCACAAAATCCGGCGCAACGGAGGACCGGGACGGAAGGCTCTTCGAACGCTTCAACGTCGTTTCCGGCACAGCGGCAGATGCTGCTGGTTGCGTCGGTAGAGGTTTCAGGATCTGCATGGGGATCGCGGCATTGGTGGTCGGCATCTCGGTTCGTCCCTAAAATGGTTGATTGGAGCGCCCCACACGCCCGTCGATCGCTTCTGCATTGACGGGCTCTGGTAACGTGATGCCGGCAAATAGCGGGTTCGTAAATTACAATACCGGGCACGACGGTGCTGTTTCGCTAAGACCGTCGAGTGGCAAGACAAGCAATCCGCCTTTCCCAAGCATTATGAGTTGGGATGTACGATCTGGCGCAGAGAACGCTGCGATCGACAAGGACACGCGAGATTGTCACCAATCTCTCAGGCGCGAGCTGCTGTTTATGGGTGAGAAAATGAGCGGCCTGAGAGATAGGTGACGTTTTGTACCGGACACATGGGTAACACTTTTCGCTTTGCGGGAGGTGTTGATGCCGTGGAAGGAGCGTTCGGTGATGGACGAGCGGGTTCGTTTTGTCGGCCGTCTTCTGGACGGTGAAGGCATGAGCGATGTGTGCCGGGCGTTCGGGATTTCCCGCAAGACCGGCTACAAGATCTGGGGCCGCTACCGGCAGGAGGGACTGGAGGCGCTCACCGACCGGTCTCGGCGGCCGGTGCGCTACGCCAACCAGTTGCCCGAGCAGATCGAGCGTCTGATCGTCGAGAGCAAGAAGGACAAGCCACACTGGGGCGCCCGCAAGATCCGGGAGCTGCTGGTCAGAAGGCTGGCTGGCGACGTGCGTCTTCCGGCCAGGAGCACGGTGCATGCCGTGCTCGACCGTCACGGCCTTGTGAGCCGGGCCCGCAAGAGGCGACGAGCGAACAAGGCCGAGGGCACGCCGCTGTCGCAGGCCGCTCTTCCCAACGATCTGTGGTGCGCCGACTTCAAGGGCGAGTTCAAGACCGGC
>JAJUHJ010000041.1 GCA_029279965.1 Phyllobacteriaceae bacterium
CGTCAGCACATGTGCCAGCGCGTTAATCGACTGCACGACAGGATGATTTTGATCGATCTCGCCCAGCATGCGCCCGTTGTTGGCCGCATTGCCAAAAAGCTGCGGCTCGAAGGGGATAACGGCGAGCGGAGCAACACCGAGGGGATCGGCGAAATCGTCGATGGCGATCTCGGGTCGCTTGGGAACATTCGCCTGGTTGATGACGAGTTTTGGCGGTTCGTCGTTCGGCCTCAGTTTGGCCAGCGTGTCGATCAGGTTCTTGGTATTGCGCAGATTGGCAAGTTCAGGCGTGGCGGTGATGACGACGTCATCGGCGCGCGCCAGCGTGGTCCTGCACCAGCTCGTCCATTGGTGCGGCACGTCGAGCACCACCAGCGGTGCGGTGCGTTGGGCGGTATCGATGATCTGCGCGAATGCTTCCGCATCGAAATCATACACCCGGTCGAGCGTGGAGGGCGCTGCCAGCAGCGACAGACGCTCGGCGCATTGGGCAAGCAGCCGGTCGAGATATACCTCGTCCAGGCGCTCCGGTGAAAAGACCGCCTCGGCAATGCCCTGGACGGGATCCTGATCGAAGTTGATGTTGGCGGTTCCGAAGGGAAGATCAAGATCGGCAATCAACACCTCGTTCTCGAACAGGCTCGACATGGCCCAGCTCAGATTATGCGCCAGCGTGGACGACCCCACGCCCCCTTTGGCACCGATGAAAGCGATTGAGCGGCCCACCGGCTCTGCCTTCGGGTCAACGAAGATGTTGGCGATGACGCTGACAATGTCCGCCATCGAGACCGGCGCCACCACATACTCGGACACGCCGGCGCGAATAAGCTCGCGGTAAAGCCAGACATCATTGACATGTCCGACAATCACGACCTTCGAGGTCGGGTCGCAGACATCTGCAAGTTCGGCCAGCAACGCCAGCATCTCCTTCGGCTCCGCGCACGATTCCAGAAGGATGAGATTGGGCGTTGCGGCTGTCTGGTAAAACTCGATGGCCGTCGCGATACCGCCCATGTGCACCTTCAGATGGGCCTTGGCCATGCGCCGATCACCGGCGGCGCGTTCGACGGGTTTGGCGACCGCTTCCGTCTCGCAGAAAGCCTGGATGGAAATGCGCGGAACCGGCCGCAGCGCCTGAATCGCGCCGGTCTCGGATTCGGCGCGCCAACTTGCGGCATGGTCGGTCTCGTAGGCCAGAGTGGTCATCTCGTCGTCCTCACCCGCCTCAGTATTCCACTTCACGATTGCTGTTGAAGTCGGCCGAAACCTTGCCCGCTTCGTACAGGGGCTCTTTTACGCCCCGGTATTTCTCGATGGCGCCGACGCGATTTTCTGCATCGATGGTGGTCTTCTTGCGCGGCCCGAGGAAATCCATCGGATTGGCGACCTGTGCAGCAAGATTGTTCTGATAGGAGCAGCCGAAATTCTCGTAATTGCGGTTCTCGTACGTGTCGAGCAGGTCCTCCGGCCAGCGCCCACACGGCGCCACCGTCGCTTCCAGCCGGCCATAGGTAAGCCGTACCGGACGAACCTCACCCGCCGACGCTTGATAGGGCAGCACCTGCAGATACCCTTCGGGCACATACCCGCGACGCAGGAAAGCGGCGATGTCGTCGGCAACCCTGGAAGCGGCCGGGCCATTGGCCGAGCCGTGGGGCACCAGAATGGTCACCACCGTGGGGCCGCTATCGCCATAATCGTCCATGAACCCATCGATCGCCACGCTCTGCTGCGGTGTCATGCGGTAAGACAGGATGGGAACGGGAATGTCGAGGGTCTTTTCCTTCTCGGCGAGCACGATGGGGTGGCGGGTACGGTAATCGTCCGGCAACGAGCCGACGATCACGGAATCACGCTTGACACAACCCGCCAGCAAACCCGCCGCGACGAGCAGCAGAACCGCCGTGGCTCTTCTTGCAAGCGACACGCCCATGTCTTCCCTCATTTATAGATGTAGCCGACAACGCCGTGATAGCGCCCATCGGGCAGATCGGTGTTCATGGTGCCATAGATCCGGTTAACCCGGCCGAGGAACATCCCTGCACCGTCACTGGCGGGGTTGAAATTGTCGTCAGGCTTGGCGAGCGCCGTGCGTGCCACCGGCCGCGAGAGGTAAGGCGTGACGATGATGACGAGCTCGGTCTCGTTACGCACGAAATCACGGCTGCGGAAAAGGGTGCCGATCACCGGCAGCTTGGACAGGCCGGGAAGACCGTTTACGGCCTGGCGCACATCGTCCTGCACGAGCCCAGCGATCATCATGGAGCCGCCCGAGGGGAGCTCAACTGTCGTATCGGCAAGCCTTTTGCGGATCGAGATGACGTTCATGCCCTTGACGTGACCGCGGTCGCCAAAACCTCCTTCCAGGGGAACGCCGCCTTGCATGGTGGGCTCGGAAACCTGGGTGCGGATTTTCAAGGAAATCCGGCCGGCAGAAAGCACGGTCGGCAGGAATTCGAGCCCGACCCCATATTCGATCGACCTGTAATCATAGACGACCTGTCCGGTATCCTCGTCGATATTCCGCCCATCCACGATGTTGAATTCGCCGCCGACCCGGAACGTCGCCTTTTCACCGGAAACCGCGGTGAGAGCCGGCTCGGCCAGCGTTTTCATGACACCGGCCTGCTCCATGGCATTTATGTACGCGTCAATGAGGGAGCCGCCCAGGCTGAGCTGCGAATTTGCAAGCTGCTTGCCGAGCCCGAAAGCGGTGTCGCTGAAAGCGCTCCAGCTGATACCGTCCACGGTGCCGCTGGCCAGAACGTCGACGCCGAGCTGCTTCATGACAGAACGGCTGACCTCGGCGACGGTGACTTTAAGTGTTACCTGGTCCTCGCCGATTATCTGCAGCATGTTGACGATACGGCTTTGACGGCGTTGCGAATCCGGATTGTCGATCGCGACACCACCTCCATCGGTAGGAGCGGCGGCGGTCATCGAATACTGGCCCGTCGTCGCCTCGCCACCCGTCACGAAGATCTCTGCCAGCTGCGCCGCCCGCGCGGCGTCGAGCGGGGTTTCCACCGTTCCCGTGAGCACCACATTGTCGTTGATGAGCTCGACATCTATGTCGGAATTGGGAATGAACCGCTCCAGATGACTTTCGAGCCCGGCGACGTCGCGCTCCACGGAAATGTTCAGATTGGCGATCTGCTCGCCGTTTGGACCGAAAACAAAGATGTTCGTCTCGCCCACCTGCTTGCCGAAGAGATAGATGCGGCGGGGGGTACGCGTTATGGCGTCGGCCACTGAAGGATTGGCCACCAGAATATCATAAGCATCCCGGGGCAGGTCGATGACGAGCGACTTGTTGAGGCCGAGATCGACGCGTTCCACACCCGCGCTTGCCACCGTCATGGTGCCTCCCGCATATGCCGCGGAAGGATGGATGACGAGGCTGGCACATGCGAGCATGCCCGCAGCACCCGCCAGAAGCGCCCGCTGCACGACACGTTCGAGCAGGCCGATTTTTCGTCTGCACTTCATCTGGGTGTCCCCACGATCGAAACGTCGCCCGACCTGATCAGCCGGACGGTATTGCCGCGTCCCGCGCCGGTGACGAGGTAAGAGCCCTGGTTGGTCGGCTCCGCCGCGACATCGGAGATTGAGCGCAGCGCGAGCGTCAGCCGATCGGCAATCTGCTGAGCGGCGGTGATCACCTCGGCCTGATCGGACGTCAGCTCCAGAGTCGCGGTTTCGCCGACTTTTACCCGCCGGCCATCCTCGTCTTCACGGATCATCTGATCGATGGCCAGAACACGGATGTTCTCGAGAATGGTTTCTGTGATGAAGCCGCCGGGGGTTGCGCCGTTCTCGGCACGACGCGTCATGATCACGTCGACGTAATCGTTTGGCAGGATGAATCCGCCGGCGGAGGTGTCCGCAGCGATCCGGGTGCCGACCGCGCGCTTGCCCGGCGGCAAAATGGCGGACATGAAGCTCTGCCCCTCGCCGATCAGCTTGGCGCGCCTCAGCGGTTCGCCCGCGTAAAGATTCACGCGCGCCATCGCATTCTGTACTTCCTCCGCCGCATCGGGCGCACGATCGCGGGTGATGAAGGACGAATCAACGACGTCGGCCGGCCAGGCTTGCCAGTGGACGGCATCACCGAGCGTCTCCCCCAAAGACACGTTTCGGGAGACGATCAAAACCTCCGTCAGGTCGAAAGCTGGCTCGGCAGGCGCCGCCCTGGCCACCACAGGATCAGGCGCCGACGCCAGATTCCTGGCCAGATAACCCGCCGCGATCGCCGCAGCCACAGCGACGCCCAGAATGATGATGCGGGATTTGTTCACTCGTCCGCCCCTCGTTACGGATAAACCGCTGCCCCGCGCCCGAGATGATCCTGCAATCGTCAAATTAGGGTTAACGAAACTGTTACAAGCATAATTAATTTATTGTTGAGGGGCCTTGCTCCAGCGCGTTTTGCAACCGTTCCGGCCGGGTCGATCCAGAACCTGACGATTCAATTTTAAGGAAAATTTTAGGATAATCGCAGACGCTCGAAAGCGTTAGCCATTGTTCCGGAACGTTTTTTGCTTTCCTCGCGTTTGAGGTGCAAGTGAACGAAACATCGCGTGCGAGAGATATGATGCCGCGACGAAGTGAAAATACGGCGAACGCCCAGGATACGGCGCAGCTCATCAGCCAACAGGTCCGTCACGCCGAAAATGCACGACACCTTTGCCGGGTGCCCGGATTAGAGCTTCGGGCCGACATGCCGGCCCACTGGCTGGAATTGCTCCGTAAGCTGCAAGAGGTTGAGAGCGCCTCGGGCCGTCAGCCGAGAGGCGCCCGGGGCTAATAACCATTCCCGCGAGACCCGCATTCTTAATTCGTGGCTCGCCGAAGCAGATGGTTAACGATGGCTTGCTTAACACAAGGCGATATGTTGACCTGTCTGGATATCGCTCGAAGGCCAAGGGCTCCGAAGGCAAAGCCAGCTAAGAGAATTTCTCGTGGAAGTCCAAAACTTAAATGGCAGTAAGCGAAAAACTTATTGCTGAATAATCGTGATTGCTCGGAATGACAGCCTACCCACCGAAGAAAGATATCGCCGACGAACTGCGCGAGAAGATCCGGTCGGGCCAATACCTGCCCAATGAGCGGCTGATCGAAGCCGATCTGGCCGCGGCATTCTCGACGAACAGGGCAATCATCCGGAACGTTTTGATGCGGCTGGAGCAGGAAGGGCTGGTCGTCAGGGAAGCCAATCGCGGCGCGAGAGTCCGCGCGATCAGCAACGAAGAAGCGGTCGAAATCATCGAGGTGCGCAAGTATCTGGAACGTTTGAACGCTGGTAGGGCGGCGCAACGAGCCACCGAACCGGACAAGAAGCTGTTGTCCGGGATAGTCGACAGGATGCGAAACGCGCTCGAGCGTGAAGACCTCTCCGAGTTTTCACAACTGAACGGGCTGCTCCACCAAACCGTGCAGACGATATCGGGAAACCGAACCGCGGAAAAGCTTTTGGACACACTGCTCTTTCCGATTGTGCGCCTGCAGTTTCGCTCCATCCTGTTGCCGGGGCGCGCCGCGGAAGTCCTGTCGGAATACAAAGCCGTTGTCGATGCAGTTCGTGCGAACGATGCGGAAGCAGCCATGGCAGCGATGGATAGGCATTTTGATGGCGTGCTTTCCGCGCTTCGTCGGGCGATCGCTCTTTCTGTTCTCTAGCGCGCCTGCAGGTCGGTCAGGAAATGTCTTTGCGCTTTCGGATTTCGGCAAAAACATCCTCGTCTGACGCATCTTCCATGCCCAGGTTGCGGCGGATCACCGGATCGTGCCAGCGCAGAAAGGGGTTCGTCGCCATCTCTTCGCCAAGGGTGGTGGGAAGGGTGGGCTTACCCTCGCGCCGCAACGCCCTGATTTTCTGCGCACGCTCCTTCAGGGCCGAATTCGTGGGATCGACCGAGAGCGCAAAACGCGCGTTCGCCTCCGTATATTCATGGCCGCAATAGATGGCCGTCTCCAGAGGCAGAGTAGCAAGCTTCTTCAACGATTCCAGCATCACGGGCGGCGTGCATTCGAATAGCCGCCCGCACCCGAGCGCGAAAAGCGTGTCGGCGGTAAACGCGATTGCAGCATCGGCGAAATGATAGGAGATATGGCCGGCGGTGTGGCCCGGAGTCTCGATCACGCGTGCTTTCGATTTGCCAACGGAGATCGTGTCCCCTTCCCGTACCTGACGGTCGATGCCGGAAATTTTCTCCGCCTCCCCGGCCGGGCCGACGATCGTCAGGCCAAACCGCTCCTTCAAGGCGAGATTCGCCTCCACATGATCGGCGTGATGGTGCGTGATGAGGATCATGGAGGGCGTCCAGCCGGTACGCTCGACCGCATCGAGAATCGCACGTTCCTCGGGCGCGTCGATAAGTGCCGTCTCGCCCGTCTGCGTATCACGCGCCAGGATGCCGAAATTATCGCTACGGCAAATGAATTGTTCGATTTCGAGTGTCATGGATGCCTCCGTCTCGGAAACGAATAGGACGTTGCTGGTGCTTTGTCATCACAGCGGAACGGCTTGCAGTGACGCCGAACGACGCTTACCGTTCCTCCATGAATTCGGACATCGTTGATCTCAAGGCTTTTTACGGAAGCCTGCTCGGCCGGCTGGCAGAGCGTTCCATTACAATGGCGCTGTCGTCAATCTGGAGCAAGCTTCCGGATGAGCGCCTGGTGGGCCTCGGCTATGCGGTGCCCTGGCTCGATCGCCTGGGTGGTGATGCCGAGCGGGTTTTCGCCTTTATGCCCGCACGTCAGGGAGCGGTGCGCTGGCCACCCGGAAAACCATCCGCAACCACCCTGGTGCTCGAGGAAGATCTGCCGCTTGCCGACTCGAGCATCGATCGGGTGCTTGTCGTCCATGCCCTGGAGCATGCGGAAGATCCGAAGCAGATGTTGCTGGAACTCTGGCGGGTGCTGGCGCCGGGCGGGCGGCTCGTCATCGTCGTGCCGAACAGACGCGGCCTGTGGGCGCGCTTTGAGCACACGCCGTTCGGCACCGGCCGTCCCTACTCGCGCTCCCAACTCGTGGAAATCCTCCGCGAAGCGAACTTCACGCCGGGGGCCTGGGCCGATACGCTGCTTTTCCCGCCAGCGCGGCGGCGTTGGATCATGAAGTTTCACCAGGTGCTCGAGCGGGTGGGGCGGCGCTTCTGGCCCCTTTTCGCCGGCGCGCTGGTCGTCGAGGCAGAGAAGCGGCTCTACCAGGGTTTACCGGCGACGGCAAAGCGCCGGCGCCGGGTTCTGGTGCCTGTCCTCGCTCCGCAGGGAGTGACGCACATGCCCCGCGGGATCGAAAAGCTCAAACAAACGGGAGAGTGACCTATGTGGCAGGATCGCAGAATTCTTGATCTCTTCGGTATTGAGCAACCTGTCCTGCTGGCACCCATGGCGGGCGCCGCAGGCTCGTCCCTGGCGATGGCGGTGAGCGCGGCGGGCGGGCTTGGCGCCATTCCTTGCGCCATGCTCACGCCCGAGCAAATCCGCGCGGAGCTTGGGATCTTCCGCCAGCGCACGGGGGCTCCGATCAACCTGAACTTCTTCAGCCACCGCAACCCACCGCTGGATGAGACACGCGAAGCGGAATGGCGAACACGGCTTAAGCCTTACTACGATGAATTCGGCCTTGATCCCGAGACAGTGCCCGCCGGTGCAGGTCGCAACCCTTTTAACGAGCAATCCTGCGCCATCGTCGAGGAATATCGCCCCGAGATCGTCAGCTTTCATTTCGGCTTGCCGGACCAGGACCTGTTGCAACGCGTGCGGGAAACGGGTGCCAAGATCATCGCGTCGGCTACCACGGTCGCCGAAGCGCGCTGGCTGGAGGAGCGCGGCTGCGATGCCATCATAGCCCAGGGTGCGGAGGCGGGCGGTCATCGCGGCATTTTCCTGGAGAATGATGTTACGACCCAGCCGGGTACGATGGCGCTCGTGCCGCAGGTTGTCGACGCGGTGTCGGTACCCGTGATCGCCGCAGGCGGCATCGCCGACGGGCGCGGAATCGCAGCCGCCTTCATGCTCGGCGCGTCCGCCGTGCAGATCGGCACCGCCTATCTGCAATGTCCGGAGGCGCTTACCAGCCCGCTGCATCGGCAGGCGCTGGCGAACGCGCGGGACGATCGCACCGTGATCACTAATATCTTCACAGGGCGTCCTGCACGGGGAATCATCAACCGTTTCATCGGAGAACTCGGCCCCATCAACGAGGCCGCGCCCGATTTTCCCCTGGCAACAGCCGCTTGCATGCCCTTGCGCAAGGCAGCCGAAGGACGAGGCTCCGGCGATTTCTCGCCTTTGTGGGCGGGCCAAGCGGCTGGACTGGCAAAGCCCATGCCGGCCACAGATCTGACGCAGATGCTGGCGGAGGATGCGCAGACGCTTCTTTCAAGGGCGGCTGGCGCATGAAGGTTGTTCAAAGATCAGATCGCCGGAAGCGGGAGCATCTCAAAGGCTGCCGATCTTCTCCAAATCATATTCCGTGGTCTGGTAGACCTGATTGATCCAGTTGCCGAAGAGCAGATGAGCGTGCGAGCGCCAGCGGTTGAGCGGCAGGCGGTCCGGATCGTTTCCCGGGAAATAATCGTGCGGCACATCCGTCGGCGTGCCGGCAGCCAGATCCCTTACGTATTCGTCCCTGAGCGAGGTCGATTCGTATTCGATGTGATTGAACATATAGAGGCGGTTTCCGGTCTTCTCGGCGAGAAAACAGGGGCCGGTTTCGTCCGATTCCATGAGAAGTTCCAGTCCTGAATCGGCGGGAATATCGGCGGCGCGAATTTCCGTCCAGCGCGAAACGGGAATGGCGAAGTCGTCCGAAAAGCCGGCAAGATAGGGCGAGGTTGGAGCGTTGTTGCGGTGGCGGAAGACGCCGAACGCTTTCTTTTCCAAAGTGTGTTTCGGAATGCCGTGGAAATGCCAGGCAGCGGCCATTGCTCCCCAGCAAATGAAAAAAGAGGAATGAACGTTGGAGGTCGTCCAATCAAGAATGCGCGTCAGTTCCTCCCAATAGGTGACTTCCTCGAAGGGCAGCAGCTCCACAGGGGCACCGGTGATGATAAAGCCGTCGAATTTGCGTTCCGCGACCTCCTCCCAGGTCTGATAGAAGGCAATGAGGTGCTCTTCGGGTGTGTTCTTGGCCTTGTGATTGCCAATGCGCACCAATGTCAGTTCGACCTGAAGGGGCGTGACGCCGATAAGCCGGGCAAATTGCGTTTCCGTTCGGATCTTGTTGGGCATGAGGTTCAGGAGCCCGATCTGAAGAGGACGGATATCCTGGCGCAGCGCCGTCCGTTCATCCATCACCGATACGCCTTCACGCACGAGAACGTCGCGCGCAGGGAGCTGGTCTGGAATCTTTATCGGCATGGCACACGCTCCAAAACAAAAAGACCGGCAACGAAATCGCGGCCGGTCCCATCGGAATTATACCAATCGGCCTTTTAGCGACTTCTTTTACGTGGCTGCAAGCCGACCGGCCAAATCACCACGGAACTGGTGCGTATTTAGGCACGCTGCCCCTTTGCGTCAATGCTCTTCATGGTCTAAAGCAGGCGCTTTGATGGAATGGAACATTCGATGAGCTCGCTCGATCGCCCAACTCCCCGACCCGGCGTCATGAACATCGCCGCCTACGTTCCCGGCAGCGACAGCGCACCGGGCGCAATGAAGGTGTGGAAGCTGTCGTCCAACGAAACACCGCTCGGCCCATCTCCGGCTGCCCGAGAGGCGCTGGAAAACGCCGGCCGCCACCTGGAGCTTTATCCCGATGGTTCCGCCACGAAGTTGCGCGAGGCGATTGCCGAAACATACGGGCTGAACCCGGCCAACATTCTGTGTTCCAACGGATCGGACGAGCTTCTGGGTCTTCTCGCCCAGACTTACCTGACCGCAGGTGACGAAGGGATCTATTCCGAACACGGATTTCTGGTCTACCGGATCCAGATCCTGGCCTCGGGCGGTGTCCCCGTCATTGCGCCCGAGAAGGACGAGCGCGCCGATGTCGATGCGATCCTGGCTGCGGTAACGGAGCGGACGAAGATCGTATTTCTCGCCAATCCCAACAATCCCACCGGCACCTATCTGCCGGTGGACGAGGTGCGCCGGCTCCAACGGGGCCTGCCCGGACACGTGCTCTTGGTGCTCGACGCGGCCTATGCCGAATATGTCCGCCGCAACGATTATGAGGCGGGTATCGAACTCGTCTCCTCGTCTGAGAACGTGGTGATGACACGCACCTTCTCCAAGATCTACGGCCTTGCCGGCCTCCGGATCGGGTGGATGTACGCGCCGGCACATGTGGTCGACGCGGTGAACCGCGTGCGCGGTCCTTTCAACGTCAATGCGTTGGCCATTGAAGCAGGTGCTGCCGCGATCCGCGACAAGGCGCATGTGGAACGAGCCGCCGTGCATAATGAAGAATGGCGCACGTGGCTGACGGACGAGCTGACGAAGCTCGGTTTGCGGGTGACACCAAGCATCGGCAATTTCGTGCTGATCCACTTCCCGGAGAATGGTGGCAAAACAGCCGAGAAGGCCGATGCTTTCCTGACGGCGCGCGGATTCGTCCTGCGTCGGGTAACCGGCTACGGCTTTCCGAACGCGCTGAGGATGACTGTCGGAGCCGAGGAAGCCAACCGCGGCGTGGTTTCAGCGCTTGCTGAATTCATGGGCGGCTGAGCCGTGGCCGATCCGCTTTTCGAGACAGTCGCCCTCATCGGCATCGGCCTGATCGGCTCTTCTCTGGCGCGCATCATCCGCCGCGAGAATCTTGCGAAAACGATCGTGGTGTCCACGCGTCGGCCCGAAACCCTGGCGCGCGCCCGTGAACTGGAGCTGGGCGATGATTATGTCGGCGATGCTGCCGAGGCGGTGGCAAATGCGGATTTGGTGATCGCATCGGTGCCGGTCGGCGCTTCGGAAAGCGTTGCCAGAAAGATCGCCGATAGGCTGAAGCCGGGGGCCATCGTCACCGATGTCGGCTCGACCAAGGCATCCGTCATTCAACAGATGGCGCCGCACCTGCCGTCAGCAGTGCATTTCATTCCCGGCCATCCGATTGCCGGCACGGAGCATTCCGGGCCCGATGCAGGCTTCGCGGATCTTTTCGAAGGGCGCTGGTGCGTGCTCACACCGTTGCCCGGCACCGACGAGACGGCACTTGCGAAGCTTACCCGGTTCTGGGAGCGTTGCGGATCGCGCGTCGATACGATGGACCCGGAGCACCACGACATGGTTCTGGCCATCGTCTCCCACCTGCCGCATATCATTGCCTACAACATAGTCGGCACGGCCGACGACCTGGAAGCGGTGACGAAATCGGAAGTCATTAAATATTCCGCCTCCGGCTTTCGCGATTTCACCCGCCTGGCCGCCTCCGATCCGATCATGTGGCGCGACGTTTGCCTGCACAATCGGGACGCGATCCTGGAGATGCTGGCGCGGTTCTCCGAAGACCTCTCCGCCTTGCAAAGGGCGATCCGCTGGGGTGACGGCGAGAAGCTGTTCGATCTCTTCACCCGCACGCGCGCCGTTCGCCGGTCCATCATCGAGGCGGGCCAGGAAGTGGATGCCCCTGACTTCGGACGGCATGTCATTGCCCACCCGCCAAAACCCGAGAAGGCGTAGCCGGAAGGAAAGTCATCATTCCTCGACGAGGCGGAATTCCAGATAAAGGTTGCGCTGCAGAAGGGAATGGTTGTCGTCGGACATGAGCGAGATCATTGTCGCGCCGTCGTCCCTCTGCCAGACATCCAGCGCCTCCATATTATCGATCTGATAGGCCATATCGGCTTCGAGAAGCACCGGACCGTCGGCCACACCGCCACGCCGTATGGTTTCCGCTTCGATGCGGCGCAGGCGCATGGCGACACCTTTCGTCACGGAGAAACTGCGCTCAAGCAGAAGCAGGTCGCCATTTGGTAAAAATGCACCGTCCGTGATGTCGAATTCGCCATGCCGGACGACGGTGAAGACACCCGCCTGCGGCCCGTCGAGAATGGCGGCAAAGAAATTGCCCTTCTCGTCGATGCTCCGTTCCGTCACGGCAACAAGCGCGCCGGACAAGGCTCCACCTTGCGGCGAAAAGTCGATTGTTTCGAACCCCTGATTGTCGCGCAGTTCATGGACGGGGATAAGGAAGTCGAGGTCGGCTACTGCGCCGAGCATCTTTTCGGGCGGATGCTTTTGGGCATCCATCCAATTCGGCTCCAGGCGGAACTCCGAAATGCGATGCAGCCGCTCGAACCCCACAACGATGCGTTCGCCGCGAAGGGCAATGGATTCGGCATCCGTGACCCACTTCCTGTCGCCTCCATAGCCCTCGGGCACGGCCATCGGCATCATTGTGAAGTCAGAGATGCCCGCCGGCCGTGCCGCTTCATCATGCGCAATCGATCCAAAGAACCAGAAACCAGTGTCTGCCACGCCGATGAACCTGCCGCCGGGCTCGATAAAACGAAAGGAAGACAGGCTACCGAAATCACGATCCCCCGAAGTCATCTCCAAACCGCCGGAAAATTCCAGTGGACCAAAGTGCATTTCATCCGATCCGATGCGGAAGCGGGTTATCGGCCGGGTAGCGATAGAAAGGCTCTGCGGAGTATCGTCAGGCGCCGACTGCGAGAGGCAAGGAGTGGAAAAACCGAGAAAGATCGGTAGAACGAGCGCGCGCACCCGCGCGAGGGACCTGGCCCTAACCTGCACGACGCAAGCGTTCTGCCTGACCGCCTCCGCGGCCATTTTCTTCCTCAAACAGCGCGGCAAGTTGCTCGGTCATCGCGCCGGCAAGCTCCTCCGCATCCACGATGGTGACGGCGCGCCGATAATAGCGCGTGACATCGTGGCCGATGCCGATGGCGAGCAGTTCTACCGGTGAACGCGTTTCGATCAGATCGATAACGCCACGCAAATGGCGCTCCAGATAATTGCCGGGGTTAACCGAAAGGGTGGAATCGTCCACCGGCGCCCCATCGGAAATCATCATCATGATCTTGCGCTGCTCGGGCCGTGCCATGAGGCGTTGATGCGCCCACAGCAGCGCCTCGCCGTCGATGTTTTCCTTGAGCAGGCCTTCGCGCATCATGAGGCCGAGATTGCGCCGTGACCGCCGCCAGGGCGCCTCGGCGGATTTGTACACGATATGACGTAAGTCGTTGAGCCGCCCGGGAGTAGCCGTCTTTCCTTCCTTCAGCCACTTCTCGCGCGCCTGCCCGCCCTTCCATGCGCGGGTGGTGAACCCGAGAATTTCCACGCGCACGCCACAGCGTTCCAGCGTGCGGGCGAGGATATCGGCACAGGTTGCGGCAACCGAGATCGGCCGG
This sequence comes from Phyllobacteriaceae bacterium, assembly GCA_029279965.1. Classification (GTDB taxonomy): domain Bacteria; phylum Pseudomonadota; class Alphaproteobacteria; order Rhizobiales; family Rhizobiaceae; genus Chelativorans. The sequence goes on from JAJUHJ010000041.1 coordinate 13,326, forward strand.
CCGCGCATGGAGCCGGAATTGTCCAGAAGCAGCGTAACCACCGTATCGCGGAAATTGGTGTCGCGCTCCTGCTTGAAGGAGAGCGGCTGCATGGGGTCAATCACGAGGCGTGGCAGGCGCGCCGTGTCCAGAACTCCCTCTTCCAGGTCGAAATCCCAAGAGCGGTTCTGCTGCGCCATCAGACGCCGTTGCAGCCGATTGGCAAGCCGTCCGACCACACCCTGCAGATTCGCAAGCTGCTTGTCGAGAAAGGCCCGGAGGCGGTCGAGCTCCTCCTCGTCGCACAGGTCCTCAGCGCCGACCACCTCATCGAATTCCGTGGTGAAGACATGGTAACCGATTTCGCTGGCGGCCTGATCGAACGCACTTTCCGGCCGGCGCGCCTCGCCCGGTGTCTCGGCGTCGAGCTCTTCCTGCTCTGTGACATCCTCAGCCGTCGTGGCAGCAGCCTCGCTCTCACCCGCCTCGTCCTCATCGCCGGATGAATCGGCATCCTCGGCTTGTGACCGCTCTCCCTCCGATTGCTCCTCGCCGCCCTCTTCGGAGGTTTCCTCGCCCCGGGGCTGATCGTCCTGGTCCTCGCTCTCCTCGGACTGGTCCTGCTCGAACTCCTCGCCCATATCCATAGAGCCGAGAAGCTGCCGCACTGCGTGGGCAAAAGCCTGCTGGTCGTTGATACGGGGCAGCAGCGAAATGAGGTCTTCTCCAGCCTTCTCCTCAATCCACTCGCGCCAAAGCTCCACCACCCGTTCACCGCTCTTGGGCGCGGTACGACCCGTCAGCTTCTCGCGCACCATCAACGCGACGGCTTCCTCCAGCGGCGCATCTGCACGGTCGGCGATATGGGCAAGGTTGGCGCGAGCGAACTTGTCCTCCAGCATGGCCGACAGATTGTCGGCCACGCCCTTCATGGACCGGGCGCCGATGGCTTCCACACGTGCCTGTTCAACCGCGTCGAAGATGGCACGCGCCTGCGCCCCATGCGGTGCGAGGCGGCCATGCAGGCTTTTGTCGTGGCAGGCGTGTCGCAACGCCATGGAGTCCCCGAGGCCGCGCGTGACCCGCAACGTCTCGGCACTCGGCTTCTTCGGAAGATCGGGAAGGCGCACATGGTTGCCCGCCAGCGCGGGCTTGTCCTTCGTAAAGGAAACCTCAAGCTCGTGATCGCCCGAAATTGCGCGCACACAGCCGGTCACTGCACGCTTGAAGGGATCGAGCGGCGCTTCCTGAGGCTGTCCTGGTCTACGGTTCGACTGGCTCACGTTCTTCTCTGCTGGGACGCTCAGCGTGAGCGCCCATCCACCTGTGCGGTCTCAAGGCTCTCCAGATCAACACCCTCTAGCGCGCGTACATTGATGGCCACCATCTTCGCGCCATCGGGCATCTGCCCGCGGGCGAAGGATTCCATACCGCATGCCGAGCAGAAAAGATGCTGGATCTGTTTGCTGTTGAAGCGGTACTCCGTCAGGCTCTCCTCGCCCTTTTCAAGCGTGAAATTTTCGGCCGGAGTGAATGCCAGTATACTGCCGCGCTGTGTGCAATAAGAGCAGTTACAGGTAATCGGGCTCGCCAGATCGACATCGACCGAGAACCGTACATTCCCGCAATGGCATCCGCCTTCATATCGCATCTTCAATGCTCCTTAGCTCAGCACCACATTGGCAGCTGATTCCGGCAGTTCCTCGCCGAATGCGCGTTGGTAGAACTCGGCCACGATGGCGCGCTCCAACTCGTCGCACTTGTTGAGGAAGGTCAGGCGGAAGGCGAAGCCGACATCGCCGAAAATCTCGGCATTCTCCGCCCACATGATGACCGTACGCGGACTCATGACGGTTGAAAGATCGCCATTCATGAAGGCCGAGCGCGTCATGTCGGCCACGCGCACCATGCGGCCGACAATCTCCCGGCCTTCTTCGTTCTGGTAGTGCTTGGCCTTCGCCTGAACGATCGCCACTTCGTCGTCATGCGGCAGATAGTTGAGCGTCGTGACGATCGACCAGCGGTCCATCTGCGCCTGGTTGATCTGCTGCGTGCCGTGATAAAGGCCCGTCGTGTCCCCGAGGCCCACCGTGTTTGCGGTCGCGAACAGCCGGAAAGCAGGATGGGGGCGGATCACCCGGCTCTGATCGAGCAGCGTCAAGCGTCCGGAGGATTCGAGCACCCGCTGGATAACGAACATCACGTCCGGGCGGCCGGCGTCATATTCGTCGAAAACGAGCGCGACATTGTGCTGATAGGCCCAGGGAAGGATGCCGTCACGGAACTCCGTGACCTGCTTGCCTTCCTTCAACACGATGGCATCCTTGCCAACCAGGTCGATACGGCTGACATGACTGTCGAGATTGATGCGCACGCAGGGCCAGTTGAGCCTTGCGGCCACTTGTTCGATATGGGTCGATTTGCCCGTGCCATGATAGCCCGAAATCATGACGCGCCGATTGTAGGCAAAGCCGGCCAGAATCGCGAGCGTCGTCTGCCTGTCGAACAGGTAGTCCGGATCCACATCCGGCACGTGGGCGTCGGCCACGGAAAAGGCCGGTACGACCATCTCGGCATCAAAGCCGAACGTTTCGCGCACCGAGACAGTCGTGTCGGGTAGGTTGGCGATATCGCGGTCGATCTTGTTCATCACACCTCCAGCGCGCACGGAAGCGCTTCCGCGCCGCTCATCACAGTCATGCCGGCCTCATAACAGAGACAGGAACTAACACAAACCCGCCTGCTTCAGCAGCCGGTAGGCCTGTAAAACGTCTCGCAGCCGAGCCTCGGACCCACGATCCCCGCCATTGGCGTCGGGATGGTGGCGTTTTACCAGCGTTTTATAGCGCGCCTTGATTTCAGCGCCAGTCGCATTCTCACCGAGGCCCAACGTTTCCAGCGCCTTGGCCTCCAGCGGCTTCAACCTGCGGACAGCCGGTTTGCGCGCTTCAGCTTTGGCATCACCGAACAGATTGAACGGGTCACCCAGCCTTCTGTAATAGGCAGCGTGGCCCGAACGAAAGGGGGCGAAATCCGCCGCCGCGTGGCCGGTGCCGCCGGAGCCGATTTTCCATGTAGGACGATGACCCGTCATCGCCTCCTTCTGGAAACGCGCGATCTCGCCGTCCTTCAATCCCGAGAAGTAATTGTAATTCTTGTTGTACTCGCGCACATGCTCGAAGCAGAAGCGGAAATACTCTCCTTCCCTATCCCGGCCCACCGGCGCGCGGTGTGGAGCGGGTTGCTCGCAACCGTCCCACTGGCAGCGCGGCGCCTCCGGCTCGGCGCCAGCCTTGCGATCGGGACGGATGCGGATCTTCTCGAAATATTTCGAGTTTGGTTTCATGCCTGACCTGAAAACAGCAAATCAGCATTGATTATGGCGGTGTACCGTCGCGAAACAAGAATTGACATTTCGCTGGAGATGACCGTAGGCCACGACTCGTGCCGGGAGACAAGCCCCATATGGTATCAGGAGACGGCCTTGTCCATACAGTCCTCTATCGAAGCGAAGCTGACGGAAGCGTTTTCTCCGGAAAGACTGACCGTCATCAATGAAAGCCATCTGCATGCCGGCCATCATCACACGGAGGGCGGCAAGGAGGAGATTTTCGACGGCACCGGCGAAACGCATTTCCGCGTGCGCATCGTCGCGCAGGCCTTCACGGGCCTGAGCCGTGTCGAGCGCCACCGTGCGGTCAACGCTGCGCTGGCGGAGGAGCTCAAGGGTGGCCTTCATGCACTGGCCATCGAACCTGCCGCACCGGGTGAGAAGACGCGGTGGTAGGGGACGGTAGCCAGATCGTCTGCCCCGCCGGGCTTTGACGGCTACTGAACAAGCTTCCCGACCTGCGTTTCTTCCACTGCCGGGCGGATGCGCAGGCGTGTGATGCGGTTCTTCTCGCGTTTCATGACGATGAAGCGCTTTCCGAAAAAGGTGAACGCCTGTTTTTCCTCCGGGATCATCTGCGTTTCGTGGATGACCAGACCGGCGACCGTCGTCGCTTCCTCGTCGGGCAGGTTCCAGTCGAGAGCCCGGTTCAGATCGCGGATCGGCACCGAACCCTCGACGACGATGGAGCCATCGGCCTCCTGCTTCACACCTTGCATCTCCACGTCGTGCTCATCGGCAATATCGCCGACGATTTCCTCGATGATGTCCTCCAGCGTCACCAGCCCTTCCACCTCCCCATACTCGTCAACGACGATGGCGAAGTGTGCCTTGCGGCGCAAGAACGCGTTGAGCTGGTCCTGCAGGCTCGTCGTGTCGGGTACGAACCAGGGCTTGGAGGCGACTTTCATGATGTCGATGCGGCTCGCATCATTGTCCCGCTCATACAGCGCACGCAGGAGGTCCTTGGCGTGCACCACCCCGACGATGTTCTCCGTCTTGCCGCGCCAGAGAGGCAGACGCGTGAAGGGGCTCTTCAGGATCTCGCCCACCACCGTCTCCGGCGGCTCATCCGCATTGATGGAGCGCATATTCGTGCGGTGGATCATGATGTCCGAGACTTCGAGCTCATGCAGATCGAGCAGGCCGCCAACGCGGTCTCGGTCCTGCTTCACCACCGCTCCTTCGCGGTGAAGCACCTCGACAGTGCCCCGCAGTTCCTCATGGGCCGAAAGGAGCGGGGTATCGCCGGACAGGTTCACCCCGAAAAGGGAAAGCAGAAAGCGCACGATGCCATTGGCGGCGATCGAAAGCGGCCCGAAAATGAGAGTGACCAGGCGTGCGAAAGGCGAGACGAACAGCGCGAACTGCTCCGGCCGTGCCAGCGCCCAGGATTTCGGCAGGATCTCGGAGAAGATGACGAGCAGCACCGTCATGGCAATGGTGGCGTAGACCACGCCCGCCTGCCCGAACAGCGTTAGGAAAAGGCTGGTGGCCAGCGCGGACGCCAGAATATTGACCAGGTTGTTGCCGATCAGAAGAGCGCCGACCAGCCGGTCGCGCCGTGTGATGAGCCTGGCCACAAGCGTGGCGCGCGCATCCCCTCCCCGTTCCAGTGTGTGGAGCCTTGCGCGGGAGACCGCCGTCATGCCGGTCTCCGTACCCGAAAACAGAAAGGACAGCGCAATCAAGCCAATGATGACGCCGGCCGTGATGAGAATTTCGCCTGTCATGGACGCAACGACTCCTTCAAGAAGGAAAGCACTTCAGAAGATGGGACATCCCGGGCGACAAAGGAATGGCCGATACCGCGGGTCAGGATAAAGGTAAGCGCACCGCGCATCACCTTCTTATCCTGCGCAATGTAGGCGAGCAGTGTCTCGGCATCAGGCAAGTCGCCGGGAATGTGCTCCGGCCGCGTTGGAAGACCGATTTCGCGCAAATGAGCTTCGACGCGGATGGCGTCGTCCGGACTTGCGAGATTCAGGCGCGCCGAAAAGCGGTGGACAAGCACCATACCGATGGCGACACCTTCGCCATGAACGAGGCGCGCGCCGTCATAGCCGGTTGCCGCTTCCAGCGCGTGGCCGAACGTGTGGCCAAGGTTCAGCAACGCCCGCTCGCCGCTCTCATGCTCGTCGCGTTCAACGATTTCTGCTTTGGCCCGGCAGGACTGGGCAATCGCCTCGACACGCGCCTCGCCGCCGGCAAACACCTGCTGCCAATTGCCCTCCAGCCAGGCAAAAAAGTCGGGTCGGTCGATGAGCCCGTATTTCACGACCTCTGCATAGCCGGCGCGAAACTCGCGCAGGGGCAGCGTGTCGAGCACCGACGTGTCGGCCAGGACCAGCTTCGGCTGATGGAACACGCCAACGAGGTTTTTACCGCGGCTGGTATTGATCCCGGTTTTTCCGCCGACCGAAGAATCGACCTGCGCCAACAGCGACGTTGGAACCTGCACGAAATTCATGCCCCGACGCACGATCCCGGCGACGAAACCGGCCAGATCGCCGACCACGCCGCCGCCGAGCGCAACAATCGTATCCCGCCGTTCCAGCCGTGCGGCCAGAACCGCATCCACCGTCTCCTGAAGCGCATCGAAGCTCTTGCTGCGCTCGCCGGGGGGAAGCCGGATCGTTGCACATTCGACGTCAGCATCTCGCAGGCTCTCCTCCAGAGCGGCCAGATGCGCGGCGGCGACATTCTCGTCCGTCACCACGGCGGCACGCGTTCCAGGCAGGCGGGCGGCAATTTCAGCACCCACACGGGGCATGAGGTCCGGACCGATGAGGATGTCGTAGGCGCGCTCGCCAAGCCCGACGGAGACGCGAACCGCGCTATCCTTCCCGTTGTTCATCGTGGCATTGCTCCACCCTTCCGGCTTTGTTCGAGAAAACGGGTCAGACTGTCCAGCACCTCGCCGGCGATCACATCCTTGTCTTCGTCGCGTGACCGCACCACCACATCGGCCTGCCCATAGATGGGGTAGCGTACGTCCATCAGGCGCTGCATGACCACGCGCGGATCATCTGCATTGAGCAACGGTCGGTCCTTGCGTTTCGACACCCGGTGCATAAGCGTATCCAGATCGGCTTTCAGCCAGACCGAGACGCTGCGCCGGGCGATCGCCCGACGCGTTGCTTCATTCATGAAAGCGCCGCCCCCCGTGGAAAGCACCTGGGGGCCGCCTTTCAGAAGGCGGGCGAGGACGCGGCGTTCCAACGCACGAAACTCCGCTTCGCCATAGGTGGCAAAAAGGTCAGGGATCGTCATGCGGGAGACTTTTTCAATCTCGTGATCACTGTCAGCAAAGTGCAGCCCCAGCATGCCTGCCACTTTGCGGCCGATCACCGTCTTGCCGGCTCCCATGAGCCCGATAAAGACAAGATTACGCCGGCCGAGCCGCCGCAAGAGGGCCGGGAGATCACGATCGGTGCTGGGTGTGTCGATTTTGTCGGCTGACATCATGCCACAGGTTTCGACATGAAAACACAACCGCGTCAAGCCGCTGGAACGCAAGGGCACCTCCACGCATATAACTTCCTGGACCCGGACCCGTTAACCTGATCGAAAATGGCGATAGATACGACAACGGCATGGACGCGCGAGGGTTCGTAAATGACGACAGGAGGGGCTTTCAAAGCCTTCGAAACGCAAATCAAGCACACACGATATCCGATTCTCATCTTCCACGTGCCCTAAGGCAGGGCATCGAGCAGGCAAACGGTCATGCCGACACTTTTCCGGCTTCTGACAATCATGGCCATTCTGGTGGCGCTGTTTTTGGGGGGCATGTTCGCGCTCGCCACCTTCGTGGAACCCAATCGGGCGGAAATGAGCGTGGATATTCCGGCCGAGCAGCTGCTCGGCCAATAGTATCGGCATTCCATTTCACGATTATCGGAATCGTCACTTTTCCCGAATAGCGTTTTTGCGGTCAGATGAGTTCACCGACACCGGCATACGCAGACCAGCAATGGAATAGAGCGCGGTCGCATGGCAAGTGGCACGAAAATCGAAGCTTTTCTGGAGATGATGGCTGCCGAGCGAGGCGCAAGCGACAACACGCTTACCTCCTATCGGCGCGATCTTGAGGATTCGGATGCCTTTCTGGCAACCATCGGCAAAAGTCTTGATGCTGCCTCTGCCGCCGACATCCGCAAATATTTGGCAGACATGGCGGTGCGTGGCTTCGCCGCGAGCACGCAAGCGCGCAAGCTCTCCTCCCTGCGCCAGTTCTTCAAGTTTCTTTATGCGGAAGGCATGCGCGAGGACGATCCTGGCGGTGTGCTTGACAGTCCGAAGAAGGAACGCCCGCTGCCGAAAACGTTGAGCGAGCAGGAAGCGGGCCTGTTGCTGGCGCAGGCGGGCCGAGAGGCGCAAGCGACACGGGAAGGCACGCCACAGCATCTTGCCGCACAGCGCCTGTCCACGCTGCTCGAGATGCTTTACGCATCGGGAATGCGGGTATCGGAGCTGGTAAGCCTGCCGGTGACCGTAGCCCTGCGCGACGAGCGCTATTTCACTGTGCGCGGCAAAGGCGGCAAGGAGCGCATCGTGCCACTTTCGGGCAGGGCCCGCGATGGGCTTACGCGGTGGCTGGAGGAGCGCAACAGGCATCCTGCAATGGCTGAAAGCCGATGGCTCTTTCCCGCTACCTCAAAGAGCGGATATTTGCCGCGCCAAGTCTTCGCGCGCGATCTGAAGGGTCTCGCCGCGCGTGCGGGCATAGACACGGGAAAGGTCTCGCCTCATGTGCTGCGCCACGCCTTCGCAAGTCACTTGCTTCAGAACGGCGCCGACCTTCGTGCTGTGCAGCAATTGCTCGGCCATGCCGATATTTCGACCACACAAATCTACACCCATGTCCTGGAGAAACGGTTGCAGGAATTGGTGCAAAACCACCATCCGCTTGCCGACTAGCTTGATGACCGCTATGTCAGGCCACAATTTCGGGCCATAGCAGAGCCCATCAGAATGCCCCAACCGCAGAGTCCTGTGTCCCGATTTTGGCGAGTGAATGTATAACTATCTCGATTTCGAAAAGCCTGTAGCTGACCTTGAAGGTCAAATCCTCGAATTGAAAAAGCTGTCCGAGAGCGGAGAGGCGGTCGACGTCGCGGACGAGATCGCACGGCTGGAAAAGCGCTCCAAAGACGCGCTGCTCGAAGTCTACAGGGCATTGACCCCCTGGCAAAAAGCGCAGGTGGCAAGACATCCCGACCGGCCGCATTGCATGGATTATGTGCGCGCGCTCTTCACCGAATTCACGCCGCTCGCCGGCGATCGCGCCTTCGGAGAGGACGAGGCTGTGGTCGCCGGTTTCGCCCGCTTCAAGGGACAGCCGATCGCCATCATCGGCCAGGAAAAGGGCAATGACACCCAAAGCCGCCTGAAACACAATTTCGGCATGGCCAAGCCCGAGGGATACCGGAAGGCCGTGCGCGTGCTGGACCTTGCCGAGCGGTTCCAGATCCCCGTCGTCAGCCTGGTGGATACGGCCGGCGCCTATCCGGGAATCGGCGCGGAAGAGCGTGGCCAGGCCGAAGCCATTGCCCGCTCCACGTCCAAATGCCTGAGTCTGACCGTGCCCAACATTGCCGTCATCATCGGCGAGGGCGGCTCGGGCGGGGCGATTGCGATCGCCACGGCCAATCTTGTCTACATGCTCGAGCACTCAATCTATTCGGTGATTTCACCCGAGGGGGCGGCATCGATCCTGTGGCGCGATGCCACACGCGCCAGGGATGCGGCCACCAACATGAAGATTACGGCGCAGGACCTGCGCCAGTTGAAAATCATCGACGGCATCGTGGCCGAACCGGTCGGCGGTGCTCACCGTTCACCCGAAACGGTCATCGCCGCGACGGGCGAGGTGATCGACAACGGGTTCAGGGATCTTGCCGAGAGCGGCCAGGACTATCGCGAGCACCGCCGCGAGAAGTTTCTGGCCATCGGCCGCAATCTTTAAACGCCAGGCTTAGCGCGCCGTGCGTCTTTTTGGACGCACGATGACGCGCTATCTCATTGAATCTACGCATCATGCTTGCCGAAAATCGATTGATTTTCGGGCCGATGATGTAAGGGCGATGGCTTACTCGCCCGGCTTCTCTTCCAGCGAATGCCGCATGATGAGCGGCATCTGACTGATGGTGAACAGCATGGTGATGGGCATGATGCCCCACACCTTGAAGGCCACCCAGAAGTCAGTGGAGAAGGAACGCCAGACCACCTCATTGACGATGGCCAGAAAAAAGAAGAACGCGCCCCAGCGCAGCGTCAGCTTGCGCCATCCCTCTGCATCCAGCTTGAAAGCCGAATCGAACACATAGCCCAGAAGCGACTTGCCGAACATCAGCCCGCCCAAAAGCACGACGCCAAACAGCGAATTGACGATGGTGGGCTTCATCTTGATGAACGTGTCATTGTGCAGATAAAGGGTCAGCGCGCCGAAGACGAACACCACGACGCCGGATATCAAAGGCATCATCGGCAGAGTGCGCGTGAGCAGCCATGACGCCAGCAGCGCAACGGCAGTCGCGGCCATGAAAAGGCCCGTTGCGATGAAAATGGACTCGCCAAGAGCACCAAGTGCCGGAAAGCGTTCGGCCAGCCACTCCCCGCGCGCATTGGCGAAAAAGAAGACTGCGAGCGGGCCAAGCTCCAGCGCCAGCTTTAGAAGCGGATTAATGTCCTTGCGCTTGGGATCGGAAGGATCGCGCTCGAATATTGTCTTTTCGCTCATTCGGCAACTCCTGCGATCGCCCTTGCGAATTCGCTTGCAGAAAAGGGTTCCAGATCGTCGACGTCCTCGCCGACACCGATAAAGTAGACCGGCAGCTTGTGCTTGGCCGCGATGGAAACAAGGATTCCGCCACGCGCCGTGCCGTCGAGCTTGGTCATCACCAGCCCGGACACACCGGCAATATTGCGGAAGATTTCGACCTGATTGAG
>JAJUHJ010000042.1 GCA_029279965.1 Phyllobacteriaceae bacterium
ACCAGCCGCCCCTCAGCATCGGTGTTGATGATCTCAATGGTCTGGCCGGACATGGATGTCACGATGTCGCCCGGCCGCTGCGCGTTTCCGTCCGGCATGTTTTCCACCAGGCCGATGATGCCGATGGCATTGGTCCTGGCCTTGCGCGCGGCGAGCGCATGCATCACGCCGACAACCGCAGCCGCGCCCGCCATGTCGCCCTTCATGTCTTCCATGCTGGCAGCAGGCTTGATCGAAATTCCGCCTGTGTCGAAGACCACGCCCTTGCCAACGAACGCCACCGGCTTCTGCTTGGACTTGCCGCCGTTCCAATGCATCACGGCAAGGCGCGGCGGGCGGACGGAGCCTTGCGCCACTCCGAGGAGCGCGCGCATCCCCAGCTTTCTCATCTCCTTCTCGGAAAGGATCTCAACCTTGACGCCGAGCGCCTCCAATTCTTTGGCCCTGGCGGCAAACTCTACCGGTCCCAGCACATTGGCCGGTTCATTGACCAGATCGCGGGCGAGGCAGACGCCATCGGCGACGGCCGAGGCTTCCGCAAAGGCCTTCTTGGCAGCTGACGGATCGGCGCACTGAATGGTGAACTTCGCCGGTTTGCCTTTGGCCGGCTTGGCATCTTCACCGTTTCCGCGTGTCTTGTATTTGTCGAAAACATACGCGCGCAACAGGATGCCAAGTCCAATGGCGGCGATATCGCGCGCGGTGGCAGCCACGCCAGGAATGTCGGCAATCACAGTGACGTCCCTGCCACTTTTTGCTGCCGCGGCCACCGACCCGCCAATCTTCAGCCATGCTTCCTCGTCCAGGGCATCGGGCTTGCCGGTACCGACCGCGACCAGCCGATCGTATTCCGTGCCCTGCGGCGCCAGCGCCTCAACCGTCGCGGCCAGCTTTCCCTTGAACTCGGCGGTCGCGAATATGCGGGGCAGGATATCGGCCGGATCGCAGGCCGCCGCCGGCTCGCCGAGCTGCACGCCTTCCGGCGCCAGCACGATCACGCTCCCCTTTTTCGGTGCTGAAAACTTGGTGAAGGCGACTGTCGGTCTCTCGCTCATGGAATATCCTGTTGGGTGAAATGGGCGGTCGCGATCTTGGCGGTTTTGAGCAAATTGACAAGGGGGCGCGGAAGAAACCTTCCATCAACCGTGGCGCGGACGATTTTGTTTTTTCAGCAGGAAACGTTGGAGAGCGGCAGGCAAGGTCTTGTTAACCGCGTTTCTTTCCGCTTCCTTAGTCCTGTTGGCAACATGTTTGATGCGGGGAACGATTTCCTGCCGCTTTCTCCCGACAAGACCCTGTTGCGTCACCAAGGCAGGCGAAAATCCGGTGCGTCTGTTTACGCCCTATAGTGGCCATCAATGGGAGAAAACATTCGCCGATGAAGGTGATCGAGGCCTATATCCTGCGCCGTGTCGTGGTTATTTTTGCCGCGGCACTGGCATGGCTGCTCATCATCGTGTGGACGACGCAGGTGCTCAATCGAATCGACCTCGTGACGGGCAGCGGCCAGTCCGCAGCTACATTCTTCATCGTGGCGCTCCTCACACTCCCCTCTGTCGTGCCGATCATCATACCCTTCGTCATCGGCATAGCGGCCGCCCAGACCCTCGCCACCATGAACGCGGATTCGGAACTGGCGGTCCTCAGCGCCGCAGGCAGCCCTCGTTCCACGATCATACGCCCGATTCTGATCGTCGCCATCATCGCCAGCATTGCTTCCTTCGCCATTCACAACTCGCTTGAGCCCTATGCGCGCCAGAAATTGCGCCAGATCCTTTCCAGCGCCAATGCGGACCTGATCACCACCGTCCTGCGGGAAGGCACGTTCCACAGGATTGATGACGGTCTTTTCGTACAGGTTTCCGAACGACTGCCGGACGGGCTGCTGGGCGGGATTTTCGTGGCTGACACACGCGACGAGCAGTTGAAGCTGCTTTACCATGCCCGCCGTGGAGCGGCGGTGGAGCGGGAGAGCGGCAGCCTGCTCGTGCTGCAGGATGGTGAGGTACACCGGCAGTCCGCCAATGGCGATGTGTCCGTGATCCGCTTCGACGCCTACGCGTTCGACCTGTCCCAGTTCACCGGCAGCGAAGGTCCACCGACACTGTACGCGAAGGATCGCTACCTGACGGATCTTCTGGAGCCGGACCTGAACGACAGATACTTCCAGCAAAATCCGCAGGCTTTCCGAGCCGAGTTGCACATGCGGCTCTCCGAGTGGCTCTTTCCAATCGTCTTCGCTCTCATCGCAATCGCCGTGGCAGGTGATGCGCGCTCTTTCCGTGAGGCCCGGCTGCACCCGATGGTGACGACCATGGCGATCGGCCTTTTGGTGCGATGGGCTGGCTTCTATGCCGGTGACGAAGCGGAGACCACGCCCTTTTATTCCTGGCTGCTTTACATCATCCCCATCGGCATGATTTTCATCTGCATCTGGTTCATTGCCGCCAATCGCGTAATGGAATTGCCGACCAGCTGGACGGAAGGTTTGATCGTGCGCCTGCAACGGGCCGGCGGCTATCTCTCGCGTTGGCGCGTGAAGCCGGTGTCAGGGGGGGGCGCATGATCGGTGTCACCCTCGGACGTTATTTTCTGCGCCGGTATGCCGTGATTACCTCCTGGAACTTTCTGGGGGTGGCAGCGCTGGTGTTCATCGTCAGCTTTACCGAGATTTCCGGGCGCTCGGGAGAGCTGGAGGGCTTTTCCACGAGATGGGCATTATCCCTGGCCGCCTTGCAATTGCCGATCATCATGCAGCAAGCGGTGCCCTTCATCGGCCTGATCTCGGCGATGGCGACGCTCATCAGCCTGAACCGGAAATACGAACTGGTGGTGGCGCGCGCATCCGGAATCTCCGCCTGGCAGTTTCTTACTCCCATTGCGATCGGCGCATTTCTCCTGGGCCTTCTGTCCTTGCTCGTCCTCAATCCCATTGCGGCACGAACCTTTGCCAGCGCGCAATCCGTAGAGGCGGAGGTGCGCGGTGCGCGCAATACCGAAGGGCAAAGCGAGCACTGGCTGAAACAACGCACGCAGGACGGTGAGACGATTATCGGCGCCGATGCCGCGCTCGAGGGCGGCACCGTGCTGGTGCGGCCGGTCTTTCTCATCATCCGGGACGGCCGGGTGAGCGAAAGGCTGGATGCCGCCCGCGCCCGCCTGCGCGAGGGGCATTGGGAACTGGTGGATGCGGTGCGGCGTCGCGGCCGCGACGCACCGGAAAGGTTGGAATCAGCCGAGGTGCCGACCAATCTGCGTCCCGAATTTGTCGGACAGCAGCTCACCGACCCGCAATCGCTATCCGTCTTCGCATTGCCCGGCATGATCGAAGCCTCGCAATCCCTAGGTCTGCGGGCCAACGCCTTCGCGATGCAGTTCCACTCGCTCATAACGCTGCCGCCGCTTCTTGTCGCACTGACACTGATCGCAGCAACGGTCTCGATGCGATTCACGAGGATGGGACAATCCGGCGTGGTGATTCTGGGTGGCATCATCGCCGGCTTTTTGCTTTATGTCGTATCCGTTCTGGTGGGGGCATTCGGCAGCGCCGGTTTTGTTCCACCGGTCGTGGCGGCTTGGACGCCGGTGCTGGTGGCGATGTTCTTTGGGATGACGTTTCTATTGTTTAAGGAGGACGGCTGAGTGTTGGCAGCGGTGAATCAGGGCCGCGACAAAGCCCGCTCGTACCGGTCGCGCATGCGCGCCGGCGCGGCGTTCATCGCTCTTGCCGCCTGCCTTGCCGCAGCCCCCTCCTCTCACGCGCAGGACTTTGTCGAACAGGAGCTAAGCGATGATGCGCCGATGCTCCTCACCGCCGATACGCTCGTCTACGATCAGGACCGCAATACCGTCACCGCCGTCGGTGGCGTGCAGATCGAATACGACGGAAACAACCTGGTGGCTCAGCGAGTCACCTATCACCGCGAAACGTCCCGGGTCGTGGCCAGCGGAAATGTCGAAATCGTCGAGCGCGACGGAAACCGCATCCATGCCGAGCAGATCGATGTCACGGACGATTTCAGCGAGGGTTTCGTCGACGCTCTTCGGGTAGAGACGGTGGACGACACCTATTTCGCCGCCGACAGCGCCGAGCGCCGCAAGGGGCAGCTGACAACGTTCAACAGCGCGGTCTACACGGCGTGCGAGCCCTGCGAGAAAAACCCTGACAGCCCGCCACTGTGGCAAATCAAGGCCAGAAAGGTCATCTGGGACGGAAAAGCAAAGACGGTCCGCTTCGAGCGGGCGCGATTCGAGGTGTTCGGTCTGCCGATTGCCTGGTTGCCCTTCCTCGAGATTGCCGACCCGACCGTGGAGCGCAAATCTGGCTTCCTCATGCCCAGCATCCAAGGCGGGTCGGAGCTCGGCTTCGGGCTCAAGGTCCCCTATTATCTGGCTCTTGCGCCGACCTACGACCTGACGGTTTCGGCGACCGGTTACACCAATCAGGGCTTCCTCGGCGAAGCGGAGTGGCGGCAGCGCTTCAACAACGGCTCGTATAATCTGAAGATTGCCGGAATCAGCCAGCAAAGCCCGGAAGAGTGGGAAAACCGGGAGGTTGACCGGCACGAGACCAAGCGCGGCATGATTGGCTCCAAAGGCGATTTCGAGATCAATCCAAGATGGTCGTTCGGCTGGGACATCCTGGCGCAATCCGACAAGAATTTCTCGCGCACCTACGCGATTGACGGCTTTTCCGGCAGTGTACACACCTCTGAGGTTTATCTGACCGGGCTCAACGACCGCAATTATTTCGACCTGAGAGCCTATCATTTCGAAGTTCAGGAAAGTGCGCTCAATTCAAGCCGATCCGCGCGCCACGAAGAACAACCCTGGGTGCTTCCAAGCTTCGACTACGCCTATACGCCCGACGAGCCGATCGCCGGCGGAGAGCTGGACATCGACATCAATGCCCAATCGCTTTATCGCGAAGAGGGCATGTACACCACGACGAATTATGAGGAAGGGAACGGCACCAAACTGCAGGGCCTGGAAGGCAAATCCAGTCGTGTCACGGCGGAAGCAGAGTGGAAGCGGTCCTTCGTGGCAGAAAACGGGTTCGTGCTCACCCCCATCCTTCATGCGCGGGGAGATGCCATCTATACGGATCTTTCCGCGGGAGCGGCCAACGAGATCAACAGCTTTGGCCCGAGCGAGAACGGTGTGCGCTCGGCCTACTATCGCTCAATGGCGACTGCTGGATTGGAAGCACGTTGGCCGATCCTGTTCTCCACCGCCAGTTCGACCCATGTCCTCGAGCCAATGGCGCAGATCTTCGCGCGGCCAAACGAGCCTTACCATGACCGCGTCGGCATTCCCAACGAGGATGCGCAGTCGATGGTCTTCGATGCCACGACCCTGTTCGAGCGGGACAAGTTTTCCGGCTATGACCGCATCGAAGGCGGCACACGCGCCAATATCGGCCTTCGCTATTCCGGCACCTTTGCAGCAGGCTGGACGGCGCATGGTCTCTTCGGCCAATCCTACCATCTGGCAGGCGCCAATTCCTATGCCGCACCCGATCTCGTTCATGCGGGAGCCTATTCGGGCCTTGAATCGGATGTTTCCGACTATGTCGGGCAGTTCGGCATCGTTACGCCAAACGGGCTTGCTTTCTCGGCAGCAGGACGTTTCGACGAGGAGACGTTCGAATTGCGCCGCGCCGAGGTAAAAGCGGGAGGAGCGGTCGGACCCGTCACCGCCAATGTGCGCTACGCATACATACAAAGGCAGCCGTTCTACGGGTTTGACGAAGACCGTCGTGAAGTCACCGCGCAGACATCCGTGCGGTTTAACGAAAACTGGCGCGGTTTCGCCTCCGGAACCTATGAGCTCGAGAGCCAGACGCTGGTAAAAAATACCATCGGGTTTGCCTATGACGACGAATGCTTCACCTATCTGATGACGTTCTCCCAGGAGCGTGACATCGACGGGAGCGATACCAAGCAGAGCTTCGGGTTCAACATTTCGCTTCGCACGCTCGGCGATTTCGGCAGCAGTTCCGGCGCCTTCAACTAGGTCCGCCAAACGCGATATCGTCAGACCAAAGGAACGCGCGGCGCTATAGAGTCATTTACATGCATTCATGAGGATGCACGACGCGCTGGAATGCGCTACAGGTGGCGATGCCACAGTTTCGCCCGTTAACTTTATGATACCATTGTTTCCACTCTATGGATCGCGAATGACTGAAATGACGCAGAAGATGCGGGTGCGAAGATGCCGCGGTGCAGCGGCGTTAATGGCGCTCGCCCTGGCACTCCCGATGGCGATGGCTCCGGCGATGGTCGTACCGGCCGAAGCAACCGAGATCCGCTATGTCATCAATAACCGTCCAGTGACGAGTTATGATATCGACCGGCGAGTATCGCTGTTGAGAATGATGCAACGCAATGGCAACCTTCAGGAAGTCGCCGCGCAGGAAATGATCGACCAGGTGCTCCGCCAGCAGGAAATGGCGCGCCTGAACGTCAACATCACGGATGAAATGGTCGATCAGTCCTACCAGAACTTTGCTGCCTCGAACAATCTCAGCATCGCTCAACTCGATCAGATCATGGCGCAGTCCGGCGTTACGAAAGCCCATTTCAAGGACTTCATGCGCACACAAATTGGCTGGGGCCGTGTTCTACAGTCGCGCCAAAGCTCGATCGGATCGCTGAGCGAACAGGATGTTGTGCAGAAAATGCTGCAGCAGGGCGGAGACAAGCCGTCGGCGACGGAATACCTGCTGCAACAGGTGATCTTCGTGGTCCCTGCCGATGAGCGGGCCCAATTGCTCGCCCGGCGCAAGCGCGAGGCGCAATCCATGCGCGACCGCTTCAACGACTGCGGAAACACGGTCCAATTCGCAAAAGGACTGATCGACGTGACGGTACGGGATCTCGGCCGCGTGCTCGAACCCGAATTGCCGCCGGAATGGAAAGACGAGATCACCAGAACAAGCCCCGGAAATGCTACGCCTGTACGCGAGACGGAGCGCGGGGTGGAATTTATCGGCGTATGCAGTGCGCGCGAGGTGTCCGACGATCATGTCGCCCGTCTGCTCTTTCAGAATCAGGAGAGCGGCGAGGAATCCTTCCAACAGGCATCAGAAGAGTATACCGCCGAACTTCGTGAGAAGGCCCGCATCGTTGAGCGCTGACGCAGCCCGCCATATGGTGTGACAGGTGGCCTGAATGCCTTGCCTTGCGCTGACCATCGGTGAACCCGCCGGTATCGGTCCGGAAATATTGATAGCTGCCTGGCAGGCCAGGAACGAGGCGGCTGTGCCTCCGTTCTATGTGCTTGGCGATCCCGCGTTGCTCGCCGCGCGCGCTCGGCCACTCGGCGGTGACCTGACGATTGCCGAGGTGACACCGGAGAATGCGGCTGCGCATTTTGCTAGCGCGCTGCCGGTCGTGCCTGTTGAAAACAGGCTTGCCGACACGCCAGGCGTCCCGTCTGTGGACAACGCAGCCGGAGTTATCGAGGCGATCGAACGCAGTGTGGCAGACACGCTTTCCGGGCGGGCAGCGGGACTTGTCACCTGCCCTATCGCCAAAAAGACGCTTTACGATGCCGGCTTCTCCTTTCCCGGCCACACCGAATTTCTTGGCCATTTGGCTGAACAAGCAACCGGCCAGCCTGCCACGCCGGTGATGATGCTCGCCGGCCCTGATCTGCGAACCGTCCCGGTCACCGTCCACACGGCACTTGCCGGAGTGCCAGGCATCCTCACACGTGAAGCCATCCAAACCAGGGGCCGAATTCTGGCCAGCGAATTAGCGCGACGCTTCGGCATTTCCTCCCCTCGCATTGCCGTTTCAGGCTTCAACCCGCACGCTGGCGAAGGTGGTGCCATGGGCCGTGAAGACATCGAAGTCATCGCACCAGCCATCGCCACACTGCGCGAAGAGGGCATCGATGCGTTCGGTCCGTTGCCCGCCGACACCATGTTTCATGCGCGTGCCCGCACTGCCTTCGATGCCGCCCTTTGCATGTACCACGATCAGGCGCTGATCCCCGTGAAGACGCTCGCGTTCGATGAAGCCGTGAATGTCACGCTGGGCCTGCCCTTCATCCGTACATCACCGGACCACGGAACCGCTTTCGATATTGCAGGCCGGGGAATTGCGCGACCGGATAGCCTGATCGCGGCTATAAAGCTCGCGCGGAAACTTGCCGACAATGCGTCCCGGCCCGCACGATGAGTATGGATGCCTTGCCGCCTCTGCGCGCGGTGATCCAGCAGCACGGGCTTTCCCCCAGGAAGGCATTGGGACAGAATTTTCTGCTCGATCTCAATCTGACGCGCCGCATTGCTCGCGCGGCGGGGAATTTGGCTGACGCCACGGTGATCGAAGTTGGCCCAGGGCCGGGCGGGCTGACACGCGCGCTGCTTTCCGAGGATGCCGCGCGCGTCGTAGCCATTGAGCGCGACGAGCGCTGTATCGCTGCTCTGGAAGAGATCGCTGCCAACTATCCGGGGCGGCTGGAAATTATAAATGGCGATGCGCTGAAAACCGATTATAAAGCGCTCGTCGGCTCTGCCGATACCGTAAAAATCGTGTCCAACCTGCCCTACAACATCGGTACGGAACTTCTTGTTCGCTGGCTTTCAACGGATGTCTGGCCTCCCTTTTACGCATCGCTGACATTGATGTTCCAGCGCGAAGTGGCCGAGCGGATCGTTGCCAGCCCAGGCAGCAGCCACTATGGACGGCTGGGCGTTCTTGCCGGCTGGCGCACCGAAGCCCGCATTGCTTTCGATGTCCCGGCGCGGGCTTTTACGCCGCCGCCCAAGGTGACCTCTTCCGTCGTTCACATTGAGCCAAGGTCCCGCCCGCTTGCGACCGAAGCGGGCAAGCTGGCGCGTGTAACGGAAGTCGCATTCGGCCAACGCCGCAAGATGCTGCGCCAGAGCCTCAAGGCGTTGGGCGGAGAGGCGCTTCTGCAGCGTGCTGAAATCGATGGCACGCGGCGCGCAGAGACGCTTTCAGTGGAAGAGTTCGTCCGATTGGCAAACGAACTGTGATCTCATTACAAGAAAGCGGCGCGCTATCGCACCGGCGCCGAACCGAGAGATAGCACGTTCACAAACGGTCGACTTGCTAGTCCGGCTTTTCCGCCAGCAGGCCGGCCACAAAATCCTCCAGCCCCGGGCGGCGCTCCTTGCGAAGACGTTCGGCCATGACGATCGCACTGACTTCCCCGAAAGCGCCGTTCAGATCCCTGTTGACGATGACATAATCGTAGTCGCGCCATTGCTCGATTTCAAAACGGGCATTCTTCAGCCGCGTCGCGATGACATCTTCCGGATCTTCGGCGCGACGCTTGAGACGGGCAAGCAGCTCGCTCATCGTCGGCGGCAGGACGAATATGGAAACCACATCATCGGGCATTTTCTCACGCAATTGCGCAGCGCCTTGCCAGTCGATGTCGAACAACATATCGCGGCCGGCGGCAATGGCTTCCTCGACGGGCTTGCGTGGTGTGCCATAGCAGTTTCCGTGCACCTCCGCCCATTCGAGAAGCTCACCATTGTCGCGCAACATTTCGAAGTCCTGAACTGACTTGAAATGGTAGTGCACACCCTCGATCTCGCTGGCGCGCCTCGTCCTGGTCGTCACGCTGACGGAAAGCTCGAACCCCGGCACCTCATCGAGAATGTTGCGGGCAATGGTCGACTTCCCCGCGCCTGAGGGCGAGGAAAGGACAAGCATCATTCCCCTGCGACGGATATGGGCGGACGAGGACGCGATCTGCATTGCTACTCCAAATTCTGCACCTGTTCCCGGAATTGATCGACGACCGCCTTCAATTCCAGACCGATCGCCGTCACCGAGGACGCGTTGGATTTGGAGCAGAGCGTATTCGATTCCCGGTTGAGCTCCTGTGCGAGGAAATCCAGCTTGCGGCCGATAGCCCCCTGCCCCGACAGCAATGTCCGCGCCGCGACCACATGGGTCTTCAGCCGGTCGATCTCTTCACGAATATCGGCCTTTGCAGCCAGAATCGCCGCCTCTTGGCTAAGCCGGGCCTCATCGAGACCTTCGGCTGTCTCCAGGAGAAGGCGAAGTTGCTCGGCCAGCCGGCCTCGGATGCTGGCAGGCGAGCGCGCGGGATCGGCTTCCGCCTGGAGCGTCAGCGCCTCGATCTGGCCAATCTGCCCTTCGAGCACCTTCTTGAGCGCCTCACCTTCGGCCCCCCGCGCGCGCTCCAGATCATCGAGCGCTGCATCGAAAGCGTCAAACGCCAGAGCTTCAATCCGCTCCTGGCCATCTTTATCCAACGCATCCGCTTCAGGAAGATCCAGGACCCCACGCAAGGCGAGCAGCCCATCCGCGCGCGCTGGCGCGGCGCCGTGTTCATCCTGCAAGCGCCGGGCCAGCCCGGCCAACGTGAATAGGAGTTCCTCGTCAACCACCGGTCGACGGGATGTGACGCCATAGGAAACCGTAAGGCTTGCCTGGATATTTCCGCGTGAAAACCGCTTTCCGATACGTTGTTTAAGAGGCTGTTCGAGCCGTTCAAAACCTTGCGGCAGGCGCAGGCGCGTCTCCAGACCTCGTCCGTTGACGGAGCGAGCTTCCCAGACCACCGCCACCGCATCGTCCTCGCGCCGCGCACGGGCGAAACCGGTCATGCTCTGCAAAGCCATCTCGTTACCGCCGCCCGTTGTGCCGTCAGTTGCCGGATTCAGCCTCGTCTTCCTCCTGGGAGGAAGGCTCACTTTCCGCTTTTTCCTGCTCGGCTTGCGCCGCACGTTCTCTCTCGATCCTGCGCCAGCGAGCCACGTTTTCGTTGTGCTCTTCCAGGGTGCTGGCGAAAACGTGACCACCTGTTCCGTCGGCCACGAAATAAAGCTCGTCCGTGCGCGAAGGATTGGCGACCGCCTCAAGCGCCGCCCGCCCGGGATTGGCAATCGGCGTGGGCGGAAGGTCATCGATCAGGTAGGTGTTGTAAGGGGTCGGCTTTTCCAGGTCCGACCGGTAGATCGGTCGATCCGGGGGCATGCCCTTGCCGCCGTAAAGACCGTAGATCACCGTCGGATCGGACTGCAGGCGCATTCCGCGTTCGAGCCGGTTGAGGAACACCGCGGCCACACGCGAGCGCTCGTCGGGATGGCCGGTTTCCTTCTCGACAATCGACGCAAGCGTGACAAATTCGTTGATGTTTTCCAGCGGCAGATCGTCGGCGCGCCTTTCCCAGATACTCGCGACCAGTTCTTCCTGCTCGGCCAGCAACCGTTCGACAATTTCCGTGCGAGACATGCCGCGGGTGAAACGCAATGTTTCCGTAGCCAGACTGCCTTCCGGCGGAAGTTCCTCGGGCAGTTCGCCGGATAATTCCTCCGTGGCCGCGATGCGCGCAAACGCCTCCGCCACAGTAAGCCCCTCCGGGATCGTCAGCGAATAAAGCACGGACCTGCCGCTTTGGAGAAGCTCCATGATGTCCTGCATGGAGGCTCCGGCTTTGATCTCATACTCGCCGGCTTTCAACTGGCCATCGGCTCCGTGGACGCGCAGCCCGATGAGAAAGACCCGCGCATCACTGATAAGCCCCTGGCGTTCAAGCATGTCGGCGATATCCCGAACGCTCGTATTCGGGCGAATGAGAACGGTTTCGGCGGCAGAGGCCGGCCCCGGCTTCTCGAATTCCGATTTCCCAAAATAGAAGGCGATTGCCGCAAAGACGACCAGGAGAACGACGCTGGAGACAACGAAGTTCAGGAACACAACGAACTGATTTCGCGACTGTCGCGAACGCTGGGGCGGAGGCGGAGTTCCGGCTTCAGGGCGAAGCGCCTCACGCGCCGATTTGGCAACAATCGTTCTTCCCGGTTGCTCCGTCGGCCTATCGAAACCGCCTGAATCCCCTGCCATGTCGTCGTTCTATACTCCCTGCCGCATATGCGAGGAATCATTTACGCTGACTGCGGCATAATCACGTCAGGTTTCGCGATGCATCCTGCCGCGCACTGCGACAGTCAAAATGGAAGCGGCCGCTGCACGCCGAAAGCTATTTTCGCACCGGTGGTTCATCCGGCCCAAAATGCTCTAGCTGTCGTAGCGTCGGAATACAAGCGAGGCATTCGTGCCCCCGAAGCCAAAGGAATTCGACAACGCCACATCGATCTTGCGCTTCCGCGGCTTCTTCGGCACCAGATCGATGACTGTTTCCGCTTCAGGATTGTCGAGATTGATCGTGGGCGGCGCTACGTTGTCGCGAATGGCCAAAATGGAGAAAATGGCCTCTGCCGCACCCGCTGCTCCCAACAGATGTCCGATCGAGGACTTGGTCGAGGACATCGACACATTGCTTGCCGCCTCGCCCACGAGACGTTCCACAGCTTTCAGCTCGATCGTGTCGGCCATGGTGGAGGTGCCGTGGGCATTGATATAGTCGATGTCGCCGGGTTTTATCCCGGCCCGCTTGACCGCCGCGGACATGCAGCGGAAGGCACCGTCCCCGTCCTCTGAGGGCGCAGTGATATGATAGGCATCACCGGTGAGACCGTAGCCGACCACCTCTGCATAGATCTTCGCACCACGCGCCTTGGCGTGCTCTAGCTCTTCCAGGACGAGAACCCCCGCCCCCTCGCCCATGACGAAGCCGTCCCGGTCACGGTCATACGGCCGGGACGCCTTCTCCGGCGTATCGTTGAAACTGGTGGAAAGAGCCTTACAGGCCGAAAAACCGGCAATGGAAAGCCGCGTGACCGGCGATTCCGCGCCCCCCGCCACCATCACGTCGGCATCGCCCAGCATGATGAGCCGGGACGCATCGCCGATGGCATGCGCGCCTGTGGAGCAGGCCGTCACCACCGCGTGGTTGGGCCCTTTCAGGCCGTGTCGAATCGACACCTGACCGGACACCATGTTGATGATGTTTCCGGGAATGAAGAACGGGCTGATGCGCCGCGGCCCACGTTCCTGCATAAGGAGCGCGTTTTCGGCAATGCCTTCGATGCCGCCGATCCCCGAGCCGACAAGAACGCCCGTTGCGCAGCGCTCTTCCTCGGTTTCAGGTTTCCATCCGGCATCGGCGAGCGCCTGGTCGGCGGCGACCATACCATAAGCGACAAAGTCACCGATCTTGCGCAGCTCTCGCGGCTCCAGGAACGCTTCGGGGTCGAATGCCCCCTCGCCTTCCCGCGGGATGACATTCGCGATCTTGCAGGCAAGATCGTCAACCTCGAAACTGTCAATGCGCCGCGCGCCACTCTTGCCGGCAAGCAGGCTTTTCCAGCTCTGCTCGACGCCCAGCCCGAGCGGCGAGAGAAGCCCCATTCCGGTGACGACAACCCGTCTCATTGTATGAATTGTCTCGCCCATTCCGGCTGCGCCAGGTGGCGCAGACTGATCAAGCGGTAGCCTTCTCGATGTACTTCACCGCATCGCCAACGGTGAGGATCGTCTCGGCTGCATCGTCCGGGATCTCAACGCCGAACTCTTCCTCGAATGCCATCACCAGCTCAACGGTGTCGAGGCTGTCCGCGCCCAGATCGTCGATGAAGCTGGCTTGCTCGGTCACCTTTTCAGCATCGACGCCAAGATGCTCGACGACGATTTTCTTGACGCGTTCTGCAGTATCGCTCATGTGAGAACCCTCGACTTCATGAATTTCCGGTCTTCGTTAACGGCAGGCTTGAAGCTAATCAAGCTGAAATAATGATCGAATCAACGGCTTTCCCGTCTCTTCGTGTATTCATTCTCTCCCGAAAGGCCTTGCCTGCGGTCACAGCCCGGTCGTTTTCAACTGCGCTCCATAGCATGAAAGCACAACCGGGCAAGGGAGTTGCATGGAAGCTTTCCATAAGCGCTCGGCAGCCTCCTGCCCTTTCAGGCATCAAACCATCACCATCCCGCCATTCACGTGGATTGTCTGGCCTGTCACATAGGCGGCTTCGTGCGATGCCAGGTAGACAACAGCGGAGGCTACTTCTTCGCCAGCGCCCATGCGCTTCATCGGAATGGCCCCCAGAATCGAATCGCGCTGCTTTTCGTTGAGCTTGTCCGTCATGGCCGATTCGATGAAGCCGGGCGCGACGCAGTTGACCGTAATCCCGCGGCCGGCAATTTCCTGCGCCAGCGATTTGGACAAGCCGATAAGCCCCGCCTTTGAGGCACAATAATTTGCCTGGCCTGGGTTACCCGTCACGCCCACCACAGAGGAAATGTTGATGATGCGGCCTGAACGGCGGCGCATCATGGGGTGTGTAAGCTCGCGGGTGAGCCGGAACGCGGCGGTAAGATTGATTTCAAGGACCGTATCCCAATCCTCATCGCTCATGCGCACAAAAAGACCGTCTCGCGTGATGCCGGCATTGTTGACGAGAATGTCGACACCTTCCAGTTCCGATTCGGCTTTTGCCGCCAAGTCCTTGACTTCGCTGCGCTCGGAAAGGTTGGCGGGGAAGATTTTCACGCGATCGCCAAGGTCGCCCGCGAGCGCCTCAAGCTTTTCGACGCGCGTGCCGTGCAGACCGACGGTGGCGCCCTGAGCATGCAGGGCGCGGGCAACCGCCTCACCGATGCCGCCCGACGCACCCGTTACGAGCGCCTTTCGGCCACTGAGATCGAACATTGTAGTCTCCCCTGTTTCAGAGATGTCGCAGACCCTACAGCAATGCGGCAGTGACCGCTTCGATATCGGCCGGCGTGTTGACGGCGACCGCCTTGAGATTGCGGTCAATGCGGCGGGCCAGTCCGGTAAGCACTTTGCCGGTGCCGATTTCATAGAGTGTATCGACGCCGTTCCTGCCGAACCACTCGACTGTCTCCCGCCAGCGCACGCGCCCGGTTACCTGCTCTACCAGCCGGGCAGCAATATCTTCCGGATCGTTCAGCGGGCTGACGGTTACGTTGGCGACCACCGGCACGGCAGGAGCATTCTTCGACACTCCGGAAAGGGCTTCACGCATCCGCTCGCCGGCAGGCGCCATCAAAGCCGAATGGAAAGGCGCGGATACCGGCAGCATGATCGCGCGCCGGGCACCCCGCTCGGAGGCAAGCTGCGCGGCTTGCTCGACGGCCGTTCGCGTGCCGGAGATGACGAGTTGCCCGCCGCCATTGTCGTTCGCGATCTGGCAGACAGCCCCGCCCGACGCTTCGGTGCAAACCTTTTCCACGTCTGCCGCCTCAAGCCCGATGATGGCCGCCATGGCGCCCTCGCCGACCGGGACCGCCGCCTGCATGGCATTGCCACGGATCCGCAGAAGGCGCGCCGTGTCAGCGACCGTGAAGGTACCGGCGGCTGCAAGCGCGGAGTACTCGCCCAGCGAATGCCCGGCCACATAGGCAACCTTGTCCTTGAGCGATAGACCCGCTGTCTCCATCACGCGCATGGCTGCGAGCGAAACCGCCATCAGCGCCGGTTGAGCATTGGCAGTGAGCGTCAACTCATCCTCCGGCCCCTCCCACATGATCTTTGACAGATGCTGGCCGAGCGCCTCGTCCACCTCCTCAAAGACGGCGCGCGCCTCAGCGAAAGCCTCGGCCAAATCAAGCCCCATCCCCACCGCCTGGCTGCCCTGGCCTGGAAAGGTGAAAGCGATGCTCATGGAAGGCGCTCCGGTTCTATCTTCATCTGCGGCGCAGGTGGTGGCGCAACACTCCGGCCGCGTCAAGCCTTTAACCCAGCATTCGCAAGTGGCCGGACTGACATTTTGTCAGGAAATGTCAGCCCCGTATCCTGACGCTATGGCAACTGCCATTCAACTGACCTATATGGGACCGGCTTTGGTTCTGTCGCATCTTAGCGACACCATCCGTGGCGGCGTACCAACGCATGTTTCTGTTTCTCTGCCCGACGGTTTCCCATGCAGCAAGCCATTTCGATTTCGAAACTTTCCAAGGTCTATGATTCGGGCTTTACCGCCCTGCACGAGGTGGATCTGGAAATCCGCAAGGGCGAAATCCTCGCCCTCCTGGGCCCCAATGGTGCAGGCAAGACAACGCTGATTTCCATCGTCTGCGGCCTCGTCAATCCAACGAGTGGAACTGTGCAGGTACAGGGCCACGACATTATCCGCGAGTTCCGCGCCGCCCGCGAAAAGATCGGGCTCGTTCCGCAGGAGCTTTTCGTAGAAACCTGGGAAACGGTGTGGGACACGGTCAGCTACAGTCGCGGCCTTTTCGGCAAGAAGCCAAAGCCGGAGTTGATTGAGAAGATCCTGAAGGACCTTTCCCTATGGGACAAGAAGGACAACAGGATTCTTCAGCTTTCAGGCGGCATGAAGCGTCGTGTGATGATCGCCAAGGCGCTCGCGCACGAACCGGAGATCCTGTTCCTCGACGAACCGACCGCCGGTGTGGACGTGGAGTTGCGCAAGGACATGTGGCAGCTCGTACGCGGTCTGCGCGAGACGGGTGTCACGATCATTCTGACCACCCATTATATCGAGGAAGCCGAAGAAATCGCCGATCGCGTGGGCGTCATCAATAAGGGACGCATCATCGTTGTCGACGAAAAGATTGAGCTGATGCGCAAGCTCGGCAAGAAGCAGCTCACGGTGGAACTCAACGATCCGCTCGGTTCCCTGCCGGAAGCGTTGAACCGATACGATCTCGACCTTGAGGATGATGGGCGGCGCCTCGTCTATCGCTATGACACCGGCGCTGAACGCACCGGAATCGGCTCGCTGCTCGCCGATCTCAACCGGGCAGGGATTTCGGTGAAGGATCTGAACACCAAGCAGAGCTCACTGGAAGATATTTTTGTCACTCTCGTGGAGGAAGCACGGTGAATTTTCAGGCCGTCAAATCCATCTATATTTTCGAAATGTCGCGCATGCGGCGCACGGTGCTTCAGAGCGTCGTCTCGCCTGTTTTGTCCACCTCGCTCTACTTCATCGTTTTCGGGGCGGCCATCGGCTCGCGAATCGATGAGATCGACGGTGTGCCTTACGGCTCCTTCATCGTTCCGGGCCTGATGATGCTGACGCTGTTGCAGAACTCCATCTCCAACGCTTCATTCGGTATCTATTTTCCGAAGTTCGTCGGCACGATTTATGAGGTGCTTTCCGCGCCTGTCTCCTTCCTGGAAATCGTGCTGGGGTATGTCGGCGCAGCGGCGACAAAATCAGTTATCCTGGGAACCATCATCCTTGCGACCGCACACCTTTTCGTCCCCATAGAAATTCGCCACCCCTTCTTCATGGTATTTTTCCTGTTGGCGACGGCGATCACGTTCAGCCTCTTCGGCTTTGTCATCGGCATCTGGGCCGACAATTTCGAGAAGCTGCAACTGATCCCGCTGCTGATCGTCACTCCGCTGGTCTTCCTTGGGGGCTCCTTCTATTCCATCGAGATGCTGCCTGAGTTCTGGCAAAAGGTGACACTCGCCAACCCGGTGCTCTACCTCATCAGCGGCTTTCGCTGGAGCTTCTTTGAAACGTCGGACGTCAGTCCGCAGGTCAGCATCTTCATGATCACCCTTTTTCTTGCGGCCTGCATTGCGCTGGTGTGGTGGATCTTCAAGACCGGTTACAAGCTGAAGGCCTGAGGGACCGTCTCTATCGTCTGCGTTGGGAAACTTGCATCCCGCCTCAAAAGCTGTATAAGCGCGCGGTCTGCCGGTCCCAGCCGGGGGCTGAACGGAGGGCCGGGCCATTGCCCGTTGCGAAGCAGAAGTGCTTCCGCCTCCCGTGTCTCCGCTCTCGACCGTCTCGAATGCGCCTTTCTCGCCCTGCATTGTTCAGGGCAGGAGAAGTCGCGGAGGCTCTAGCCGCTGAGATCCGGCAGGATGAATGGAGAAAGGCAAGACAATGGCACTTTACGAACACGTGTTTCTTGCCCGGCAGGACCTCTCGTCGCAGCAGATCGACGCACTTGTCGAGCAGTACAAGGGCGTCATCGAGAATGGCGGCGGCAGTGTTGGCCGGGTGGAGAATTGGGGGCTGAAGTCCCTCGCCTATCGGATCAAGAAGAACCGTAAGGCTCATTTCACCCTCATGGATATCGACGCTCCTGCGGATGCCGTGAAGGAACTGGAACGCCAGATGGGTCTTTCCGAAGACGTTCTGCGTTTCATGACGATTCGGGTGAATGCCCATGAAGAAGGCCCTTCGGCCATGATGCAGCGTCGCGATGACCGCGACCGCGGGCGCCGGGATGACCGCGGTCCTCGACGAGACCGGGACGACGGCCCGCGCCGTCCGCGCGAAAGCAATGAGGGAGCCCAATAATGGTTGACATCAATCAAATCCCCACGCGGCGCCCGTTCCACCGCCGCCGCAAGACCTGCCCGTTCTCCGGGGCCAATGCACCGAAGATCGATTACAAGGACATAAAGCTGCTGCAGCGCTATATCTCCGAGCGCGGCAAGATCGTGCCTTCGCGCATCACCGCCGTCAGCCAGAAGAAGCAGCGCGAGCTTGCACGGGCGATCAAGCGCGCCCGTTTTCTCGGCCTTCTGCCTTATATGGTGAAGTGATTCGGCTGCGGGCGCTTTGTCACGAGCGCCCGCGTCTTCCTCCTGCGTTTCGGGTGCGTGGAGGAAATCGCTACCCCCCGAGTTGGGACCACGGCGCAACGAGCGCTGCTCCCTAACTGCCGTCATGGCAGGACAGCGAATCAGGTCTTTTGCCACCGTTTCCTGGCCTGCCTCAATTGCACCCGGTGAATGCCGGATGAGATAAAGGAAACGGAACGATGGAAATTATTCTCCTGGAACGCATCCCGCGACTCGGCCAGATGGGCGACGTTGTGAGGGTCAAGGATGGCTTTGCGCGCAATTTCCTTTTGCCGCAGGGCAAGGCGCTGCGTGCAAACGAAGCCAACAAGGCGAAGTTCGAGGCGCAGCGTGTCGAACTGGAAGCACGTAACCTCGAGCGGAAAACAGAAGCTGAGGGTGTTGCCGAGAAGCTTGACGGCCAGAGCTTCGTCGTCATCCGCTCTGCCGCTGAAACCGGTCAGCTTTACGGTTCCGTGTCGCCGCGCGACATCGTCGATGTGCTGAACGAAAACGGTTTCAAGGTCGGGCGCAATCAGGTTGAGCTCAATCACCCGATCAAAACCATTGGCATTACGAATGTAGACATCGCGCTGCACCCGGAAGTGATCGTGACAATCTCCCTTAACGTTGCCCGCTCGGCCGACGAGGCGGAGCGACAGGCGCGCGGTGAAAGGCTCGATTCAGCCGAAGCGATCTACGGAGAGGACATCAACGAGAGCTCTCGTCCCGAGGCTTTCTTCGACCCTGACGCAGAGTTTGCTGCCGAGGAAGATCGGGAGGACGCTGCCGAGGCTGAGGAAGATACCGCCGCGCGCGCGGAGGGTGACGAGGAAGCCTGACACTTCGCTTCGGATTGTCGATGGCACTTCGGCTGTCTCGGTAATCTCCTGTGCGCCGACAAGGGCGCACAGGACACGTGCCTGCTATTTTATAATGCCGTGTTCGCTCGGTGATTCGCCGCAAGGCAATTTCGTTAGCCGGGCAAGACTGAGCGGCTGTTTTTTGCTGCTTTGGAGCGTACACAGAACTGAGCCAGTGCATGGGAAAAGTTGAACCAGCGCTCCTTGCAAATAGCTTCATTTTCGCAAGTCATTGACTTACAATATAATTTCATTCTCAAGTCGATATCGTTTACCATCAGCAGCTTACCGGCTGGGGGTTCTGGAGCCTTTTCAATCCCGGCGCATTTGTTACATATTGATTAGTTGATGATGCGGGGCAGCGATGAATCGTTTGCTTGAGAAATTTGTCTCGCGCCTTGTGCAGATCGGGTCCTTGAGCATCACGGACGCGGAAGGCGCAGTGCACCGTTTCGGCGACGGCTCCGGCAAACCGGTGCATGTGGTCATCCATTCCGGCACCGCAGAGCGGGCTATCGCTCTCGACCCCATGCTCGCGGTGCCGGAAATGTATATGGACGGGCAGATCGATTTCCTGGAGGGTGACCCTCTCGCTCTGCTCGAGATCACATACAAGAATTTCGAGCAAGGTGGCCGCGAGGCGCTCGTTATGAAGCTCGGCGAAGGTGTGCGTTACCTCTTCCGCCGCCTGCACCAGTTCAATCCGGCTGGGCGCTCGAAACGCAACGTGCAGCGCCATTACGACCTTTCAGGCGAGCTTTACCGGCTGTTCCTCGATCAAGATCTGCAATATTCCTGTGCCTATTTCCCGACGCCCGATGCCACGCTGGAAGAGGCGCAGGAAGCCAAGAAGCGCCACATAGCAGCCAAAATGGCGCTGGAACCCGGCCAGAAGGTGCTCGATATCGGCTCGGGCTGGGGCGGCATGGGGCTTTACCTGGCGGGTCAGTTCGATGTGAATGTGCTGGGTGTGACGCTTTCGGAAGAGCAGTTCGGCGTTTCACGCCAACGTGCCCAAGATGCGAATCTTGCCGACCGGGCGCGTTTCGAACTAACCGATTACCGCTCGCTGTCCGGTCCTTTCGACCGCATCGTCTCGGTCGGCATGTTCGAACACGTGGGTATCAACCATTACCGGACGTTTTTCGAAAAATGTGCGCAGCTGATGAGCGATGACGGCGTGATGCTCCTGCATACGATCGGCCGCACCTCCGGCCCTTCCGTCACCAACGCCTTCATCCGCAAATACATCTTCCCCGGGGGCTATATTCCTTCGCTCTCAGAGGTTCTGCCGGCGATCGAGAGAGCCGGTCTGATCGTGACCGATGTCGAGATATTGCGCCTGCATTATGCGGAGACACTGAAGAACTGGCGCGAGCGTTTCATGGCCAACCGGGACAAGGCTGTGGCAATCTATGATGAGCGTTTCGCACGCATGTGGGAGTTCTATCTTGCCGGGTCCGAAGCCTCATTCCGCTGGCAAGACATGGTGAACTTCCAGATACAGATTGCCAAGAAGCGTGAAACGCTGCCGCTGACGCGAGATTATATGGTCGAGACGGAACGCAAGCTGGCAGCGCCGGACAGCCGAAAGGCTTTCTCGCACGCGGCGGAATAGGACTATATTCAGCGCGGCGTGACCGATTCGTTGTCAACACTGCTATCCCGGGTTTTCCACCGGTGCGATGCCGCAGTGGATAACGGGTGCTTTAACGCCAAAAGAATAGCCTTCGGCTTACAACGCAAAAGCTGGAAGGTTAGGACGGGCGCATTGGGGGGTGCCGGATTTGTGTTTGCTGTTTTCCGGCAGCCGGTAAGGATACGGAAAACAGAATGGCCGACGCAGTCCGCAAACTGAATACGGCGGAAACGCCGCTTTACCGCGAGGCGCCCAACAATATCGAGGCCGAACAGGCGCTGCTCGGCGCTATCCTTATCAACAATGATGCCTTCTACCGCGTCTCCGACTTCCTGAAACCCGATCATTTTTATGAGCCGCTGCATCGCAAGACCTACGAGGTCGCGGGCGAACTCATCCGCATGGGCAAGATTGCCAATCCGGTAACCATCAAGACCTTCCTGCCTGCGGACGAGAAGGTGGGCGAGATGACGCTGGCACAGTATCTCGCGCGGCTGGCGGCGGAAGCCGTGACCGTCATCAATGCTGCCGATTACGGCCGTGCCATCTACGATCTCGCCGTCCGCCGGGCACTGATCACCGTCGGCGAGGACATGGTCAACATCGCCTATGACGCACCGGTCGACATGGCTCCGCAGGCACAGATCGAGGATGCCGAACGGCGGCTTTTCGAATTGGCCGAGACGGGGCGCTACGATGGCGGGTTCGAGAGCTTCGGCGATGCCACGAAGGTGGCCATCGACATGGCCAACGCCGCGTTCATGCGCGATGGGCATCTGTCGGGCATCGCTACGGGCCTGCGTGACCTCGACCGACGCATGGGCGGTCTGCAACCGTCCGACCTCATCATTCTCGCCGGCCGCCCGGGCATGGGCAAGACTTCGCTGGCAACGAACATCGCTTTCAACATCGCTGCCGCCTACGAGCCCGCGCAGCAAGCGGACGGGTCCTTCACGGCAGCCAATGGCGGCGTGGTCGGCTTTTTCTCGCTTGAAATGTCGTCGGAGCAGCTCGCCACGCGTATCATTTCCGAACAAACGGAAATCCCCTCCTCCAAAATCCGCCGTGGTGAGATAAGCGAAGCCGATTTCGAGAAGCTCGTGGGCTGTGCGCAGATGATGCAGAAAATCCCGCTCTTCATCGATCAGACGGGCGGCATCTCCATCGCTCAGCTTGCGGCGCGGGCGCGGCGGCTCAAGCGTCAGCGCGGGCTCGATGTGATCGTCATCGACTATGTGCAGCTCATGCAGGGCACGAGCGCCCGCGCACAACAGAACCGCGTGCAGGAGATCACCGAGATCACGACGGGCCTCAAGGCGCTTGCCAAGGAACTCGGCGTTCCGATCATCGCGCTCTCGCAGCTTTCCCGACAAGTGGAAAGCCGCGACGACAAGCGTCCGCAACTTTCCGACCTGCGCGAATCCGGCTCCATCGAGCAGGATGCAGACGTGGTTCTTTTCGTATATCGTGAGGAATATTATCTTAAGAACCGGGAACCCAAGCCCGGCTCGGAAGAATACCTCAAATGGGAGACGGAGATGAACGAGGCACGCGCCAAGGCCGAAGTCATCATCGCCAAGCAACGGCACGGACCGACAGGCACGATCAATCTCGGCTTCCAAGGCGAATTTACCCGCTTCTTCGACCTCGCCGATGATTCGCACCTGCCGGAGCGGTTCGACTAGCCGTGCCCTATCTGTCGGAGACGAAAAGAACCGCTCCCCCACCGCATCTGGCGGGTGGGCGGCTGACCATCGACCTTTCGGCGCTTGCTGAGAATTATCGTTTTCTTGCCAAGCGGTCGCAGCCGGCCCAGGCCGCGGGTGTAGTAAAAGCGGATGCGTACGGCGTGGGGATAGAGGCGGTGGCCGATACGTTGTGGGCAGCAGGATGTCGCAGGTTTTTTGTGGCATTGCCCCATGAGGGCGCGGTCTTGCGCGCGGTCTTGCCGGATGCGGAGATTTTCGTCTTCAATGGCCTGTTCGGCGAGGAGGCGGCAGCAACCTATCGCAACGCGCGGCTCATACCGGTAATGAACTCGCAAAG
>JAJUHJ010000043.1 GCA_029279965.1 Phyllobacteriaceae bacterium
GATGCGCCCGTGGAATTGAGCGCCTACCTGGATTTTGACGGCCAGCGGCTTTCTGAAATTTGGTGTTATCAGTGGAGAAGAAGCGATGGATAATCCTGAAAATGCAGCCCTGCCACGCGATCTTCTCCAGCAGAGCGCGCTGCCGATTGCGCCGATGGCGATGCCGGAGCAGGTTCTGGTGCGTCGGCGCACGCGCGGCATGCTGCTGCGGCCGCTGTTCGAATGGCTGGGAGCGCGATAGCGGGATTGTCCCCATAAATCGCATTGGGATGTTGTCATGGTTACACTTCGGCGCGTACTGGCCATTTCCTTTGCGTTGCTCATGGCAGCCACCGCCAGTTTGCTCGCCATCGGCTATTTTCATTCCGACGGGCTGCAATGGCTGGATCTTCTGAGGGTGGGCCTGCTGGCGGTGAGCACCGCCTGGCTCGCCTGGGGCGCGGTGCTGGCACTCAATGGCCTGGCAGCCACCCGCACAAGGAGCCACATTCCCCCGTCGCGCCCGCCAGCGCCCGTGCGTACGGCGGTTCTGCTTCCGGTCTACAATGAAGATTCGGCTAAATCCTTTTCCCATGTGGCCGCAATGGCGCTGAGCATCGATCGCGCCGGGGCCGCCCAGCACTTCGATTTTGCCATTCTATCGGACACGAATGACGAGCGGATTGCCTTGCAGGAAGAATTCTATCTTTCGCGCCTCAAGCGGGAGGTGGGTGATGCCTGCCGCATATTTTACCGCCGGCGGCAGTCGAACCCCGGCAAGAAGGCAGGCAACATCGCGGATTTCATCAAGACATCGGGGGCTCTTTACGATTATCTCATCATTCTCGACGCCGACAGTCTGATGGAAGGCGCGACAATGGCCGAGATGGTTCGCCGCATGGAGGCCGATCCCGATCTCGGTCTTTTGCAGACGCTGCCCAAGGTCGTGCGCGCCCGTTCCTTCTTCGGCCGCGCCATTCAATTTTCCGCATCCTATTACTCGCCCGTCTACGCCAGAGGGCTGGCGATGTTGCAGGGCAGGGAAGGTCCATTCTGGGGCCATAATGCGATTGTGCGCACGCGCGCGTTCGCCCAGAGCTGCGGCCTGCCGCAACTGACGGGGAAACCGCCCTTCGGAGGTCATATTCTCAGCCATGACTATGTGGAGGCCGCGCTGCTGGCGCGTAGCGGCTGGAAGGTGCGCCTCGACGCGGACCTGCGCGGCTCGTTCGAGGAGGGGCCGGACAATGTGGTCGATTTTGCAAAGCGCGACCGGCGCTGGTGCCAGGGCAATCTGCAACATGCGCGCATCGCCGGGGCTCCCGGCCTGAAGGGGTGGAACCGCTTCGTGTTCCTTCAGGGCATCATGGCCTATGTTGCCGCGCCCGTGTGGGCGCTGTTCCTTGCTGCGAGCATAGCCGCCCCCGCGATGGAGGTCATTCCGGACTATTTTCCCGTGCCGGGACTCCCCGTTTTTCCGCGTGTCGAGCAAGCAAATGCACTGGCGTTGCTGACGGGCGTCGTTGGCCTTCTCATCGGACCGAAGGTGCTCATTGTCATTGATGGAGCAATCACCGGCCGCAACCGGCATTTCGGTGGAAACCTTCGCTGTGTCCTCAGCACAATCATCGAGATTGCCTGCACCAGTCTGCTTGCGCCGGTGATGATGCTGTTCCAGACGCGCTCGGTCATCGAGGTATTGGCTGGCGTGGATGCGGGCTGGCCAGCGGCTGATCGCGATGCGGGCCGCGTAAGCCTTGGAGAAGCCTGGGCCGCGAGCTGGTGGATCGTCGTTGTTGGCCTGATGACAATCGGTGCCGCCTACAGTTTTGCTCCCGACTACCTTTTCTGGGTCATGCTGGTTGCGGGGCCACAGGTGCTGGCGCCTCTGCTCATTACGACCACCTCTCTGGCCTCGCACGCGCTGCGCACGCAACTCGGCCTTTTCGTCACGGCTGAGGAGATGACCTCCTCGCCGGTGATTCAGCTTCAACGGGAGGTGCTGGCGCGCTGGCATGCGGCTCCAGCAATGGATGCGGACCAGATCTTTGCCGAGCCAAGCCCCTCCACAGGTATCGGGAACGGCCGATGACGGCCGGTTTTCCGCTGGCCCCAAGGGGTCGGGATCATCGTCTCGACATTTTCCGCGGACTTGCATTGATGACAATTTTCATCAATCATGTGCCCGGCAACGCATTCGAGAAATTCACCTCCCGCAATTTCGGCTTTTCCGACGCGGCCGAAGCCTTCGTATTGATGTCGGGCATCGCCGTCGGGCTTGCCTATTCGCGTGGGTTCAAGGCGGGCGGGTATGGACAGGCGCTTCTGCGCGTGTGGAAGCGCGCCGGCACCATCTATGTTGCACATATCGTCACATCGGTGCTGGCAATCGCGGTTCTCGGCGCAGGCATCCTTTTTCTTGATGCCTATCCGATCGTATCGCGGGTGAATTTTACCGCCTTCCTGAGCGAGCCGCTCGCCGCGATGGTGGGCCTGCCGATACTCAGTCATCAGATCGGCTATTTCAACATTCTGCCACTCTATTTCGAGCTTCTGGCAATCTCGCCGCTTTATATTCTTGTCGGCCTCCGCAGCAGACTGGCATTGGTGATGCTGGCGATGATGGTGTGGATCGTCGCTGGCGCCTTCCGCCTCAACTTTCCGAATTTTCCCAATCCGGGCGGATGGTTCTTCAATCCGCTGAGTTGGCAGCTCATTTATGCAATCGGCATTGCCGCTGGCCTTTCTGCGCGCGAGGGGAAGAAGTTCGTCCCTTACCGGCACTGGCTCTTCGGACTTTCAGCCTTTTTTCTCGCCTTTTCCATTGTCTGGATGAAATTGCGCATGGGAGCGTTTCCCACTGGAGGGCATCTTCCCTTCTTCATTGCCGGTTTCGACAAGACCTTTCTTTCCGCCCCACGGCTACTGCATGCGCTGGCGCTGGCCTATGTGCTGACAAACCTTTCAGCCATCTCGCGATTTTTGAAAGCACCTGCCTTCCGGCCAATCGAGCTGATGGGGCAATATGGACTTTCCGTCTTCGCAACAGGCTCGGTTGTGGCCATCACGCTCCAGGTTCTCCGCGTTCGCTTCGAGACGAACCTGCTGCAGGAAAGCGTGCTTCTTCTTCTGGGTATTCTCATCCAGTACGGCGTCGCCCGATTTCTTTCCGAGACCTCGAGCAAGAGAGGCGGAAAACCGGGGTCGCAGCCCGCCGCGGCTGTACAGCCGGTTGTTGCCGGCCCGCCTCATGACGCCGCAAAGCGCATACTGGAGCATGCCAAGACCGGGTGAAATTACCGGCCCATCGAAAAGCCGGACCAGTTTTCCGGCCCGAAAATCTGAATCGATTTTCGGAAAGCACGATGCGTAGATTCAATGAGATAGAGCGTCCTTTGTGCGTCCAAATGGACGCACCGCCTCTAAAGCCAGTCGGGCAGGGAGTCGAGCCGGATCAGCTCGTCATAGCTGGGTCGAGAACGCACCACGTGAAAGCGCCCATCCTTTACCAGAACCTCCGGCACCAGGAGGCGTGAATTGTAGGTACTCGCCAGAACCGCACCGTAGGCGCCGGCGGTGCCGACGGCGATGAGGTCGCCCGGCTTCATGACCGGCAGGTCGCGGTCCTGCGCCAGAAAGTCTCCGGTCTCGCAAACCGGGCCGACCACATCCACCTTCATGCGCGGGGCACTTTGGGCCGGAGCATGCACCGGGCGGACGGCATGATAAGCGTCGTAGAGGGTGGGGCGGATAAGGTCGTTCATCGCTGCATCGACGATCAGGAAATTCCTGGCCTTCCCCTCCTTCACATAGATGACCTGCGAGACCAGAATGCCGGCATTGCCGGCGATCAGGCGTCCGGGCTCGAAAATGACCTTTACGCCCAGCCGCCTTACGTGTTTGCGCACAATCTCCGCATAGGCGTCCGGCAAGGGCGGCGGATCGGTCTCCTCGTGGTACGGAACGCCCAAACCGCCGCCAAGGTCCACATGCTCGATGGCGTGACCGTCGGCGCGCAATATCTCCGTCAGTTCCGTCAGAAGCGCAAATGCCTGGTCGAAGGGCTGCAATTCGGTGATCTGGCTTCCGATATGCATGTCGATTCCGGCGACGCGCAGCGCGGGCAGCTTCGATGCACGTGCATAAACATCCCGTGCGTCTTTCCATGAAATGCCGAATTTGTCCTCGGCCTTGCCGGTGGAGATTTTCCTGTGCGTGCGGGCATCGACATCGGGGTTGATGCGGATCGAAACCGGCGCCTTCAGCCCGAGCGCGTTCGCGCGGGCTGACAGGAGCTCCAGCTCCGGTATGGATTCCACATTGAAGCACATGATGCCCGCCGCGAGGGCGAAATCCATTTCAGACGCGGTTTTGCCAACGCCGGAGAAAAGGATCTTGTCCGCTGGAATTCCGGCGGCAAGCGCCCGGCGCAATTCGCCTTCCGAGACGACATCCGCACCCGCCCCCAGACGGCCGAGTGTCTTCAGCACCGCCTGGTTGGAATTGGCTTTCATCGCATAGCAGACGAGGGAGTCGAGACCGGACAGCGCATCGGCAAAGACCCGATAGTGCCGCTCCAGCGTTGCCGTGGAATAGCAGTAAAAGGGCGTGCCGACTGCGGCAGCGATTTCCGGTACCGGCACATCCTCTGCATGGAGCACGCCGTCACGATATTGGAAATGGTTCACGGCGTTTCCCTTTCTGCGTGACAATCAGGAAATGATCGGCAACCCCCGCGGGGCATGCGGAAGTGACCCACAGCGTCATCAGGCGGTCGACTAGATCAGCGGGTCGAGGAAAAAAGGACGGTCCCGGTTCGGCCTTTGCGGCTCAGGCGGCAAGGGTTCGTCATTGTCTCGGGCTTCCTCGCGCGCTTCCACGGCTGCCTCGTAGGGCGTATCGAGCGCCCCTTTTCGGCCGCAGGCGGCAAGGCTGACCGTCAAGCTGAGCATGAGGAGAATAAGCGTGGCGCGCGTGTTCATTTGCTGTTCCTATAGAGACTGCGTTCTAGCCTTTTTTGCCCGCCCTTGCATCCCGTTTCAGCCGCTGCTTCCAGGAGCGGATCTGGCGGCGCACCTGCGCGGGTGCCGTGCCGCCATAGGATGTGCGGCTTTTGACGGAGTTAGACACCGAGAGAACCGAGAAGACATCCTCTGTAATCCCGGAATGGATCGCCTTAAGATCCGATAAAGGCAGCTTTTCCAGTCCGCATTTTCTTTCCTCGGCGAGGGCTACAGCCCGGCCCGTCACGTGATGCGCTTCCCGAAACGGCAGACCGGCTTCCCGCACCAGCCAGTCGGCAAGGTCGGTGGCGGTCGAAAAGCCCGCGCCCGCCGCGCGCTTCATCGCCTGCTTGTCGACCTCCAGATCGCCGATCATGCCCGTCATTGCGGCCAGCATCAGATCGAGCGCGTCCGCAGCATCGAAAACCGCTTCCTTGTCCTCCTGCATGTCCTTGGAATAGGCGAGCGGCAATCCCTTCATGACCGTCAAAAGGCCGACCAAATCGCCATTGATGCGGCCGGTTTTGGCGCGGATCAGTTCGGCAGCATCCGGGTTCTTCTTCTGCGGCATGATGGACGAGCCGGTGGAGAAGGCATCCGAAAGGCGCACAAAGCCGAATTGCGGCGTAGACCAGATGACGATCTCCTCGGCCAATCTCGACAGATGCGTGCCGCAGATGGCAGCGACAGAAAGAAATTCAAGCGCGAAGTCACGGTCGGAAACCGTATCGATGGAATTGCGCGTGGGTTCACGGAAGCCGAGCGCCTTCGCCGTCCGGTGCCGGTCTATGGGAAAGCCGGTGCCGGCGAGGGCCGCGGCCCCAAGGGGGCATTCGTCGAGCCGCTCGACAGCATCGCGCACCCTGCTGCGGTCGCGGCCGAACATCTCCACATACGCCATCAGGTGGTGGCCGAAGGTGACGGGTTGGGCGGCCTGGAGATGGGTGAAACCGGGCATCACCGTCGCAGCATGCTCTTCGGCGCGGACGAGAAAGGCCTCGATCAGGCGACCAAGCGCTGCATCGACGCGCTGAAGTTCCTCCTTCACCCAAAGGCGAAAATCGACCGCCACCTGATCGTTGCGTGAACGGGCGGTGTGCAACCTGCCGGCGGCAGGGCCGATCAGCTCGGCGAGTCTTGCCTCCACATTCATGTGAATGTCTTCCAGCTTTGCCGAGAACTGGAATGTGCCCGCCTCGATCTCTGACAGGATCGTATTGAGGCCTTGAGCGATCTTTCGTTCGTCCTCGGTCGAAATTATGCCAGTTTCGGCAAGCATGGCAGCATGCGCCAGGCTGCCCTGGATGTCTTGCGCATAGAGCTTTTTATCGAAGCCGATGGACGCGTTGATCGACTCCATGACAGCATCGGGCCCTGAGGCAAAACGTCCGCCCCACATGCGGTTGCTGGCCTTGTTTTCGCTCATTGTGATAACCGGGTGCTGGAGTGTCAGAAATGCCGAAGATGAATTGGAATTTTCCAGCGTTTCGCCTGGTCGCGCTTGCCGCGGTCGCAGGCCTTCTCGCCGGGGTTACCGCCGTATACGTGATGGGCGGTGCGGATGGCAACACGAGCGTTGCCGGCGGTGAAGAGAGCGTGTGCCCGGCCAAGGCGGAAAAGATCGCGGCGCTCGAACCCGCCATCGGCGGTGCTGTGGCTGCCATGATGCCCGCTGAAACGCCGCAATCCCTTGAAGATCTTGCCTTCAGCGGGCCGGACGGGACGGCGATGACCATTGCCGATTTCGCCGGGAAGACGCTGCTGGTCAATCTCTGGGCCACGTGGTGTGCGCCCTGCCGGGAGGAAATGCCCGCGCTCGACATCCTGCAGCGGGAGATGGGCTCGGAGCGTTTCGAGGTCGTGGCTGTCAATATCGATCGCGGCAGCGACGACAAGCCCGGCGCGTTTCTTCAGGAAATTGGCGTCGAGTCGCTTGCCCGTTACCGGGACAGTTCGACCGAGATCTTCAATACGATGAAGACTCGCGGGTTGGCTCTGGGCTTGCCCGTGACGCTGCTGGTCGATGGCGAGGGTTGCCTTCTGGCACATATGAACGGCCCTGCCGACTGGTCGGGTGAGGACGCTCAAGAGCTTATAAGAGCAGCGCTTCCTGCCAACAGCAGCTGAGCGTTTGCCCGCGTCGGGCTTGCATACTATGCTCCCGCGCAAAAGGAGTGTCGCATGCGCCTTTTCTTTTTCACGCTTGCGTTCGGATCCAGTCTTGCGGCCTTTGCGGGCAACGCCGGGGCGGAGATAACAATTCCACTTCCTCTTGATACGGCCGTGGACCGCAATCTGATCGACTACGATTGCGGAGACCTTTCGATAAACGTCGAATATATCAATGCGGGTCCGGTCTCGCTGGCGGTTTTTGCCTATGAGGGTGAGCCGGTTGTCGCCTCCAACGTGCTTGCCGCTTCCGGCGCGCGTTATGCAGGCGGACGCTTCATATGGTGGACCAAGGGCGCGGATGCGACGCTTTATGATCTGACGCTGGGCGAAGACGCCCCGCCCGCTGCCGAATGCCGGCAGACCGGGTGAGTATCCTTTATCGGCGGGAACTGTTGCCTCACGGCCAACATTTTCCTTTTGGAGCGCCGTCGGTCCCTTAGAACATGCTGAGGCATCCTTTCTCGTAACCGCCAAATGGCTTCGACGGAGACAGCGTTCATGGATTTGCGTACATTCCGCCGTGATCGGCTCACCCGTCCGCTGTATTCATGGGCCCGTGGCATCATGCCGCCGATCTCGGAAACGGAGCGGGAGGCGATCGACGCCGGAACGGTCTGGTGGGACGGTGCGCTTTTCACGGGCAATCCCGATTGGGACGAGCTTCTGGCCATGCGGCCGGCAAAGCTTTCGCCCGAAGAGCAGGCCTTCATGGACGGGCCGGTGGCGGAGCTTTGCGGTCTGGTTGACGACTGGACACTCAACTGGCGCGACCGGGACCTGGCAAAATCCGTCTGGGATTTCATGCGTCGCGAGAAATTCTTCGGAATGATCATTCCGAAACAATATGGCGGGCTTGGTTTTTCCAATACCGCCCATTCCGAAGTTGTACGCACGCTTTCCTCCGCCAGCGTCGTCGCGGGCGTGACGGTGATGGTGCCGAATTCGCTCGGTCCGGGCGAACTTCTCATGCATTTCGGCACGGATAAGCAGCGTGATCACTGGTTGCCCCGCCTGGCGGACGGGCGGGAAATCCCCTGTTTCGGGCTTACCTCGCCCCACGCCGGGTCCGACGCGGCGGCCATGGCGGACACGGGGGTGGTGGAATACGGTGTGTGGAAGGGAAAGCGTGTGCTGGGCGTGCGGCTCAACTTCCACAAGCGCTACATCACGCTGGGACCGGTCGCCACCGTCATGGGGCTTGCCTTCAAGATGCTTGACCCAGAAAATCACCTGGGGCGCGGTAGGGAACTGGGCATCACAGTTGCGCTCCTGCCCACCAATACGCCTGGGATTAGCCACGGCGAACGGCATATTCCCCTTTTCACCTTCTTCCAGAACGGTCCGCTCTACGGCAAGGATGTCTTCGTGCCGCTTGACCACATTCTTGGTGGCGAGGCGCAGATCGGCCAGGGTTGGACCATGCTGATGACGGCGCTTGCGGCCGGGCGAAGCATCTCTCTGCCGTCGCAATCGGCGGCCTCGGCCGCTATGGCCGCCCGCGCCAGCGGCGCCTATGCAAGGGTGCGCACGCAATTTGGCGTGTCCATCGGCCGGTTCGAGGGCGTGCAGGAGCCGCTCGCCGAACTCGCCGGCAATGCCTATCTGATCGACGCGGCACGGCGATTGACGCTCGCGGCGCTCGATGAGGGCCATCGGCCTTCCGTTCTCTCCGCGATCATGAAATATCACGCGACCGAACGCATGCGCCGCTCGCTGAACCACGCGATGGATATCCATGGCGGGAAGGCGATTATCGAGGGGCCGCGCAATTATCTGGCGGCGGGACATCGGGCGGTGCCCATTGGAATTACGGTCGAGGGTGCCAACATCCTGACCCGAAATCTGATGATCTTCGGCCAGGGCGCAATCCGTTCGCATCCATTTATGCTGAAGGAACTTCTGGCTCTTTCCGATAGCGACCAGGCGCGCGGGCTCGAAGCGTTCGATAAGACATTCTGGCAACATATCGGACATTCCATGAAGAATGCCGGCCGCGCGTTTCTGCGTGGCTGGTCCTGCGGGCTGCTTGGCCCGGCGCCTGGCGATGCTGCCATGC
Source organism: Phyllobacteriaceae bacterium (assembly GCA_029279965.1). Classification (GTDB taxonomy): domain Bacteria; phylum Pseudomonadota; class Alphaproteobacteria; order Rhizobiales; family Rhizobiaceae; genus Chelativorans. Next base: position 9,211 of record JAJUHJ010000043.1, read on the forward strand.
CACACCATTGGAGAACGCTTTCGCGCCACGCCGCTGCTTTTGCGCTTACGGCTGATCTCGCCCTCTTGACCCTCGGCGGCGCCCTGAAGCGCAAGGAACGGCTCTCGGCCCGTCTTGGCGACGTCCTTGCGGAGCTTTACCTCCTCGGCGCGGTGCTGAAGCGATACGAGGATGAAAACCGGCCGCCGGAGGACCGGCCCATTGTCGACTATCTCATGCAGCAGGGGGAAAGCCGCATCGGCATCGCCTTCAAGGGCCTGCTGGACAACCTGCCTGCGCGGTGGGCGGCGTGGCTGATCCGCTTCATTGCCTTCCCCTTCGGCGTGCCTGATCCCACCCCTTCCGACCGGCAGATCGGTGACGTAGCGGAAATCCTTATGAAACCGTCGGCCCAGCGCGATCGTCTGACGCCGGCGCTTTATCTGGGCGAGGGCCACGGCGAACACCCGATCAAGGATCTGGAGGAGGCTTTCCGCCTTGTCACGAAGGCTGAGAGCATCGAGCGAAAAATGCGCAAGGCGAAGATCGGCGATGCCGATGTGGCGCTGAAGAACGGCGTCATCTCCGAGACCGAACGGGATCTTCTGACCCGCGCCGCAGAGGCGGTGGAAAGGGTCATCGCGGTTGACGCTTTTCCGATGGATGACATCTCGCCGATCGCGGAGCAGCATCGCCGCGCGGAGAAGCCGAAGGCGCGGCGAACGCGGCAAAAGCAGCCAACATCATAGCGCTGTCAGCGCACGGAGATGCCGGACAGATCCGCGGTGGCGCCAAGCTCTGCCAGCCGGCGTTTCGCCGTTTCCGGCAGAGGCGGCGGGTTCGGCGCGCTCGCCGCTTCCAACAGAAGCGCATCGCAGGCAGCCTCGGTCTCGCTGATCAGGCGCCTTTGAAACTCGTCGCGCGGCAATCCCGCTTCGATAAGCGGCAGAAAGCGTGCACGGATGGTGCCCGGATAGCGCAGGAACTTGCGCCGGGGCCAGTAAAGGCCTGCCACGTGAGCCACCGGTACGACAGGAACACCGAGCTGCGCGTAAAGCTCGACAATGCCGTATTTGTAGGCCGGCTCGGCGCCGGGCGAGCGGCGCGTTCCTTCCGGATAGATGATGAGCTGGCGGTTTTCCTTCATCAATTCCCGGCCAATGCGAACGGCTTTCTTCAGCGCCTTGGAGCGGCTGCCACGATCAATCGGGATCATGCGCATCTTGGCGACGTACCAGCCGAAGAACGGTATCCACATCAGCTCCCGCTTGAGGATGTAAAGCGCGTCGGGGATCGAGGGCAGGAAGGCGATCGTATCCCAGAACGACTGATGTTTCGGGGCGATGATGCATGGTCCGTCCGGCAGGTTTTCCAACCCGGTGATTTCCGCGCGGGTGCCCGCCAGAACCCTGTGCAGCCATAGGCTGGAAGCGGCCCAGACCTTGGGCACGAACCAGGCTTTCCTGCGCGGAAGAAGGAAAAAGACCGGCGTCCAGACAATCATCTGGACGATGAGGTTTCCATAGAATGCGACGTTGAAAGCCAACGAGCGGAGGATGAGCATGTGTGGACCCGGATCGACAATGCGAGCCCGTTCGTTACCGCACCGGGAACGAACGGCAAAGCCCTGAAAAGAGCCGATGACCGATTCACGCTATTTGTGGGCGACAGAGGCTGGGAGACTCTGCAGCCCGGTCCCGGACTGCTGCCAGGGCACCAGCCCGCGTGCAACGGCGGCAAGATATTTCACAAATTCTGTCGCGAGCACACGCAGGGTGTCGGGATCGCTCATCCAGGCGCCGCCCGTCAGTGGCGCGTTCACCACCGGATAGGCGTGCAGTTCAGCGTGCGGCAGGATGCGGCGCATCTCCAGCAGACTGCGGGGCATATGGTAGTTGTTGGTGACGACGATGAGGCTGCCATAAGTGTTGGAGTTCATCCACTTCGCGCTCTCCTGGGCATTGCCGACCGTGTTCAGCGCCACCCGGTCGATATCGACACAGCAACTGAAAAGTGACCGCTCGCTGCCAGTCGCGGTCCGAAGATCGTCGACCCTAGCGGCGGGATTCACCCCGCTTATGAGCAGCCGTTTCCCTTTTCCTGCTTTCAGGAGATCAAGCGCTGCGTCAATGCGTGACTGGCCGCCGGTCAGTGCCACAATGCCGTCGGCCTCATGGAGGGAACTGGGTGCCTCCAGCTGTGCCACGTGATAAGCGAAAAGAGCAAACCCGGCGGCGAAGGCGGAGACGCAAAGCAGGAAGGCAGCGGCGACGATGTAGACAGCAATGCGCCTGCGGCGGCGACGGCCGGCAACGACTCCCCCGTCTATGCTCGTCAGTTCGCTCATTATCCCGTACCTAACGTGCAAAAGCGGCGAGCTCCAGGCATAACGGCCAGCCCGTGCACACGAAGCGTTACGCGATGTAGGATCGCGTGAGGTCTCATGTCTCGATCCGCCTCAGGAAGGTGATCACCGTAACGTGCGATGTTGTTGCCGTCAGCATGCCGATGAGGAGCACTGCCAATCCCACGCCGACATACCCTGAAATGCCGATGGAGAAATTCCCGAACAGCGCTGCTGCCTGATCTCCCTGCGGGGTGGCTATATTGTGGGAGGACCACCAGGAAAACAGAATGAAGACGATGATCGCCGCCATTCCGCCGGCAGCGGCGCCGCGGCAGCCGGCAAGCATGAAATGACGACGGAACTGCCGGGCGATGAACGGTGCCTCGGCACCGACGAAATGCAGCACTTCGATGACATGCCCGTTCCCTGCCATAGCACCACGCGTGGCAAAGATGACAGTCAGGGCCGTAGCCGAAAGCATCAGCACAAGCACGCTCATGCCGATGCTAACGGTCGAACGTGCCATCGCCACCAGCCGGTCGACCCAGGTGCGATGATCGTCGAGCACAGCCCCCGGCACTTTCTCTGCCAGTTCCGCGCGCATGGCCGCAAAATCGGGGCGGTCGACAGGGTCGATGCCGACAATGATGAGCCGCGGCACGGGCAGTTCATCCATATCAAGCCCGGGCCCGAGCCAAGGCTCCAGCAAGCGCGCGGTCGCCCTTGCGTCGACAATCTCGGCACTGTCCACTCCGCTGTAACCAGCCGCAACGGCCCGCGCATCGGTGAGTGCCTTCTGCATGTCCAGCCCTTCGGCGGGCTTGATCTGGATGGTCGCTTCGCGTGCAATCTGCGTCTGCCAGGTGGCAGCGGTATCGCGCACCAGCGTCACCGCGCCCAGTGTGAGACAGGACAGGAAGGTCATGATGGCGATGACGAGCACCATTGCCCTTCCAGCAACGTTGTCGGGCGGTACGATAGGTGTTTGCCTTTGGGCCAGTCTCCGCGCGGCTTGCCGTTTCACCCCCGCCTGGATCCGTTCCTTCAGGTGGATCGCCTGCTGCCGAGGCTGGGAAATGTTAGTCATAGATATGCAACCTTCCGCCCGAAAGGACCATGCGCCGCGCATCGACCTGATCCATCAGGCCGATGTCATGGGTGGCGATGACGACGGCGGTTCCCATCCGGTTGAGCTCGATCAAAAGGCGCAGCAGGCGGCGGGCGAGTTGAGGATCCACATTGCCGGTCGGCTCGTCGGCAAGCAGAATGCTCGGTTGCTCGACGAGCGCTCGGGCGATCGCCGCGCGTTGCTTTTCCCCGCCTGAAAGCACAGGTGGAAGCACATGCATGCGGTCGCCGAGGCCCACCCACTTCAACAACTCTATTACGTCGCCGCGATAGCTGGTTTCCTCGCGCCCGCGCACGCGCAGCGGCAGGGCGACATTCTCATAGGTCGTCAAATGATCGAGGAGGCGGAAATCCTGAAAGACGATGCCGATGCGCCTGCGCATCAGCGGCAGGTCCTCCCGAGTGATCCGGGAACGGTCCTTGCCGAAGATGTTGATGAGGCCGCGCGTGGGCTTCAGCGACATGAAAAGGAGACGCAGCAAAGTTGTCTTTCCAGTGCCCGACGGCCCGCTCAGAAACTGGAAGGAGCGTTCGGGCAAATGGAAGGAGACGTCGCGGAGCACCTCCGGACCCATGCCATATCTAAGGCCTACATTCTCGAAGCGGATCACCTGAACGACCTGCGTTGTCTGCGGAACATGACCGTGCGGCGAGGCGCCATCGGGGCACGCGTACGACCTTCGAAGCGCATGGTTAACTCCAGGTTAAAATATGCCATGAACGCGGCGGCATTGCGAAGCATTAACCATTTCGAATTAGCCCGGAACGCAGCCCGGCGAAAGAACGGTTCGTGCCAAATAGCGAATTCACAAGGCGCACCGGGGGTGAAGTTCCGATTTTGACGGCACTTTCGGAGTTTCGCACGATGCCCGGTGGAATCGCTCGTGCGTCGCACCATTTTCTGGGGACAAAAAGGAAAAAATACGTGCGAGCGGGCAACACTTCATTTTCCAACCAGCACGCTCTGCTCAACCGGACCGTGAGTTCGTCGTAGGTAACATTCATGCATGAAAAGGAATCAAACTGATGCCTGTGGTTCGCGGCAAGCAAATCGAGGTCCTCTACTCCGCCTCGGCCATCGCCCGGCGCAATCTGGAATTGGCCAAGGAAGTCGCCGGGCGCGACTACAACGATCTGCTGGTCGTCTCAGTGCTGAAGGGCTCCTTCATCTTTGCCGCCGACCTCATCCGCGCCATGCACGATGCCGGTATTTCGCCCGAGGTCGAGTTCATCATGATCTCAAGTTACGGGGCCGGCACGACAAGCGGTGATATCAATGTCTTGCGAGACATCGACAACGATGTTCGGGGTCGCGATATCCTGTTGGTCGACGACATTCTGGAATCCGGCAAGACGCTGAATTTCACGCGTGAGCTGATGCTGTCACGCGGTGCAAAATCCGTTTCCATCGCCGTATTGCTCGACAAGCGCTCACGCCGGCAGGCGAGCCTTGAGGCCGATTTTGTAGGCTTCGAATGCCCCGACTATTTCGTTGTCGGCTATGGAATGGACGTGTCGCACGCCTTTCGCGAGTTGCCTTTCGTTGGCGTCGTAAAGGGCGACGTTTGATCCGGTCATCGCACCTATGCGGCGTTGAGATGTTTTTGTCTGGCGGAAAAATGCCCTAATTTCCGGCTGGTGTTCAGCGAACCGTAAGAATTGATTGGGATAGTGGCGTCATGGCCAAAGTTCTGATTGTCGAGGACGACCCCTCCGTCCGCAATTTCACCGCCCGCGCGCTTACCGCTGCCGGTCATCGGATCGAGACCGCGGAGGACGGATTGGAGGGACTTGGAAAAATCGAGGAGGCGAAAGGCGCCTTTGATCTGGTGCTGTCCGACATTCGCATGCCCGCCATGGACGGAATAGAGATGGCGCGCGCGGCTTCGAATGCATTTCCGCAATTGCGCCTGTTGCTGATGACCGGTTTTGCCGATCAGCGCGAGCGCACCGCCGAACTGGAAGGAACGGTAACCGGCGTGGTCGACAAGCCGTTTACCCTTGCAGAAATCCGCGCCCGCGTAGGGCAGGCGCTGGCCGCCTGAGGGAACACAGGTTTCAAAAATCAGGATATCGAGGCGACGCCGGGTGGAGACACTCCGTGTTCACCGCATATCGAGCAAGCGTTCCAGATAGTCCCGCTCCAGCGCAGGGCTGAGCGCATCCCCCAGGCGGCGGCGAATCGCATCCAGGATCTCTCGCGCACGCTGCCGATCGATTTCATCCGGTACATCGACCGAATCGCCGAAGTCCGGTCCGGTGGTGGCGCGCGGGCGACCAAGAGGATCGCGCCCGGCATTGTTTTGACGCGAGCCCTGCATGCCTTGGCCTTGCTCGCCCTGCATGGCCTGCTGCATCTGGTTCATCATGTCCTGGGCCCCGCGCCGCAGCGCCTCCAGCGCGCGGCCCTGTTCGCCCACTGCACGCTCTCCCTGGCTCTGGCCTAGCGCGCCTTCCGCTTCGCCCATGGCTTCACCCGCTTCTCCGAAGCCCTCGCCGGGCTGGATGCCAAGACCTTCCAGACCTTGCATCAGGCTTTCCAGGTCACCGCGCAGGCCACCCTGGCCTTCTTGAAGTCCCTGCAGCGCCTCGGCCAGCTCTTCTTGCGACATGCCCTGGCCTTCACCTGGACCTTGCTGCTGTTCCCCCTGGCCCAGTTGGCCCTGCTGGCCTTGCTGGCCTTGTTGTCCACGCTGCTGCTGGTCGAGGCGGAAGGTTTCGTTCATCAATTCCTGCTGCCGGCGCATGAGTTCGCCCAGCTGATCCATCTGCTGGCGCATTTCAGATTGCTGCCCGCCGGGTTGCCCCTCTCCCGGTTGCGCCATTTGCAGGTTGTTCATCATGTTTTCGAGCTGCGAGAGCAGATCGCGCGCCTCGTCCCGCGCGCCGGACTGCGCCAGTTCCTCGATCTCGTCCAGCATGCGTTCCAGATCGCTCTGGCGCATCGTTTCGCTGTCCTGGCCTTCTGCGAAATTCCTGTTCTGCATGGCACGTTCGGCAAATTCCCGCAGAAACTCCTGCATCGCGGTACGCAGCTCGTCCATCAATTCGGCGATTTCTTCATCGCTGGCGCCTTCCTCCAACGCGCGCTCCAGCGCTTCCCTTGCCTGACTGAGCCGCTTTTCCGCGGCAGTCATATCGCCATCCTCGATGATAAGGGCGATCTCCCATAGCTCGTCCACCACCTCGCGCAGCGCATCGTCGGATTCGGCATGCGAAAGTCGGGAACGGACGGCTGAGATCAAGAGGAAGTGAGAAAGCTGTTCGAACGTTTCTTCCGGCCACAGGAGGACCGCCTGCATCAGCGCCAGCACGCGCGGCTTCTGATTGGCGTCCAGCGCCAGCTCGCGCCGCTGCTCGATCAGCGCTCGTGCAAGCGGATTGGTGAATGGCCGTTCGGGAAGGATAAGGGTTTTCGTTTCGCTCTGCCCCATCTGCTCGGCAGCGTCCGTGACGGACAAGGTAAGCTCTACCGGACGCCCTGCCCACGGATGTTGCGTGAGGTCGCGGGACGTCTTAGCAGCGTTCGCCTTGCCGTCGCTTCGCGGCAGCTTCAAGGGCATTTCGGGCGCCTCATAAAGGGGGCGCGCAGCCGGGCTGCTTTCCGTCAGCGAGAAGAGCGCCTGCGCGCTGGCGGCACCATAGTCGTCCTCGATTTCGTAGCTCAGTTCCAGCGTGCCGTTCACGGCCCGCTTCGGCTCCTCGGCAAAGCGGATCTGTGGCGGCAGATCGGGGATGATGGAGAAGCTCCAATGCCGGGCTTCACTGCCGCCATCGCGCAAGCCCACGATTCCGTCTCTATCCAGCACATGGGCAAAGCGTTGCGCGGTGCTCGATGGAGCCTCGGTTTCCGATGTCGGCGTTTTCTCCGGCGCTATGACGCGTGTATCCCCGGCCGCATCGGTATATGTCAGCGCCTCCTCGCCCGAGCCGCCGCTCACCTGAACGGCAACGATGCTTCCTTGCGGCACCCGGATTGCCTGCTCCTGGCGCCCGGCGTTGGCCGTCAGAAAGATCGGCGCGCGGCCCGTATAGGCGGGTGGTGTGACCCAAGCGTCGATACGCGCAGGAGTGGCGGCGGCGAATTGGGGCATGCGGAATGCATCGGCGACGCGGCCACCATAGGGACTGCTCGAAAAGGCCAGCGCGGTGACGAAAAGGAGGGCGGCAAACGCGCGTAGGGCGAAAGGATCCCGCTCTGGCACCGAAGTGCGGGGAAGATCGCCCGACAGCCGCGTCAACCGTTCGGCCATGCGGCGCTGATGCTCATGCCAGAGCGCTGAGGCGAACGGATCGCTGGCATGCACCGCCAGCCGGTCGGTCTGGGTGGAAACGGGCGCGTGTTTCAGCCGGTTCGCCTGCTCGATCCGCCGGTCGATCTCGGCTCCACTGGGCATGCGAAACGACCTGAGTGGCCAGAGGCTGGCCAGTGCCGCTAGCGCCAGAACCGCCAGAAGGCCAAACCGCCCCCACTCCGGCAGGAAACGGAAAGCGCCGAGCCAAGCAAAGCTGAGAAACAGGCTCCCAACGACCACGAGCGGCAGAAGGAGCGGCCATAGCCGCTCAACGATCACCGCCACCTTGACGGCAGCCCGTGTTCGCCTCAGACGTGTCAGAAACCCTTGGCCGGGCCTGTTCTGGATGTGGTGCTCTGCCATAACGCTTCCAGATGGCACAACCGCGCGCGACATGCGACCCGGTTACTCCGTAACATAGCATCAAAGACGGCGAAGGCGAGGCGAACGGCGAAAAGACGGCCCGACGAAGCCATGCAAGCGTTGCGTTACACCGCCAGCACATCCTGCCACTCGGGATGGCGGCGGAATTGCGCTGCGGCAAACGGGCACAAAGGCAGCACCTTCAAACCCTGTCTCTTTGCCTCCTCCACAGCATGGGCGACGAGCGCCTCGCCGATGCCTTTGCCGCGAAACGCCGGGTCTACCTCCGTGTGGTCGATGATAATGCGGCTGTCGCCGGCTCTTGTGAACGTAAGCTCGGCCTCGCGGCCATCGAGCGCGTGCACGTAGCGACCTTTGTTACCAAGATCCTGAAAAACGATATCGGATGGTTTGAATGCCATTGCCTGGCTCCCTTCGAACAGGTTTCAGGACGACGCTGCAAGGAAGAGCCGGGCAGCCTCGACCTCGGCCGGACGCATCTCATGCCCGCCATCGTGCCACACCAGGCGGGCATCGGCGCCGCCTGCTTCAAGCCAGGACAAAAGCCGCTCCGTCAGTTCCGGCGGACAGATCGGATCCCTGCGCCCAGCGGTCAGAAGAAGACGCGTCGCTACCCGGCCCGCTTCGACGTTCGGTGCATAGGGGATCAGCGGGTGCATTAGCACGGCCGCATCGAAAAGGTCCGGATAGGAGAAGATGACGGAGGCCAGGATATTGGCTCCGTTGGAGTAGCCGAGCCCGATGACCCTGTCGGGATCTTGCGTGGCAACATGAGCACGCACGAAAGCCGCCATCTTTTCCGTTGCACGAGCGAGATCGTCCATGTCGTAGACGCCTTCCCCGGTGCGCCGGAAAAAGCGGGCCGCGCCGGCCTCGTCCACATCACCGCGCGGCGCAACGATGCCGGCCTCGGGAAGGATATCCCGCGCCAGCGGCAAGAGCTGGTGTTCATCGCCGCCTGTGCCGTGAAAGACGAAAAGCAACGGGCTGTTCGGCTCGGCAGGACCGAGATAGTGTTCGTAGGAACCCGTCGTCATTGCTCAGCCTCCGATTGGCGGCAGGCGCTCTTCCAGTTGAGCTCGCAAATGCGCGTGCTGTTCTGGAAGCTTCAGCGCCTCGCCGAGATGATCCGGATCTTCATCCCGGGCGAAGCCCGGATCGTTGGTGGCGATCTCGAAGAGAACGCCGCCGGGTGCGCGGAAATACACCGAAAGAAAATAATCGCGGTCAATGACCGGGGTGATTGCGAAACCCTCGCGCACCAGGGCTTCGCGCACGGCAAGCTGTGCCGGTGCGTCGGCCACGGCGAAAGCAATGTGATGCACAGAACCTGCGCCTTGGCGTGCCGGAGGCGCATTCGGCGCAGTTACAAGGTCGATCGTGTCGGCCCCATTGCCTGCCCGGCGGACCATGCGCTGCACGTCGCCCTCCCTTTCAGCCTCCGCAAAGTCCATCAGCGCCAGAAGATCACGGGTGCCACCGGTGTCTCCAAGCACCATCATGGCAGAATGAAAACCGCGGATGGCGTGTTCAGTCGGAATGCCCGCGCCCTTCCAGGGCTCGCGCGCGTCATCCGCCGTTTCGACGAGTGCGAAACCGTCGCCATCGATGCCGTCGAAATAGAGCCTCCGTTGGCCGAAAGCCTCGCCCCGGCTTACGCCGCTCACCCTGTTGGTGGTGAGGTGATTTTCCCAGAAATCCAGGCTGCCTTCGGGAACAGAAAAGACGGTCGTTCCGACTTCACCCGCGCCGCGTCGGCCCGGTACGATGTTGGGAAACGGAAAATAGGTCATCACCGTGCCGGGTTGGCCGGTGCCATTGGCGTAGTAGAGGTGGTCGACGTCAGGCGCATCGAAATTGACGGTCTTCTTTACCCGGCGCAACCCGAGCACCCCAGTGAAAAACTTATCCGTCCTGGCGGCATCCTGGGCCATCGAGGTTACATGGTGGATGCCTTCTATCGCATCGCGCATCATCGCCTCCTTCGATTTGCCTATAGGGCGCAGGTGCACAGTGACACCTTTTTCAGGCAGCGCGCAAAGAAAAAGGTCCCCTCGACTGCGAGGGGACCTTCTCGTTCGGCAAGTGCTCCGCGCTTACTGGGACTGCAGAAGCATTTCGTCGCGCCGCTCGGCGTAGTTCGCCTCATCATATTCCGGCTGCGCTTCGAGTTCTTCCTGAGTGAAGTCGGTGAACAGGTAGAGTTCGTCGTTCTCGTCGGTCATGAAAGAGAGATTTTCCATGCTGAGAGCGACTTCTTTCTCACCAATTCCGAGGAAGCCACCGACATCGACGATTGCCGCGTCCACATCGCCTTCCGGCGTCAGGATCACATCGCCGATTTCACCGATCCTTTCGTCATTGCTGCCATAGACAGCAGTGCCGGTCAGGTTTTCGGCGCGAATCTGGTCCGGCTGGGCCTCTTGCATATTGGACGGATCGACCGCTCCGGTCATGGTTTGATCAGTCCCCTGAGCGCCCTGCTGGTCGGACTGAGCAGCCTGCTGGTCCTGAGCCGGGTCGTCCTGCTGCTGGGCGGTCTGGTCGCCAACCTGTTCATCCGGCTGTTCGGTTGCAGCCATGTCCTGGGAAGCGTCAGTGCCTTCACCGCCCAGGCGCTCCTCCGTGGGAGCCGCTGCGGTCTGATCGCTGCCAGATGCATCCGGTTGTGTCGGAACGACGGCTACACTGTCGGAACCAGCATCCGTCTGGGCACCGGTGTCGCCTTCATCGGGCGCCATTGCTATCTCGTCGTCAGCGCCTTCACCGGTATTTCCTTCCTGCGCGGGCGCTGCTGCCAGATCGTCGGCCGTCGCCGGCTTGCTCTCTGCCACGTCAGCGTCCGCCGGCATAGGCCGGTAGGCGGCGCGGTCAAATTCCTGCTGGGCCTCAAGCGCATCACGTGAGGTTTCTACGACCACCCTGCGCTCGCCGTCCTGCTGCTCCGACCACTCGGCAAGATCGTATTCCAGGGCGACTTCCTTCTGGCCGATGCCGAGAAACCCGCCGACGCCGACAACAATGGCTTCGACGTTGCCGTCCTCGGACAGAACAAGGTCGGTGACTTCACCGATGTTCTCCGCATCTTCGCTCGTGCTGTTGTAGACGGATTCGCCGATGATATTAGAGGCGAGGTGGCCCTCGGCGTGAACGGTCATCTGCTCCTGCTGCGTGCCTGTCGGAGCCGCCGGATCGGTAGGAGTGGGAGTTGTCGTGGTTTGCGCGACTGCGCCGGTTGCGATGAGCGTGGCAATCGCGGTGGTCGCCAAAAGGTTGCGGATCATGATATGCTCTCCATGTGCAGTTTTCTGTACATGGCCGCGCATCCGTCCGAGCCTGTCAGTGAGGATCGGGTGTGCGGCCACCACATCCTTGAAACGTTGCGCCGCGTGATCGGTTCCGTGTTTTGCTGCAAGCAAGACTATGAGAAAGTAAAAGTGCTCCCGCCCTTGCTTGCCTCGGGGCAAGGACAACGACCACGCATGCATCGGCCGTTAAAACCGGTGGCGGTTTCAGAAAGATCGCAGGATCAGATTGAAGAAAATAGCTATGCGCCGTGCGTTCGAGAATGCCGCACGGCGCCGCAAGATTACTGCGCCACGATGGCTCTCAGCATCCAGAGTGTCTTTTCATGAAAGGTCATGCGTTCCGTCAGCATGTCCGTTGTGACGAGATCGCCCTTTTCCTCCGCGGCAGTCGCCACCTCGCGCATTTTCCTGACGGCCTCCTCATGGTCGGCAATCAGGTCTTCCACCATCTCCCGTGCCGAACGGCCAGGAGCATCAAGCGCAATCGACGTGTCTACGCCGCGCCCGGAGGGCGCGTGATGGCCGAGAGCTCGTACGCGCTCGGCAATGACATCCGTGGCGCTGAACAGCGCATTATACTGTTCTTCGGTCAGGGTGTGGAGGGCGTGAAACAAGGGTCCCACGACGTTCCAGTGATAGATGTGAGTCTTCAGGAGCAATCGGTAAGTATCGACCAGGATCTTCGAAAGACCCTCGGCCAGTTCCTTCCTGTCGTCCTTGGTAAGTCCAACATTCATCCGATCCGTGTGCTGCCGTGCGTCGAGCACCTTTGCTGTCTTGCCCATCAGTCGGTCACTCCTTCTTCCTGTCGTGGAGCCCCTCCTTCATCAAGCGGGATATCGCTGGATTCCTGTGTTTCTACGGGTTGACCCTCATCGAGGAAAATCCCGTACGCTTCGACGAAGATCCATATGATACCGGCCAGGACGAGGCTGATTACGAGAACCAACAGGACCGGGAAGCCTTCGCGTCCTTGACGGGCTTTCTTGGGGGGCACCTTGTCGTCCATGAATTCTCCTTAGAACGGTTTGGCTATCGGTCATGCCGTTTCTTGATGAGGCGTCCGAATTCGCGATAAGCGGCGTATCCGGCAACACCCGCTACGACGACGAGCAAACCAGCCGCTCCACCTTTGCGGCCCACGAGCGTCGGCAGCATGGCCAGTGCGGAGGCGCCGGCGATTGCGCTTCTGTCGGCTGCTCGCCTATGCTGCTGTGCGCGACGCTGTGCCCGCACGAGGATCCGATAGGTTGCGAAGACGATCACGCCTATCACAACGAATCCGATGCCAAACCAGAACGCTGCTCCAATCGCGCCCCAACGTGCAGCCGCCGCCAAATACGCGGCCATCAGCAGAAAGATGAGCGCGAACAGCCCGGTGACGGCCAACAAGACATAGGCCATCAGGGCAGTTTTCAGTCGCCGCTTGACGACGCTTGCCTCGCCGGAAGCGAGCAGTGCAACGAGCCGGGGGAACATGTCCTCTCCGGCTTAACGTCGCATCATCATCGCAAAGAGCCAGCCGGCTCCCGCTGCCAGCGCGAGCGCGGTTATCGGCTTCTCGCGAACCGCCTCCGTCAAATCGTGTTGCCATTCTTCGGCGCTTTCCATTGCCGCTTCGCGCGCCCGCGACATCGACCTGTTACCGGTTTCCCGCAGATGCTCCGTCAGTCGCGCGACGTCTTCCCGCAATTGTTGAATGTCAGCCGCCAGATCCGGTTCACCCGCCGTTTGGGCTCCCGTGCTTCTGTCTGTTCCCTTCGTTCCCGTTGCTGCCATGGTCCTCTCCTTTTCACCATAGGGTGAACGTGTGAGGGCGAAGGATGTTCCAGTCGGCGCGAACGGAGCTTCATCCTCCTGCGTTGACAGGCGAGATGGGAACTGACC
>JAJUHJ010000044.1 GCA_029279965.1 Phyllobacteriaceae bacterium
AGGTGTCCAGATCCTCGACATCGAAACGGGTGGTGAGCCCGCCATGTGTCATGAGCGGCAGGCCATTGATGGTTATGCCGAGCGCCACCAGCCGGTCGCGGGCCGGAACGACCGGGCCGCCCTGATTGTTGGGGCCGTCGCCGGAAATGTCCAGAATGCGACGCGCACCCCGATACCCACTTTCGGCAAAAAGATCGGACGCGAACTGGATTGCGCCGGAGATGGATGTTCGGCGCGCGCTGCGCGGGGGATGTGTGGAAAGCATTTCGGCCACGCGGGTCGCGTCCTCGGCCGAGGCAATCTCGGTCCACGGGACCACAACCCGCTGCGAGAAGTCGCCAGCCCATTCGAAATAGGAGAGCGCGATACGTCCATGCAGCCCTGATTGAATCGCACCAATGACGGATTCATGAGTCAGCGCCGCTGCATAACCGCGTCGCTGAATCTCCATTTCGCCAGGCGACATCGACAGCGAGACATCAACAGCCAGGAACAGCTCTACATCGACCGGTTCCTGCGCATGCGCGCGTAACGGTCCGACCGCTAAAGCCAGCGCGGCTATGGCACCGAAACATAGGCGGCGGCAGCACAACGTCCACATGCGGAAAGTTTACGCGCGCAACAAAAGGCAGCAATCCGCGATTGCGCAATTTCCAGCCTTTGCGAATCAAATTTGCGCGATGGCCGAAATGGATCGTGCACGTCCGGCGTCAGCCATCGGCCCGAAGCGCCTCGTTTTCCGGATCGTATGGGCTTTCCGCGATGACCGTGACCGGATGCAACTTGCCGAGAATACGCATGTCGAGTTCCGTGCCTATCTTGGCATGCTCCGGTCGCACCATGGCAAGCGCCAGGCTCTTGCCCACTCGCCAGCCATAGCCGCCATGTGTGGCGCGCCCGACGAGGCGGCCATCCTTATAAATCGCCTCGGAGCCGCGCGCATCCGCATCGGTTACGTCATGAACCTCCAGCGTGACATAGTTCCATCTCAACCCTTCCTCACGCTGGCGCAGCAGCGCATCGCGGCCGATGAAATTGCCCTTGTCGAGATGCACAAAGCGGTGGAGCCCGCTTTCCAAGGCCGTATATTCGATGGACAGTTCACGCGGAATGAGCCGGTAGCTTTTCTCGATGGCCATCGCCGTCATGGCACGGATGCCGAACGGCTTGATGCCGAATTCTGCCCCTGCCTCCATCAGCATGTCGAAGATGGCGTTCTGCATGGCGATTGGATGATGGAGTTCCCAGCCGAGTTCGCCGACAAAATTTACCCGCAGGGCATGTGCAGTCGCATGGCCAAGGGCGATTTTTCGCCCGGAAAGCCAAGGAAAATCCGCATTGGACAGCGAAGCGCGTGTCACTTTTCGCAGGACCTCACGCGACTTCGGTCCGGCGACAATGAGAACCCCATACTCTTCGGTAATGGGCCTCAAGATCACCGAGCCGTCTTCCGGCAGAAGCTTGAACAGAACGTCATGGTCATGGGCTTCAAAGCCACCCGCGGAGACAAGATAGAAGCAGCCGGGCTTCCATTCATAGACGGTGAATTCCGAGCGCACGCCGCCGTTCCTCGTCAGCAGGTGGCACAGAGCCACCCTGCCCCGCCTCTTCGGAACGCGGTTCGCAAAGATGGAATCGAGCCAGGCGCGCGCGCCCGGCCCCGAAACTTCGATCTTTGCAAAAGGTGACATGTCGAGCAGGCCCACATTCTCGTGGACGTTTTTGACCTCGTTCCCGACATGCTCGAAATAATTCGACCGCCGGAAAGACCATTTCTCGACAATTCGCCCATCTTCGAGAGGGGCTGCATGGTTGTGGCTCAAAAGAACATCGGCGCCGACACCCAACTCTTCTGATGGCACCTCGTAACCTTCCGGAGCGAACCAGTTCGCCCTTTCCCAACCGTAGACGGAGCCGAAGACCGCTCCGAGTTTTTTCATGCGGCCATAGTTCGGGGTGGTCTTGAGAGGGCGCGCCGCACCTCGTTCCTCATCCGGATAGTGCGTGGTGAAAACGTTCGCATAGGCCTCCTCGTTCTTCTCACGCAGATATCCTTCCGTCGCGTAGGGGCCGAAGCGACGGGGATCGACGCCCATCATGTCGATGGACGGCTCACCCTCAACGATCCATTCCGCCAGCTGCCAGCCGGCGCCACCTGCTGCCGTTATGCCGAAGGAGTGTCCCTCATTGAGCCAGAAATTCTTCAGCCCCGGCGCCGGTCCGATGATTGGTGAGCCATCCGGTGTATAGGCGATGGCGCCGTTATATATTTTCTTGATGCCCACTTCGCCGAATGCAGGGACCCGCTCGATCGCCGTTTCAACATACGGCATCAGCCGGTCCAGATCCTCCTGGAACAGCTCGTACTCGCTGTCATCCGAGGGCCCATCGACATAGCAGCACGGAGCGCCCTTTTCGTACGGTCCGAGCAGCAATCCGCCGTTTTCCTCGCGCATATACCAGGAGGAATCGCTTTCGCGCAGAACACCCATCTCCGGCAGGCCCTGACGTTTGCGTTCAACAATCGCCGGATGCGGTTCGGTGACAATGTACTGGTGCTCAACCGGGATCACCGGCACATCGAGGCCAACCATCTCACCGGTTTTCCGGGCAAAATTGCCAGTAGCAGAGATGACATGTTCAGCCCGGATATCACCTTTGTCCGTCTTCACGAGCCAGCGGCCATCCGCCTCCTGCTCGATGGCGGTAACAGTCGTGTTGCGATGGATGGTGGCGCCGAGGTCACGCGCTCCCTTGGCGAGCGCCTGCGTGAGATCGGCAGGCTGAATATAACCGTCGTCCGGATGCTGGATAGCGCCCAGCAGCCCGTCGGTTTCGCACAGCGGCCAGATCTCCTTGACCTGCTCGGGGGTCAGGATGTTTACCGAAACCCCGATGGTCTCCGCAATCCCGGCGTAATACATGTACTCGTCCCATCGGTCTTTTGTACGGGCGAGCCGGATGTTCGAGCATTGAGTAAAGCCGACATTCATGCCGGTTTCGCGCTGAAGCTCCTGATAGAACTTCACAGAATATTTGTGGATCTGGCCAACCGAGTAGCTCATATTGAAGAGCGGCAAAAGGCCGGCAGCGTGCCAGGTGGAACCTGAGGTCAGTTCCCTACGCTCGATAAGGACCGCATCGGACCAGCCTTTTTGGGCCAGATGATAGAGGGTCGAAACTCCGACCACACCTCCGCCGATGACGACCGCACGCGCCTCGCTTTTCATGCCCTGCTCTCCATCGCTTCTGCCGGTCCGGCCGGATTTCTGCGCGAGAGATTATGCGTTGATCCGGCGGCAGCCCCTGCCTGTTTGCGACATGGCCGAATTGCGACGCGACTTCTGCCTTACCGCACTGCCACCGCGTCGAGGAGCGGTTTCCAGGAAGCCACCAGGACGAGTGCCAGGCCGACAATAAAGACGAAGTAAAAGCGATCGTCGGGCAGCGGAAAACTGGCGAATTTGCCGAGCGTGCCGATAACGAGCGCAAATGCGAGCGCATTTGCGCGCGGTTCGCCCATGCGACCGTTTCGTGCGAGCAGGGCCCATCCAGCGACGAGACCAAGGAAGATCGCCGGCCAGTCATTGAACTGAAGCGCGACGACAACGCCCCGGACATATCCTCTTATCATTGTGGCGAGCGAGAAATCCGGATCGAAACCGGTCATGGAATTCTGGATTTGAAAGCAGGAAAAGTAGAAATGCGCCCACCAGCCGGGGTGGTCGCCGAGCTTCGATATCGCAAGGCAGGCGACAAAAGAAGCCAGAAAGGTGACGAGGAATGGCACCTTGCGCCAGTTGAAAAGAATCGCCGCGATAAGCAGAGCAAAAATGAGAATGATGTTGTCGGGCCGCACGAAGACCGATGCGAAGAGCAGTAAGCAACCAAGCCATTCGCGGCCGCGCCACAAGGCATAAATCGCCGCAAGCGATACCACCGCAAGCAGCATATCCGGTGAGGACGCAGAGGTCATTCGCGAATAGTCGGCGACGAGCAGGAGCGGCAGAAGAAAGAACGCCCCTTGCAATGCTTCGGCGCGCCAGAGCCACCATAGACACAAGAGGCCCACCAGGAAGGACGGTACAACGCTGAGCAGGATGGAAGCCGTCGCCAGTCCCGTAACGGGTTCGAGCAGCCGCAGGAGGCCGATATAGGCCACCTTCACGCGGTACATGGAAAGTTGAGACTGGAAGTCAGCCGGGTTTTCCCACTGATGCAGATTGTAGGGATTCGAGTATTTGAGATGATATTCCTGCGCGTCGGTTGCACCCGGATCGACGCGTGCCCACGTCTGTTCGTGCAGCGTTTCCGCATCCTCGAAGCGGTCTTCCAGCGCTGTGGCGATGTAGGCCACCATGTCCCAATTGTAGTCGGGACGCAGCCAGCCATAGGCAGCACTTGCCAGCACGCCGGCGATAAGGAGGAAGGCACCCGCCCAGTCGAGCACAGAACGGCGGGTGCTCCACTGCACGACGCGCTCCGCGGGCCCAACCGCCAGCGCCCGCGCGATCATGGTCGTCTCATCGATGGTGCTCATCGCCTTCCCGCCCCTACAAAACCTAGCCCATCTGGCTTTTGACGAAATCCTTCACGATCGAAACCACGCCACGCGAAAGCAGCGCATCCAGCGCGGAAATGAACGTGTCGACATGCTCGCGCTGCGCGATCAGCGGCGGCTCCAGCCGGATGACGTTGCGGTTGTATTCGGTAAAGGCCACCAGAACATGGTGGTCGCGGAGCAGCAGCGCCCCGACGAAGCCGGAGAGCGATCCCTTCAGCTTGTCGTCCAGCATTCCCACCATGGGGCGAAGAACAGCCGGCAGCGTCTGAGAAAAATCCTGAAACTCCAGCCCGACCATGCAGCCGCGCCCACGCACATCCTTGATGATGCGCGGGTGCTTTTCTTTCAGTTCGTTGAGCCGTTCGACAAGGTAAGCGCCTGTGGCTGCAGCATTGTCCATCAACGCTTCGTCGTAGAGCACATTGATGCCTTCAATGGCCGTGACGCAGGCTTCGCCGATGCCGCCAAAGGTTGCCATGGCGTGGATCATCGCGGTCTTGGGTGTACCGTAGGCCTTCATGTAAACATCGCGCCTGGCGATCATCGCGCCGACGGCTGCCTTGCCCGCACCAAGCGACTTGGCGAGTGCTGTGATGTCCGGCACCACCCCATAATGCTCGAAAGCATAAAAGCGCCCGGTGCGCCCGAAGCCGCATTGCACTTCATCTGCGACCCACAAAACACCGTACCGGTCACAGAGCGCCCGCAGCTTCCGCCAAAACTCCGCCGGTGCTTCGATGATACCGCCACCGCCCTGAATGGTCTCCAGGACGATCGCGCCAATCTCGGGATCGGCACGGAAAGCGTTCTCCACCGCCTCGATATCGCCGAAGGGGACGCGCACGGTGTTCTCGGTCAGGCGGAACTCGCCGCGATAGAGCTTGCCATCGGTAACGGCAAGAACGCCCTTGGTTTTGCCGTGGAAGGAGTTTTCGGCATAAACCATCTTAGGCCGTTTCGGACCGGCCGCGCGCTCGGCAAGCTTTACCGCCGCCTCCATCGCTTCGGACCCAGAAGAACCCAGGAAGACCATGTCGAGATCGCCCGGCGAGCATTGCGCAAGGTTGTGGGCCAGCGCAGTCGCGTATTGCGACATGAACGCGATGGCGATCTCGTGCCGCTTCTCCTCCTGGAATTTCTGCCGTGCTTCCAGGATGCGCGGATGGTTATGCCCGAACGCCAGCGAGCCAAATCCGCCGAAGAAATCGAGGATTTTGCGGCCATTCTGGTCGACATAATACATGCCCTCGGCCCGCTCGACCTTCACCTTGTGAAAGCCGAGAAGCTTCATGAAGTGCAACTGGCCCGGGTTGAGGTGCGCCTTGAACAGTTCCGTCATGCGCTCGACGTCCAACGCTTTGGCGTCCTCCACGCTCAAAAGCGCCGGTTTGGCCACGGCAGAGGTTTGCTCGACCGGCGCAAGCGCCCCACGTGCTTCTTCCGTCATTACAGTCATGAGAGAACTCCTACTCTGCCGGAACTTCACGAGCGGCGGCGGCCCGGCGCGCCTTGTTGGCGCGGTATTCGTCATAAGCGGCAATCAGCATGTCCTGATCGCGATATTGCGGCACCCAGCCGAGCTCGCGTTCCCCCTTGGAAACATCAAGCACGCACATCTCGTCGGCGATCAGGTACTGCTCCGGGTCCATCAGGGGCAGATTCACAACATCGAGCAGGTCCAGGGTGCGTTTCACCGCCCAGCCGGGCGTGGGCAGAAGGAAGGAGCGCGAGCCTGCGTGCTTGACGAGGTCTCCGAGAAGCGTGCGCACCGGTGGCGGGTTAAGCGAGCCAAGGTTGTACGCCTCGTGCGGCACACCGGCCTTCCAGGCAAGCCTCGCAGCCTCGGCGCAATCAAAGACGGAGATGAACTGGTACGGGTTCTTGCCCGAGCCGATCATCGGCACCGGCAGGTTGAGGTCGATCAGCTTGAAAAGTTTTTCGAGAATGCCCAGCCGACCCGGACCGATAATGAGGCGGGGACGAAACAGGGAAATGTTCATTCCGCGCTTGCGCCATTCGGCAGCGAGTATCTCCGTGTCGAGCTTCGATTGCCCGTATTCGCCCAGCGGCGCAACCGGATGGTCCTCTGTCATCGGGTAGGTGACGGTATGGCCGTAGACCATGTCGGTGGTGAAATGCACGAGGTTCTTCGCGCCCGCCTTATCCATCGCCTCGATGATATTGACAGTGCCGTGGTAATTCACCGGATAGAAGAAATCGTGCCGTTTCGCACGCACCTGAATGGGCGAGAGCATCTTTGCCGAAAGATTGTAGACCATGTCGTCGGCTTCGATGCCGACCCGCTCCACCGATGCGGGGTCGGTCACGTCGCAGGAGACGAACCGCGCCTGCCTGTAGTGCGGGCGCTCGCCCTTGACGATATCGGCTATAAGTACCTCCTCGCCATCGGCGAGCAGCTTGGGAGCAAGATGGCGGCCGACAAAACCGTCGCCGCCGAAAATAATGTGTCTCATTGGTGAAGCGACCTTTCGGATTGCGGTGTCTTGCCGGTCAGAGCCAACGTCTCGGCAGATTTGCGACCACTATGGGCGATAAGCACGGTGCCTACGCAGATCAGCGCGATTCCGGCGATGCGGTAAGCGTTGAGATCCTCGCGCCACAGCACGTAGGCGAAGATCGCCACGGCCACATAGGCGAGGCTCAGAAAGGGATAGGCAAAGGAAAGCTCCACCTTCGAGAGCACGAAAAGGTGTGAGGCCATCGAGATGACAAAGACGCAGAGCCCCGAGAACACCCAGGGATTGAAAACAACCTGGAGGACCTTCAGCACCGGATTGACACCCGCAAAGCCAAGAGGTCCCATCGTCATCATGCCGTATTTCAGCATGAGCTGCGCCGCCGCGTTGGTCAGCACTGTGAAAAGGATGAAGGGAATGTACTTCATTGATGCCCGCCCCAATCTTGTTCTTTTGTGTATGCGGCAGATGAAAAGATGACGTGAAAGCGGTCTCTCAAATCACTCGCCTTGCGGTTACCTTTCCGAAAGAACCTGTTCATCCTTCTACTCCGCCGCCGACCTTGTCGCCTCGGCATCTGCAACGGCCATTGCCGTTCGGCGCCAGAAGTCGGACATGAATGCTTGATCGCGCAGGCGTTCCACCGCCCGCCAGCCGGGAAAAGAGGCGGCGAAAGCCGCAGCGCTCATGCGCGCGTCCTTATATGGGTTTATCGCCCCGCCGGCTGAGATTGTAATTTCATCCAGTCGCTGAAGAAGTTGCCATGTTTTCTCGCCGCGATTTGGGAAGTCGAGCGTCAGGGTGTAGCCCTGACGCGGAAAGGAAAGGAGCCCCGGTGAAGGGATCGCACCAAAACGTTTCAGAACGGTGAGAAAAGACACCTGATCCGCCTCGCGCGCAGCCGAAAGCAGAAGCGGGATCGTCTCATGCGCGGTTTCTTCCGGCACAACGCTCTGATGCTGGTAAAGCCCACGCGGGCCATAAAGGCGGTTCCAGTGCCCTACGCCATCAAGCGGGAAGAAATAGCTGGCGAAATGGCTGCGAACCGGCCCCGGGTTCCGTCCCTTCGCCCGTCGGTAAGCCGCATTGAACAAGCGGATGGACGTGCGGTTCAAGATGTTCACCGGTGGCTGAAAGGGAACGCCGATCCGCGCCCTGCCGGCAGGCCGATACCCGCCGCCTTGACTGTGGTTGGCGGTTAGAAGAAGCCCCCTACCCGCGTCTCTGCCGCTGGCAAGCTGGTCGATCCACGCAACGGCATATTCGTTTCGTGCATCAGCATCCGCCGCGAGATCGAAATAGTCTGCCAGCGACGAGAAGCCCGTGACACACTCCTCGACATCGGCGCACCCGACCTTCATGAGCCGGATGGTTGCATCGAGGATCAGTCCGGTAAGGCCCATACCGCCGATCGTGGCGCGGAAGAGATCACCGTTCGTATCCGCCCGGCACTCATGCCGGGTACCGTCCGAGCGCAAAAGCGTCAGTGCTTCCACATGGCATCCGAAAGTGCCGCGCCGGTGGTGGTTCTTGCCATGGACGTCGTTGGCGATAGCCCCGCCCAAGGTGACGAAGCGGGTTCCGGGCACCACGGCTGGAAACCATCCATGCGGAGCCACCATATCGATGATCTCTGCGAGCATTACACCCGCTTCGGCTTTCAGCAGCCCCTCCTCCGGGTTGAAGGAGAGGATGCGGTTTCTTCCTCGCATATCGACGATCCGTCCCTGCACATTCTGGCAGGTATCTCCGTAGGAGCGCCCGTTGCCGTAAGCCAGAAGCGAACCGGGCATCGTCTCGCCGGATTTCAGAACGCGTATGGCTTCCTCAGCTGCAAGGGCGCGCCGCGTGGCCGCGGTGGCGCGCCCGAAACTTTGATAGAGCGTGCCCGCCATCAAATCCCCGCTGCGAACAGAAGCGCCGCGCCGAAGCCGGATACGAGTTGGCTGCGCCAATCGCGAATGATGAAGACGATTGGATCGTCATGCATCTCGTCCCGGCGGGCGAGAATCCAGATGCGCATGGTGAGATAGAGCACGATTGGACTAAGCGGCCATAGGAGCCAGGGAGAATTGTAAAGCTGCGCAGTCGGGCTGCTGTCAATATAGAGCGCCAGCACCAGTGCGGAGGAGAACGCCGCCGCCATGCCCGCCTGCGCAAGAATTTCCTGATCTTCCATGCGATATCCGCGCCCGGCGATCCGTTCGCCTTCGGGCAGAACGGTAGAGCGCAATTCCACGTACCGTTTCACCAGTGCCAGCGACAGGAAGAAAAAGATCGAAAAGGCCAGCAACCAGAAGGAAACGGCGATGCCGGTTGCCGCGCAACCGGCGATGATGCGCAGGGTATAGAGTCCTGCGAGCAACAGCACGTCAAGCAACAGCATCCGCTTTACGCCGATCGAGTATGCGGTCGTGGCGGCAAGGTAGAGACAGAGCACTGCGCCGAAGACGGGCGGCAGAAAAAATGCGGCCGCCAAGCTGATGCACAGCAGAACGACCATCGCGCCGATACCGAAGGGAATAGAGAGTGCCCCGCTTGCAAAGGGCCTGTTGCGTTTGGTTGCGTGACGCCGGTCATTTGCCAGGTCGAAGAAATCGTTGAGGATGTAAATCGCCGACGCCGCCGTGCTGAAGGCGACGAAGGCAAGCAGGCAATCAAGGATAAGGGCGACATTGAAATATTCGTGTGCCAGGATCATCGGCACGAAGATAAGCGCGTTTTTCACCCACTGATGCACGCGCAACATGCGCGCGAGCGTCGCCAGCGAACGTTTGGGTGCAGCGATCAGTTCACCGCCATGCAGGGCGTGCCAACCGGCTGCGTGCCGGTCGGGCGCCACGACGATGGCACGACGTGCCGCATCGAAAACCGGTATGTCGGCGTGTCCGTTGCCAGCATAGTCGAACCCTCCGTCACCGAAGAGTCCCGTCAGCGTCTGCCGTTTCGTGTCCGATGCCATGTTGCATTCGGGATCAGTACAGATGACATGATCGAAGAGCCCGACATGCTCGGCAATTTTCTCGGCCAACCGCCGCGGTGAGGCGGTGGCAAGCACGATCCGACGCCCCGCCTCCCGGTCCTCGCGCAGGCGTGCAAGAAGCGTTTCACGATAAGGAAGAGCTGCCGGATCGAACTCGATGCGTTCAGCAATCTCGCATTTCAGCCGCGCCTTGCCCTGCCATAGCCAATAGGGCAGCATGAACAGCCAGAGCGGGTTCTTGCGGATAACAAGGAAGAGACTTTCCCACAAAAGATCTGTGGCGATCAGCGTCCCGTCCAGATCGACGGCCAGCGGTACGGCGATGCGTTCGGAACGCGCATCCATGACAAGCCCCCAGGAAATCTGCTGCGCGAAACGTGCCGCTTCGCCAACCTTGCAACTAATCCTTGAACCGCTTCAAAACTCTAAACCGTAAAGCCTGAATGAACTCACGCACCACGCTTTTACGCATCATCGTTAACGCAATGTAACAGAGAGATACGAAATGCAATCGAATTGCTGATGACAGGCATTCAGATGCGTTTTGTTGCTTGGGGTTGACAATTTCCGCTGCTCGGACGAACCCGGCAGTAGATGCGGCTTGGACGTCGCGCGAACACGACACGACAGGTTTCACATGCCCACACCATCGAGACGGATCACCGGCATCGCACCTTCCGGAAAGAACGGCTGGGAGGTCCACGTTGCCGCGATGGCGCGTAAGCAGGCCGGCGAGGATATCCTGATGCTGTCGATCGGTGATCACGATTTTGACACGCCCACCGCAACGGTTGCTGCCGGCGTGGAAGCGCTTCAGGGCGGGCACCATCACTATACCGAGATTCCGGGTCTGCCACGGCTGCGCGAAGCTATGGCGCGTCTTTCGACCGCATGCACCGGCGTGGAAACCGGACCGCAGGAAGTGATCGTTACGCAAGGCGGTCAGGGCGCACTCTTTGCCGCTTGCCAGGCGGTGCTGGATCCCGGCAGCCACGCAATCGTCATTTCGCCCTATTACGCCACCTACCCTGGGACGGTACGAAGCGCCGGAGCAAGTGTGACCGAAGTCGAGACCGACCCAACGGACGGTTTCGAGCCAAACCCCACGGCCATAGCCGCGGCCATTCGCCCCGAAACCCGGATGATTCTCCTCAATTCGCCCAACAATCCAACGGGTGCGGTCTATTCACGCCGAACGCTGGAGGGCGTCGCTGATCTTTGCCGCCGCCACGATCTGTGGCTCATCTCGGACGAAGTCTACTGGACACTCGATGCCAAGGGCGAGCACCTGTCGCCGCGCGCGCTTGACGGCATGGCCGAGCGAACGCTGGTCGTCAACTCGCTGTCCAAGAGCCACGGGATGACCGGGTGGCGGGTCGGGTGGCTTACTGCGCCCGCCGAGATGATTGCGCGGCTCGCGAACCTCAACCTGGTTTCCAGCTACGGCATGGTGGATTTCGTTTCTCGGGCCGCTATTGCGGCCGCCGAGAAGGGGCACGGCGTAGAGGAAATCGCAGCCCGGTATCGGGCGCGACGCAAGACATTCGTGGAAGCGATCTCCGATCTCGATGGCGTTTGCGTGCGGGGCGCCGAAGGCAGCATGTATGTGATGCTCGACATCTCCCGAGTGAATCCCGATTGTGAAGCCTTCGCCTGGGACTTACTCGAAGCCGAACGGATCGCGGTTTTGCCGGGAACCAGCTTCGGCAACGCCGCCGTGGGTCATGTGCGCATTTCCATGTGCCAGGACGAAACCGTTCTGAAGGAAGCGGCCGCAAGGCTGCGCCGTTTCATCTTGCGGCAACAGCAGGAACGCTCCGCGGCGGAATAACCCCTCCTACCGCCGGTGCGACCACCAGAAACGGTCGTCCCAGTCTTCGGTGTCCATGACGCAGATGTATCCGATGCGACAGGATGAGGCATCGCGCGTCTGCACCCAGGCATATTCGCCTACTTCACCCGACGGACAAAGACGTCTGCTTGCGACAAACCGATCATAGGTGTAGCGCCCCGTGCTCAGCACGACCGAACCTTGCTGCTGCACAAGCGCCCGCGCCTGTCCACAGGTCATGGTGCGCACATCCGGACGTCCCTGCGCACCGGCCGCAGTTGCGCCCGCCGCGAGCATTGCGGTGACCACCGTGGCAAGTCCGCCCCATCTGGTAAAGAATCGCATTTCGCTCAATCCTCGCATCTTGTGAAAGCCATCAAAGCGGATTAACTGCTTCGCAACTGGAGCATGGCCGAAGCTATAGGCATAGGCTCATCTTCCTTCATATGGGAGTACCGATCGCCCAGCGTCTTCGTGCTGCTCCCGGACCCTGTGTTTTTCCGTATTCCCTCGCGACAGCATGGCCAGCAGACAAGCATCATTGACAACCCTCGACCACGCCGCACTGCGTCCGGAAAGCACTGCTATTTTCCTCGACTTCGACGGCACACTTGCCGATCTGGCGGAACGACCCGATGCGGTATCGGTTCCCCCCGCGACCCGCGAAACGCTTGCACGGCTGGACAAGAGCACGCAAGGCGCCGTGGCAATCGTCACTGGCCGGACGATCGATGACATAGATCGTTTTCTGGCACCGCTGAAGTTGGCGGTGGCAGGTGTGCACGGCCTGGAGCGACGGGCGGCGGGCGGAGAGCGCACAGCCGTCCCGATTGATGAGGAGAAGCTTGCTGTTGTCTGCAAGCGGCTGCGAACCTATACGGATGCCAATCCGGGTCTCTTGCTCGAGACCAAACAGGGCTCTTTAGCGCTTCACTATCGCCAGCGGCCGGACCTTGCCGATGAGTGTCTGACAGCGGTACACCGGGTGCTTGACGGCTATCCGGGTTTTCAGATCCTGCACGGCAAGATGGTGATAGAAATCAAGGCCGGCAAAGCAACCAAGGCAGACGCCGTGGCTGCATTTATGGACGAGCCTCCATTCAAGGGCCGGGTGGCAATTTTCGCCGGTGATGACGTGACCGACGAGGATGCGTTTCGTGAAATTGCGCGTATAAGCGGAATATCCATAAAGATCGGCGGCGGCGCGACGGTCGCTTCGTTTCGAACAGAGGGTACGGACAGCTTCCGGAAATGGCTTCAGCACCTTGCGGAGCGTTTTGAGTCCGTCAATTGACAGAACAAGGTATTTGAACGTGAGCACACTCAATCTTGGAGTTATCGGCAATTGCAGCTTCTCCGCGCTTATCGATCCCAAGGGGCGGATCGTGTGGTGCTGTTTGCCGCGTTTTGACGGTGATCCCGTCTTCAATGCGCTCTTGGCTGGCCAGGAGGACCCGCAGGAAGGCCTCTTTTCCATCGAACTTGAAGGCCTTGCCGAAACCGAGCAGCACTACGACCCCAATACGGCTGTGCTGATTACGCGCCTGCATGGCTCGACCGGCTCGCTGGAAATTATCGATACCGCGCCTCGCTTCTTCTGGCGCGACCGCATTTTCCGTCCCCAGACCATCGTGCGCCGGGTGCGGCCGATCTCCGGTACACCGCGGATCTCCGTGCGCGTGAGGCCAACTTTCGCCTATGGTACGGTGCGGCCGCAAATAACGCGCGGCTCCAATCATGTGCGCTATGTCGGGCCTGAAACGACGCTGCGGCTCACGACGGATGCGCCCATAGATTACGTTATGGACGAGACGTTCTTCAATCTGTCCGCTCCGCTGGATTTCATCTTCGGTCCCGACGAGACCCTTTCGGGAGACGTTGGCAGCGTCGCGCGCGATTTCGAGGAGCGAACGGCCGATTACTGGCGCAGTTGGGTGAGCAATCTTGCCCTGCCATTCGAATGGCAGGAGGCTGTGATCCGCGCGGCGATCACGCTGAAGCTCTGCACGTATGAGCCTACAGGCGCGATCGTCGCTGCCATAACCACGAGCATTCCCGAAGCGCCGGACAGCGGCCGCAACTGGGACTATCGATACTGCTGGCTGCGTGACGCCTTCTTCGTCGTGCGTGCACTGAACAGCCTCGGCACCGTGCAGACGATGGAGAATTACTTCCGGTACCTCATGGACATCGTGGCTGATGCGGATGGCGGCCACCTACAACCCGTGTTCGGGGTGGGCCGTGAACGGGATCTCGTAGAGAACATACTCGACAATTTCGCCGGCTATCGCGGCATGGGGCCGGTGCGCAGCGGCAATCAGGCATACGAGCACTATCAACACGACGTCTACGGCAATGTCATCCTCGGTGCGGCACAGATCTTTTTTGACCGGCGCATCCAGATGAAGCCGACAATAGCTCATTTCAGGCTTCTGGAAGCGGCTGGTGAACAGGCTTACAAGCTTTACAACACGCCGGATGCCGGCATGTGGGAACTCCGCTCTCGCTCGCGCGTTCACACCTCGTCCAGCCTTATGTGCTGGGCGGCCTGCGACCGGCTGGCCCATATCTCGGCACGGATGGGTGAAGAGGCGCGTGTCCGCTATTGGCGCGAGCGAGCCGATGAAATCAGAGAGCGCATTCTTGCCGAGTCCTGGTCTGAAAAACGCAAGGCGTTCGTGGAGAGCTTCGGTGGCGAGACACTTGATGCGAGCGTTCTCCTGATGACGGAGATCGGCTTTATTGATGCGCGCGATCCCCGTTTTATCAGTACTGTGGACCAGCTTGAGAAGGGTTTGGCAACAGGGCCACACATGATGCGCTATGAGGCGGCCGACGATTTCGGTAAACCGGAAGTTTCCTTCAACATCTGTGCCTTCTGGCGGCTGGATGCACTGGCGCGGATCGGGCGCACAGAGGAGGCGCGGGAAATTTTCGAGGCCCTTTTGAAGGCGCGCAACTCGCTGGGCATGCTCTCCGAGGACACGCACCCCGTGACCGGGGAAATGTGGGGGAATTATCCGCAAACCTATTCGATGGTCGGGATCATCAACGCTGCTCGGCGTCTATCCAAACCGTGGGAGACTGTTGTGTGAACAGGCTTGTCGTCGTCTCGAACCGTGTCGCAGACCTTACCAAGGGCGCACAGGCCGGGGGCCTGGCCGTTGGCCTTGCCGACTCGCTGCGTGAGAGAGGTGGCGTATGGATGGGTTGGGATGGACAGTCGCTGAAATATGAGGAGCAGCCGGAACCTCGAATCCGCAAGGCAGGTGAGGTTACCCAAGCAACGATCCCCCTCACCGATCAGGATTATGCCGAGTATTATCTGGGCTTTGCAAACAGCGTGCTGTGGCCGCTATTCCATTATCGTCTCGACCTCGTCGAATACAAGACCGCGTTCCTGGAAGGATATCGGCGCGTCAACGCCAAGTTTGCGAACGCGCTCCTGTCGGTGCTGCGGCCCGACGACGTCATCTGGATCCACGATTATCACCTGATTCCCCTCGCCGCCGAATTGCGCCAGCGGGGCTGTAAGCAGCGTATCGGCTTCTTCCTCCATATCCCTTTCCCGCCACCAGAAATCCTGGCAGCCGTGCCACGTCACCGTTGGTTGGTCGAATGCCTGATGGAGTTCGATGTCATCGGGTTTCAGACGCTTACAGACAGGGGCAACCTGCAGCATTACGTCGAGGACCATCTGGGGTGTGAAATCCAGGAGGACGGGCGCATCAAGCTTGGCGAGCGGGAGGTGATCGCCGGCTGTTATCCGATCGGCATCGATGTCGAATCCTTCGTCGAAATGGCAGAAAAACCCAATGACGAGGTGCAGATCGAGACGCATCGGCGCGATATTCTCGGTCGCAGGCAGATCATCGGCGTCGACCGCCTCGACTACACAAAGGGCCTGCCGGACCGGTTGCGCGCCTTCGCGCGCCTGCTGGAGCTGTACCCAGAAATGCGCAAATCGGTCGCCCTCATGCAGATCGCCACGCCGACACGTGAAGAAGTCGAAGCGTATGTGGACATCCGAAAGGAACTGGAGGCGCTCTCGGGAGAGATCAACGGCCGTTTCGCGGATTTCAACTGGACGCCCGTCCGTTACATCCACGGCACCGTGCCGCGTGATGCGCTGGCTGCATTGTACCGGGCGAGCCAGGTCGGCTTCGTGACCCCGTTGCGTGACGGCATGAATCTCGTTGCAAAAGAGTATGTTGCAGCGCAGTCCATGGATAATCCAGGCGTCCTGGTGCTTTCCAAATTTGCGGGAGCTGCCGAGGACCTGCACGAAGCGCTTATCGTCAATCCTTATGACGTCGATGATATGGCAAGGAACCTGTGTCGCGCGCTGACAATGCCGATGGAGGAGAGACAGGAGCGCCAGAAGGCACTCATGCAGCGTATTCGCGAGCGCGATGCGCGCCACTGGCTGAACACGTTCATGTCAGCATTGGAGAAGGGCGAAACGCAGGAGACGACCTGAACGGCCATAAGGAGGCGTCAGTCCCCTTTCTTCCTGGGCAGGTTCTTTCGCTTCGTCTCGGCAAGTTCCTCCAGTTCCTTCTCGGTCATGGATTCTTCCATGCTGCGCGATGCGCCCTTGAGCTTTGATTTCGGAGTGTCGCCGCGCTTGGCGGAGAGCGCTGCCCCGGCCGCCTTCTGTTGCTGTTTCGATTTCGCGGGCATCTTCTGTCCTTTCCGATTGTGCCCGTATTAAATCCGTCGCTTTGCTCGAAAGTTCCATTTCTCGGGAACCAAGGAGGCATGCGCCGTGTTCGTCGCGTGAGCAGTGGAAAGAGGCAATGCGATGAGCAACAACAATACACTCCCCCCGCAGCACCAGACGCACCAGCCCGGCGACGAGCACGAAATGAACCCTCAGCCGGATTACGCGCCGCGCTACCCTGGCTCAGGACGCCTGGAAGGCAAAGTGGCAGTAATCACCGGTGGCGATTCCGGCATCGGGCGCGCAACGGCCATTCTCTACGCGCGGGAAGGCGCGAGCGTGGCGTTCCTCTACAAGGATGAAGAGAAGGACGCGGCCGAAACGGAACGGCTGGTGCGCGAGGAAGGTGGCGAAGTCTTTTCGATGGCAGGCGATGTCGGTGACCGCAAACTCACCGAGAGGTTTATCGAAACGGTCATTGAGCGCTTCGGCCGCCTCGACGTGCTGGTCAACAATGCGGGGGAACAGCATTATCAGGAGGAACTGACGGACATTTCAGACGAGCAACTCCACCGCACATACCAGACCAACATTTTCGGCATGTTCCATATCACGCGCGCCGCGCTGCCGCATCTGAAATCCGGCGCGGCCATTATATGCACGACATCCATTACCGCCTATAAAGGCAAGGAAACATTGATGGATTATGCGTCGACGAAGGGCGCGATCCTGGCCTTCGTGCGCGCGCACTCAGGCAATCTCGCCTCCAAAGGCATCCGCGTGAACGGCGTTGCGCCCGGCCCTATCTGGACGCCGCTCATACCGGCTTCGTTCCCGGCCGACACCGTTGCGCAGTTCGGCAAGGGAACACCGCTCGGGCGTCCCGGCCAGCCGAACGAGGTCGCTCCGTCCATGCTTTTCCTTGCATGCGAAGACTCGTCCTACATGACGGGTCAGGTGCTGCATCCGAACGGCGGGACACTGGTCGGCGGATAATTTGGCAGCGCGCTAACCCTTCAGGCTCTCCCAGCCGCTATCCGGGGCAAAGCGCTCGCCATATCTTTCCTCCAGTTCGCGGAGCTTCAAGACAACCTCCTCCACGCCGCGCTTGCGTGCATAGTGGAGGGGGCCGCCGCGAAACGGTGCGAATCCGGTTCCAAAAATCATTGCCCCATCGGCGATTTCTTCATTTTCTACAATACCTTCACGCAGACAGCGAACAATCGTGTTGAGCATTGGAAGGATCAACCGATCGGCCATATCCGCATCGGCGCGCGGTGTCTCCGCATCTTCGGCAACCTTCACCTCTTCTCTCTTTGGCCGGCCATTTTCATCATACTCGTAAAGGCCCCTGCCGGCCTTGCGGCCTGTCTCACCGGCCTCCACCTTCTGGATGAGCCACGATGGCACCTCCGGCAAAGGATTGTCGAGGCGCTCGTGAAGCAGGCGTGCAACCTCCAGGCAGATATCGAGACCCACGCGATCGGCCAGCTCGAGGGGGCCCATGGGCATTCCGAAATCCTTTGCCGCCCGGTCGATCTCTTCCCTCGGCACGCCTTCATCGAACATGACGAGGGCTTCCATCAGGTATGGTGTCAGAGCCCGGTTGACGAGGAAACCTGGCGCGCTTCTCACAGGCGCGGGCAAGCGCGCGATGTCACCGCAAAAGGCGCGCACCCTTTGCATGATTTCTTCGCTTGTTCCGTCGTGGGCAACAAGCTCCACGAGCTCCATACGCGTCACCGGATTGAAGAAATGGAGGCCGACGAACCGTTCGGGCGCAGCCAAGCCTTCACGAAGGGTTTCAAGGGGGATGCTGGATGTATTCGTCGCCAGGATTGCTTGCGGTTTTATTCTTGACGCGACGGCCTCGAAAACATTGCGTTTCGCCTCGACTTTCTCCGCGACGGCCTCAATGACGAGATCGGCATGGCCGACCCCGGCTCCCTCAAAATCGGCGATGAGCCGGTCGAGTGCGTCACGCCGGTCAAATGTCGAATGAAACCGCTTGTCGAAGAATGCCGATGCCCGGCCGATCGCCTTTGCGACCGCCTGCGGATCAAGGTCCGTCAGCGTGACATGGAGGCCTCGGGCAGCGCACCACGCAGCAATGTCGCCGCCCATCGTGCCAGCACCGATCACGTGCACACGGTGAATGCCGCTTTCGCTCTTGGAGAGACCTTTTAACCGTTCTCGCAGGAAGAAAACAAGGATGAGATTTTGCGCTGTCTCGCCAACCAGCAACTCCGCAAACGAACGGATTTCGGCCCGCTGCATGGCGATGTCGTCACCGCCATGCTCCTCCCAGATATCGATCAACCGGTAAGGTGCGGGATAATGCTCCTTAGGCGCGCTTTTTTCGGCCTCTTCCCGCATCCGCTTGGCGGCCATCCTGCGGGCTGGCGCAAAAGCAAACATCCCCGCCTTGAGGCCGCCGCCCCTACGTTTCAGATCACCGGCGATGGCTGCCCGAACGGCATTATGAACATGCCGTTCCTCCACAATTTCATCGACCAGGCCAAGCGCCCGAGCCTTTCTGGTGTGCTGGGTTTTGCCCGTCAGCATCATTTTCATGGCTTCGACGGGATCAATGAGGCCGGTGAGCCGGAACGTGCCGCCGAGCGCCGGATGCAGGCCAAGAAACACTTCCGGAAAGCCGAAGGTCGCGCCATTCACCGCGATCCGATGCTTGCAGGCAAGGGCGAGTTCCAGGCCACCGCCGAGACAATGGCCGTGGATGATCGCAACAGTGGGAATGGAGATTCCGGCAAGCCGATCGAGAATATCGTGACCGCGACTGAGCCGCTTCATCACGGCTGGCACTTCGCGGATGCCGCGAAAATCGCGTATATCAGCGCCGGCAGCAAAGCCGCCCTTCTTGGCCGAGCGGATAACCAATCCCCTGGCATCAAGCCCCCGCAGATCCGCAAGCACGGTATCGAGCTCGGTCATGACGGCATCTGAAAGCGTGTTTGCGGTCTCACCAGCCCGGTCGAAAATCAGCCAGACGATCCCTTCATCATCTTTCGTATAGCGCCAGTGGGTAAGCGTTCGTGTCGGCTCGCCACTCGGGCCGAACTCCGCGTTGCGCCTCTCCAAAACTTTCCAGACCTCTCGCGAAATCGCCATCACGCCACCTCCAGAAGCATGGCGCCGCCCTGCCCGCCGCCGATGCATTCGGTTGCGATGCCGCGTTTCATGCCCAGGCGGCGCATGGCGTTCGCCAGATGCAGCACAATACGGTTCCCGCTCGAGCCGACCGGATGGCCGAGACTGATCGCTCCGCCATCGACATTGAGCCGCGCTCGATCGACCGCGCCGAAGGGCCTATCAAGTCCCAGCACTTCGCGGCAATATTCCTCGTCGTCCCAGGCTGCCAGACAGGCCAGCACCTGGGTGGCGAAAGCCTCGTTGAGTTCCCACAGGTCGATATCCTCGCGAGTCAGGCCGCGCCGCTTGGCAAGCGCCGTGCCACAGATTGTCGGTCCAAGCCCCATGACGGAGGGATCGAGCGCGGCCCATTCGCTGTCGACAATGCGGGCGAGCGGCTTGAGCTTGTGCTTCTTCACCGCTTCCTCCGAGGCCAGCACCACCCAACTCGCCCCGTCGGTGATCTGCGAGGAATTGCCGGGCGTCACCCGGCCGTGCGGCCGTTCGAATACCGGCTTCAGCTTGGAAAGCTTTTCCATGGATGTGTTCGGACGTACGCCGTCATCATGGTCATAGAGCCTTCCATCCGGGGTGACCGCTGCGGCGATCTCGCCCTTCAAAAATCCTTCCTTCTGTGCTTTTGCAAGCCTTTGATGGCTTTCCAAAGCGTAGGCATCGGCAGCCTCTCGCGTAACGCCGAAGGCGTGGCCGATAATTTCCGCCGTCTGCCCCATGCCGAGATCAGTGAGCGGATCGGTAAGTCCGCGCTCGAGCCCAATCACGGGTTTCGCCATTTCCGGCCGGAAGCCGCCAATGGCGGCCGCCCTCTCCCACGGGGTCTTGGCGATTGCAAAGCGTCCGAACCAAGCGGCAGCCTTGTTCGAAAGCACCAGCGGTGAATGGGACAACGCCTCCGCGCCGCCGGCAAGGATGAGGTCCGCCTTTCCACCCTCAATTAACCGGAAGCCGGTGTCGATCGACTGCATGCCCGAGCCGCAATTGATCTGCACCGTGAAAGCGCGCATCGCCTCACCCATGCCGAGCCGAAGTGCGGCGACTCGGGCCGGATTCATTTCGTCGGCGAGCACGTTCACGCATCCCAGGATGACAAGGTCGAAAAGATCGGGTGCGAAGGGCAGCCGCAAAAGCAACGGCCTGCCGCACTGAACCGCCAGGTCGACAGGCGTGAAAGGACCCGGCTCGCCTCTTGCGCGCAGGAATGGCGTGCGCGCGCCATCAACAAGATAGACTGCCCGCCCTCCCGTACCCTGTTCGGCGCGGGTTCGGCTGCCCGTAGCCGCAGTGGTCGCACGCCGGCCACCGCTGCGGCGCGCCGTGGGAATTCTTGTCGTCTTTGCAGGTTCTGACATCGGTTACCGTTCCGTTGACGGTGCTTCGGCGCACCTTTGTCTCGCGCGCTGCTCTTCTACAAAGAACACGCCGCTCCTTCATCATGCATCGCCCTTTGCGAAGCCGATGCGGTAGGAACATAGAAATGTTTGGCGATTTTGCCCACCGCTGCCGGCACGAAATTTCACGCTTCAGGAAACCACTCCCGATCGCCGGCGTTTGAACTGAAACACAGGGAGAATGATATGCCGGCCGAAAGAACGAGCGCGACACGCCAGTTGAAGCGCGGCAAGAAGTTCCGCGAAACCGATATTGCCAATGAGAAAATGGGCCGCAACAGCTTGCAAGGCGACGATCAATCGAGCGTACGCAACGAGCGGCACGACCAGCCCGAGACGCGGCGTGATCCGGACGAAATCATGGAAAGTTTCGAAAAGATGGACAAGGACAAGCGTGCCCGCACCGACCTTGGCAAAGGCAACAGGAGCGGCGAATGAAACTGTCTCCACTCGCAATCGCGCTGGTCGTCGGCATGTCCTTGCCGGTTTCCGCCGCCGCGCAGGATCAGAATGACGGCGCGCTGGGCACGGCCGAGGACATTGACCGCGATGAGTCCCCCGTCATCATCGAGGACCGCCCGCCCGCCGGCGGAGAGAATGATGATGCGTTGCAAGACTCTCGGTCGGACAGCGCTGTTCAAATTCAAGGCGCCTGGGCAACGGACGAGGCGGCCTGCGGCACCGTGAGCGAGAGTGGCGGCGGGCTTTATCTTACCGACACACTTATCCGCTGGGAGGATGCCACCTGCAGTATCCGCCATATTGATGTCGAAGAAAAGAATGCCGTCATCCGCGCCCTGTGCACGACGGAGGGTGAGCGCCGCGAAAGGGTCTTCGATCTTGAGATGACGGAGAACGACGCTCTGCGCCTGGAATTCAGTGCTGGAGGCGAACAGCAAAGCGCTTCACTGACACGCTGCCCGGAACAATAATCTTCCTTCAAGATACTCCGGATTTCCCGTGCCTACACCTTGATTGGTTCATTCAAAATAAGATAGTGCTTGCCGTGTTGGCACTTACGGGCCAATTTTCCGATTTGGGCGCGGCATCGACGTGCGGGCGGGGCTTGTTCAAATGCACGGGACGGTGCGCATATTCTGCGCCGCCGGGAGGGATCTTGATCAAGCGCATGGCCAATGCTCCGCCATATTGCCTGCGTGCCGCAACAATGGCCATCCTATGCGCGGGAGTTCTGTCCACCCCCGCGCCCGCCATGGCATTTGAAATTTTCGGCTTGCGTTTCTTCGAACGCGGTGAGGACACGGCCGAGGATGTCATCGGCACGCCGCAGCCATATGTGCTGGACTTTTTCGTTGAGGGTGACGATGGCGGCCTTGAAAACCGCCTGCGGAACGCATCCAGCTTGTGGACCGATCGCGAGGAGCCGGCATCGGGCGCGGCCGGCCTGATCGCCAAGG
>JAJUHJ010000045.1 GCA_029279965.1 Phyllobacteriaceae bacterium
ATGATATCGGCATGATCGAAGGGAGGCACCATCAGCGCCCCGCCGGTGCTCGCAAAATCCTCGGCTGCGGCATAGCTCTCTTCGAAGAAATCACCGATGAGGCGGACCTCGATCCACTCGCCTCCGAAAAGCCGCGTCTTGTCGATTTTCTGCTGCGGAGTCGTGACCGGCATGAACACCACGCCCCTGCGTGAAAAATGGCGGCAGACATAGGCAAAGCCCTGCGCGTGATTGCCCGCGGAGGCGCAGACGAAGCCATTCTCACCGATGCCCTCCAGAATGGCTTTGCGCATGAAGTTGAAGGCCCCACGCAGCTTGTACGAGCGCACGGGCGTCAAGTCCTCTCGTTTCAGGAGTACGCGAGCACCCACTTTCCTGGAGAGATAATCGTTTTCCTGAAGCGGGGTTGGGGGGAAAAGTTCGCGCAGGGCCTTCTCCGCCTGCTCAACACGCTTTACGAAGGTGCTTGACCTACCGTTCGCCATGGGCATCTTTTCACCTGGCATTGCCGTAATCCGGCCTGCTATTGCATATTGGTTCTGTCGAAGCCACTCCCCCGCTCAATCCGCTGCAAAGGAATCCCGAGGTCCCCGTGCAATATGTGGCTGTTCGCGCGGCGATACACGTTGCCTCCATCTTCGCGCTGTACCTGGCGGTCGCCATGCTGGTTCCAGCAGTCGTTGATCTTTATTACGGCAATGACGACTGGCGCATCTTCGCTGTTTCGGCATTCTTTACCGGCGGCTTCGCTCTGGCGATCTCCTTGGCGACCCGCGGAAACGCCCCGGCCATTTCACCGCGATTCGGCTTTCTGGTCGTCAACATGCTGTGGCTCACCGCATGCCTTACTGGCGCAGTGCCATTGATTGCGTCATCGCTGGAACTCAAGTTCGCGGATGCAATCTTCGAATCCGTTTCCGCGGTCACTGCCACCGGTGCAACGGCCATAGTGGGGCTCGATAGTCTGCCGCCCGGTCTCCTGTTATGGCGGTCGATCCTGCAGTGGTTCGGCGGTCTGGGCGTGATCGCGCTGGGTCTTTTCATTCTTCCCTTCCTTAACGTCGGTGGAATTTCCTACTTCCGGCTCGAATCATCCGACATCTCGGAAAAACCCTTCGACCGGTTCTCCACCTACACCTTAAGCCTCATCAGCATCTATTCGGCGCTTACCTTCACTTGTGCGGTCGCGTATGCGGCAGCCGGGATGCCGACCTTCGATGCCATCAACCATGCGCTAACGACACTTTCCACCGCCGGGTTCTCCACTCACGACGCTTCGATGGGATTTTACGCGGACAACCCCGCGATTCTCTGGGTGGGCTCCATCTTCATGTTCATCGGCGCATTGCCGTTTTCGATTCTGATTCTCTTTGCCGTACGCGGGCGGCTCGACGCATTAAGCGATCCGCAAATTCGCGTTTTCGCCGGCTATGTGCTCGCTTTCGTCCTGGCGGTGACCATCTACTTGCAGATCTCCCAGGAACGCCCCTTTTTCGATGCGCTCACGCACGCCACCTTCAACTTCGTTTCCATCATCACCACGACCGGTTTTGCAAGCGAGGATTACGGCACATGGGGGCCATTGGCGATTTCCGCCGCCTTCATCGCAATGTTCCTCGGCGGCTGCTCCGGCTCCACCACAGGCGGCATAAAGGCCTATCGATTTCTCATTCTCTTTGAACTGGTCGCAAACGGTCTCCGGCGGCTCGTCTACCCCAACATGGTGCTGCCGGTGCGTTACGGTGATCGCCCTGTGGAGGACGAACTGCAGCGCGCAGTGGTGCTTTACATCTCCGCCTTCCTGGTGATCTGGGCGGTTGCGACCCTGTTGCTTGCAGCCACCGGTCTGGACCTTGTCGCGGCGATCACGTCCGCGCTGACGGCATTGACGAATGTCGGTCCCGGCCTCGGGCCACTCGTCGGGCCTGCCGGCAATTTCGCGTCTCTGCCCGATTTCGCCAAATGGATCATGGCGCTGGCCATGCTCCTCGGGCGCCTGGAGATTCTCACGGTTCTGGTGCTCTTCACCCCCATTTTCTGGCGGCGCTAGACCCCAGGCAGACGGCTGTCTAGAGTGCGCTGTCATGGATATTTTCCGACAGCGGATTAAGGAAAACCCTAAAGCTTATGATAAGCGATCGTTTTTTAAGCGGTATCTGTACGTGTCGCCTGAACGGCTGGCTGGCGATGCTTTTTCTCCTTCTGGCGACGTCCGGCTGTGCGACCAGGGACCATCGCCTTTTGGCCGAGACCATTGCCCCAGCACCGGCTGCGCAGCTTTCGGCCGTTCACCGTATCTTCGTCGCAACCTCCCGGAGTCGAACGCAACAGCCGGGGGTCGTATTCTCCGGTGAACGTACGGCCGATGCGGCCTTCGCCTTTGTCGATATCAGCGTGCCATCCGTCCATACACCAGGCGAGATAGAACGTTCGCCCTCCCCTGAGGTCGCCGATCCGGCTCGCTATTTCGCCGCCCGCCGTGTGGGCTTGTATGATGGTGACGATTCCTTTCGAAACGCGCTCCGCGCGGACATTGCCGCGCGTGGTGGGCGCGCCCTCGTGTTCGTCCACGGCTACAACACCAGCTTCGATGAAGCTGTCTACCGCATCACGCAGATCGTTCACGATGCGGGATATCTTGGCGCGCCGATCTTGTTCACCTGGCCTTCGTCGGCGCGGATAATCGACTATATCTACGACAACAACAGCGCGACCGCCGCGCGCGACATGCTGGAGGCGACCCTTCGCCTCGTCGCCGCAGCCGGCGCCAGCCGGATCGACGTTGTCTCGCATTCGATGGGAGCCTGGGTAACCATGGAAGCGCTGCGTCAGCTCGCGCTTACCGGGCAAAAGGAACTCGGCGGAACGCTCGGCGATGTGGTGCTCGCCGCACCGGATATCGACGTGGATGTCTTTGAGGCGCAAATGCGCCGCTACGGCAAACCGGTCAGCGGCTTCTATGTCCTGACATCCGAGGACGACCGGGCACTATCCCTCTCGCGGATGATCGCGGGAAATCAGCCGCGCGTCGGCGGGTATATGGATACCTATGACCTCGCCAGCTACGGGGTGACGGTTCTGGATGTGAGCGGTGTCGCCTCCGATGGAACCGGTCTCAACCACACCAAATTCGCCAGAAGTCCGCTTCTCGTGCGTTTGCTGGGCGCAAGCCTTGCCGACGACGCACGGGAGAGAGCTGACACAACGGAAATAAAAAGGCGAATCGGCGCCATCACGGGCGGCCTCGGTCAGACGATCGGCAACGCCGCCGGGATTATCATCACAACACCCTTTGAGGTACTGAACGCGGTTACCCGCTAGCACGCTATTGAGCGGCCGGCGGGCCTTGCTATTCGACGAACAGGTCCGGATTGGCCGCGGCAACCTTCGGAAGGGAGGTAAGTATTTCCGAAAGATGCTCGCGCATCGCTTTCTCCGCGTCCTCAGGTGCATGAGCTTCGATCGCATTGAGGATCGCCTGGTGCTGCCGAATAAGTGTTTCCACAGGGGTGGCAAGCGGCATGGAGAGATAGCGCACGCGGTCCATCTGCGCCTTCATGGTTTCCAGCACGCGCCAGGCGTGCTCGCAGTCCACGCTGCGCGCAATCGCCTGGTGAAAAGCCTCATCGTGGCGTAGAAAAGCGGCAATGTCCTCCCGCTCGTGAGCTTCCCGCTGCCGTACCAGTGTCTCCCTTATGCGGGAAATTGCCTCCGCGTCAGCTTCTTCGGCAGCCTTACGCGCCACCGCCACCTCGATCGCTTCGCGGATGAACCGCGCATTCTCCACTTCCCGCCGGGATATCAGGACGACGAAGGTGCCGCGCTGCGGCCGGATTTCCACAAGCCCCGCTTCGGCGAGCTTGATGAATGCCTCGCGCACCGGCTGGCGTGAAACGCCAAGCTGCTTGGCTACTTCCGCCTCGGACAGAAGATTGCCCGGGCGCAGGTGCAGCTGCACAACGCCCTGCTTGAGAGCCTCGAACACGCGATAGCCGATCGTGCCCTGGCGCAGGCGCGCGCTCTCATCTTCCAGTGCATCGAGTTGAAAAGATATGTTCATGTTGACACCGTCATACTACCATTCTAGCCTAGCAGCATACATTGCATAAAGCCAGTGTTCTGACAGGGAGGACGAAAATGAAAAGCAAATTCTTGACCAAGATTGCGCTCTCGGCGGCCCTCGCCGGCGTCATGGCCAGCCACGCGCTCGCCGCCGATTACACACTCAACATCAACACCGCGCTTACAACCGACGATCCGCTTTACAAGGGATTGGAGGCATTGCAAGAGAATGTGGCCGAGGCTTCCGAGGGCGCCCTCGAGATCAAGCTCTTTCCGAATTCACAGCTTGGTGCCGATGAAGATGTGCTGGAGCAGGCCCGTGCCGGTGCTCCGGTCGCCGTGGTGGTCGATGGCGGTCGGCTTGCAGTGTTCCAGAAGGAATTCGGCATTCTGGGCGCACCCTTCCTTGCATCGGGTTACGACGGCATCCGTAAGGTCGTCACCTCCGATATGTTCGAGGAATGGGTGGAAAAGCTGCGCGAAGCCTCCGGTCATCAGGTCCTTAGCTTCAACTGGTGGCAGGGCGAACGGCATCTGCTGACGAACAAGGAAGTCAATGAACCAGCGGATCTCGCTGGCGTACGCATGCGCACGCCCGGCGCGCCGGTATGGACGGAAACGGTCTCTGCAATGGGCGCAACTCCGACCCCCATGCCCTGGAGCGAGGTCTATTCGGCCCTGCAGCAGAACGTTCTTGACGGCGCGGAGGCACAGCTTCCGGCCATCGTCGGCGCCAAGCTCGATGAGGTGATCAGCGACATCACCAAGACGGGACACATCAATCTGATCACCGGGCTTATCACATCCGCTGCGTGGTTCGACAGCCTGCCGGAGGACCTGCAGCAGGTCTTGCGCGAGGAGTCCCTGAAGGCCGGCGACATCGCATCATATGGAACACGTGATGCACTCGCGGAGATGGAGGAAGAGCTTACAGCAAAAGGCGTTAATGTGCGGGAGATCGACGTTACGCCGTTCCGTGAGGCGACCGCTTCGGTTTACGAGACGCTTGGCTACAGCGAGTTGCGCGAGCAGATCGAAACGGTGCTTGCTGAGTAAATTTTCATAAGAACCGGCGGTCCGGGCGCTTTGTGCCCCGGACCGCACGGGGGTGCCACATGCCGAGATATCTCGCACGAATCGAGCTTTGGCTAGGATCGGCTCTGCTGGCCGTCATTGTCGCGCTGGTCTTTGCCGCCTCTGTCGCCCGCTTTTTCGGACATCCGCTGATCTGGTCCATCGACCTCGCTCAGCTTCTTTTCATATGGCTTTGCTTTGTAGGTGCCTCGCGTGCCATGCGCGAGCGCGGTCATCTCGGCGTTGATCTTCTCATACGGAAGCTTGGCTGGGAACGGCGCCTTCTGATCGAGACGGTCATGGCGGTCCTGTTCATTCTCTTCATGGCCGTGCTCGCCTGGGAGGGCTATACCCTCACCCTTCTCAATCGCGAGCGTGTATTCGGGGACAGCGGGCTTCCATATGCCCTTGTTACCATTGCCGTTCCCGTCGGCTGCCTGCTTCTCAGCCTTTCTATTATTGCCAATACGTTCGAGGCTTGGCGGCAACGCCAGGTCGGGGGGCCTCTGGTCTTCACTCGGACTGATGATTCCGACGATAGACGGGAGCTTTAACCAGTGGTCCTGATTGGTAGTGTCTTTGCCGTGCTCCTGCTGCTCGGAGCGCCGGTGGCCTTTGCCATCGGAATCTCCGGCTTCATGTTTTTTCTCACCTCGGACATCATGCCGCTGTCGATCGGGGTGCAAAGGATTGCTACCGTTTCGCAGAGTTTTCCCCTGCTTGCGGTGCCCTTCTTCGTGCTTGCCGGGCACTTGATGAACGAGAGCGGCATCACCGAACGGCTGTTCCGCTTTTCCCACGTCGCCGTAGCCTGGATGGCAGGCGGGCTTGCGCAGGTATCGATCATTCTTTCCACGTTGATGGGTGGTGTCTCGGGTTCCGCGGTGGCGGATGCTGCAATGGAGGCGCGCATCCTGGGACCCCGGATGATCGGGCAAGGCTATTCGAAGGGCTATTCCTCCGCAATCATAGCGTTGAGTTCACTGATTACGGCCACGATCCCTCCCAGCATCGGTCTCATCCTTTACGGCTATGTCGGCCAGGTCTCCATTGGCCGGTTGTTTCTTGCGGGTATCGTGCCCGGAATCCTGATGATGAGCTTTCTCATGCTGGCCGCTTATGTCGTTGCACGCCGCCGCGGCTATGTGGTCGCCGAGACCAGAAGGCCCACGCTCCGGGAATTGCTGGACGCGGCGTGGAAAGCAAAATGGGCGCTCCTGTTTCCAGTTCTCCTTCTCGTTTCCATTCGCGGCGGGCTTTTCACGCCCTCTGAGGTCGGTTCCTTCGCCGTTGTTTATGCGATTCTGGTCGGCGGGTTTGCCCATGGCGAACTGACATTCGAGAAAGGCACGCTGGCGTTCTCCCGCGCCGTCTCGGATATCGGTCTCATAATGCTGATCATTCTCATGTCGGGTATGATCGGTTTTGCCATTACCTTTTTGCAACTTCCTCAGCAGATTGCAGGCTTTCTCCTGGAAGGGCTCTCCAGCCCGCAGCTGATCGTTGCCGTCATCCTGATCAGCCTGTTCGTCGCGGGTCTGTTTTTCGAAAGCACTATTTTGGTGCTGCTGCTAACGCCGATCTTCGTGCCGATCATTCAGCGCATCGGCTTTGATCCGGTCCATTTCGGCATCTTGATGATGACGATCGTCACCCTGGGTTCAATGACACCGCCCGTTGGCGTGGCGATGTACACCGTGTGCAGCCTGCTCGACTGCCGCATCGAGGACTATATTCGCGAGTCGGTTCCTTTCCTCGCCGCCATTCTCGTGCTGGTCATTCTCTTGCTTTTCGTGCCCCAGATCGTCCTCTTCATCCCCAACATGGCATTCGGATAAGCTTCATGCGTGACGAGAAATGTAGCACGTCCTTTCTGCACCCCGATCGCCTGCTTCCGCCGGGGCCGGCGCTGGCGATTGCGCGCGAACTTTACGAGAGCGTGGCCGATCTGCCGATCGTCAGCCCGCATGGCCACACGAACCCGGAATGGTTCGCCGAAAACAAGCCGTTCACGGACGCGGCGGAGCTGTTCCTCACGCCGGATCACTATGTGCTCAGGATGCTGCGGAGCCAGGGTCTCAAGTACGATCAGCTGGGCGTGCCGCGCAAGGACGGTGCGCCTGTGGCCGCACCGCGCAAAGCATGGCGCCTGTTTGCCGCCAACTATCACCTTTTTGCCGCTACCCCGTCGCGCATGTGGATCGACCACGCGCTTAACTTCGCATTTGGATTTGCCGAGCCGCTGAGCGCGGAGAATGCCGACGTCGTTTATGACACGATCAATGCGCGTCTGTCCGATCCGGACCTGCTGCCGCGCGCCATCCTCGATCGCGCCGATGTGGAGGTCATAGCCACGACGGAGTTCGCTCTCGACCCGCTCGAGCATCATGCAAGACTGAAGCAGGAAGGGTTGATCGGCCGCATTCGCACCACCTACCGTCCGGACGACGTTACCGACCCCGATGCTCCCCTATTTGTGCAGAATATCGCACGGCTCGCCGAGTTGACCGGGGAGGACACCGCGCGCTGGAATGGGCTGATCGAGGCCCACAGGAAACGCCGCGCGATCTTCCGTGAATTGGGCGCTGTGGCCACCGACCATGGTGTGCCGAGTGCGTTCACCGCCGATCTCCCGAAGGCGCAAAAGCAGAAGCTGCTCGACGATGCTCTTGCCGGCCGCCTGGATGCAGCCGGTGCTGAGACCTTCCGGGGACAGATGCTTACGGAAATGGCCGCCCTTTCGGTCGAAGATGGTATGGTAATGCAGATCCATGCCGGCTCGAGACGCAACACCGATTCGGCCTTGATGCGCGAGCGCGGCGCCAATCTCGGCGCCGACATTCCAGCACGCACGGATTTCGTGGCTGGCCTGCAGCCGCTTCTTTCACGCTACGGCAATGCGGAAAACTTCCGGCTGATCCTCTTCACCCTGGATGAAAGCACGTATGCGCGCGAACTTGCGCCTATGGCGGGTTACTGGCCAGCCCTTCGGATCGGCCCGCCCTGGTGGTTTCATGACAGCTCGAATGGCATCAGACGCTACCTGGATCAGGTCGTTGAAACCGCCGGCTTCTACAACCTGGCCGGGTTCAACGACGACACGCGCGCGCTTCTGTCGATCCGGGCGCGACACGATCTGTGGCGTCGTGAAATCTGCCGGTTTCTGGCGTTGCTGGCGGCAGAGCACCGTTTGTCGAAGCAAAGCGCCACGGAATTTGCGGTGCATCTCAGCTACCACGCGGCAAAGGATGCGTACCGACTTTAGGGGAGCCTCTCGGCATTCTCCTCCTCCAATAGTCGTATTGATATATACAATTTAAGATGGTAATTTTTTTGGAAAACAACCACCGGAGAGAAC
This sequence comes from Phyllobacteriaceae bacterium, assembly GCA_029279965.1. Taxonomy (GTDB): domain Bacteria; phylum Pseudomonadota; class Alphaproteobacteria; order Rhizobiales; family Rhizobiaceae; genus Chelativorans. The sequence goes on from JAJUHJ010000045.1 coordinate 8,495, forward strand.
TTGGGCCGCCATTGGATATGTGACGGATGCGGCGTCGAGAGCACGGAGAGGAAGATCGACGAATGGCGATGGATCAGGGTTGAGATCGGGCGGCAGGAAGGCAAACGCCTGCTGAGAGGTGATTACGAGTTGTGCCCGACTTGCCAGTCGCATCTCCTCAAGGTTTCCGATCCGCGCAATTGGCGTAGGGGCAGGCTCGCGCCGTTTTAGGGCCGCGGGCTCGGCACGGTTTGACCGCAACGTTTGCTTGAATACTACAGTACCGGCCCGAAGCTCTGATGCGATTTTCGGAAAGAACGATCTGTAAATTCAGTTTGGGTCTGTAATTCACGCGCCCTTGTGCGGCCAAAAAGGTGCACGGCGCGTTCTGGGATTTCCCGTCTTTCGGGGCTTCTAAGGCGCTTCCGGGCTGCGATCCGGTGAAATTTCGCGGGCATGCAACTGGCGGATCGCCTCGTCCGCTTCGTCCTCCCCCATCCCCGACAGCGGCAGGCCATCGATGAGAACGACATCGTCATTCCCAGTGTCAAAGACCTCCCACCGGCCGTCTTCATCCTGCCGCTTGTCAAAACCGATCGCCATGCCGGAGCATATAGAGCGCCGCCGCCCCACGGCCACCACATCGACGCAGAGAACTGCACGCGAGGATCCAACGGCCAGAACGCGTTGACGGAGGAGTAGGCCCTTTTGCGTCCCAAGACGCGTGGCACGCTTTAAGATAAAAGGCCGGCTTTATCTTTCAGCGCGCTTGCCAGCGCGGCACTGTCAACGGCCTGGATGCCGAAGATATCACGCAGAGCCGATTCAACTTCCTGAACGGACGAAAGCGCGCGCGGAGGGTGCGAGCCGGCTCGGCCGTGGAAACGCAATCTTGTATTGTGGAGCGTGTAGCGACCGTCGAGCGTCGGCCGGGCTGCCATCAGCGAGCGTACGAAGCGCGACTCCGGACTGGTCGAGAGAAAGTGGTTGCTCATCTCATAATCGACCTGGAAGTGCTCTTCGAGACCGAAGCTGTAGAGTGCCCGCCAGTCACCGCCGATTCGAGCGCGCATGAGCCAGGTGTCATCGTGTCTGTCGAGGCGGAATGTCTCGTGCGGCGTCTCTTGCTCCCGCCCTTCCTCAAGACGTAGCGGTGCCGTGAGCGTCAATACACCGAAGCCGACATCCGCGAGATATGTCCCATCATCCAGCTCCACGCGCAAAAGCATATGGGTTCGCGGTCTGATGGTCCCTTCAGGTTGATCCCAGAGCACCCGCGCGGCCAGGCCGAAGACTTTGAATCCCAGTGCCTCCAGAACCGCCTTGAAGAGAAGATTATGCTCGAAACAATAGCCGCCGCGCCCGCCATGCACGAGCTTGTCCAGCAGGGCCGTAAGCTCAAGCTGGACCGGTCGAGCGAGAAATGGATCGAGATTCTCGAACGATATCGCCACCGGGTGTGCAAGATGCAGAGCGGCAAGAGCGTCCAGGTCGGCTCTCCGGCGCCCGGAGTAGCCGATGCGCCGGAAATAGCTATCAAGGTCGGATGCCTGCATCTTCTCACACAGGACGAACCCGCCAGAATCAATCGTCTCGGTAGATTTTCTCGCGGCGTTCGTGGCGTTCCTGTGCCTCAATGGACAGTGTGGCGATAGGACGTGCATCGAGGCGCTTGAGCGAAATGGGCTCGCCGGTTTCCTCGCAGTAGCCGTAAGTGCCGTCCTCGATCCGCTGCAGGGCGGCATCGATCTTGGCGATCAGCTTGCGTTGGCGATCCCGCGCCCGCAGTTCGATTGCGCGGTCGGTTTCCGACGAGGCCCGATCGGCCAGGTCCGGATGATTCGCATTCTCGCGTTGAAGCCCCTCCAGCGTCTCGCGAGCCTCTTTCAGGATATCGTTCTTCCACTTGGTCAGCTTGGCCCGGAAATAAGCCCGCTGCCGTTCGTTCATAAAGGGTTCGTGGTCAGAGGGGACATAGTCTGCTTCGATGAGATCTGACATGGAAATACCCCACAGCTTGCCAGCCGCGCCTATATATTCGGCTGCAGCAACGGCGACAAGCTTAAACGGCATTCGAGTAACACATTTGTCAAAAGCGTTGAAACATTTACAAGGCTCTCGGAGCGTGCGCCGGCGTGTGTATCGAAGACGCGATACCAAAGTATGATGCGGGCCGGAATGGTTTGCCCCGATGGCAGGCGGCGAACTGGAAGCAAACGGGAGTCTCATGTATCGGCTTTTTCTCCTACGCCATGCCGAGGCGTCGCCGGCAAAACCTGGCGGTGCCGACATCGACCGGCCGCTGACCGAACGTGGACGGCAGGATGCAATTGCCCTCGGCGAGCGCATGCGCGCCGGCGAGCATCTGCCTGCCTTCGTCTTCTGCTCCAGCGCCCGGCGAACACAGGAGACGTGGCAAGCCTTGGCCTCTCAACTTGCCGGTCCTGTCCCGCAGATATTAAACGCGCACGAACTCTATCGAGGGGGCATAGACGATTACCGCATCCTCATCGCTTCCGCGCCGACGGATGGTCCCATTCTGGTGATCGGCCACAATCCCGTGATCACCCAGCTTGCCTCCACGTTGGTGCGGGATGGTGATCCCGCTGCGATGAAGAGGCTGACCGCCGGTTTTCCGACATGCGGGCTTGCGACGATCGATTTTGCCGAGTCCTGGTCCCACATCGGCCCGCGAGGGGGAACGCTCGCAGCCTTCCTCCTGCCCGGCTCCTGATTTCCGGCACTTATTCGCAGCCGTTCGCCCCTGCTATCTGTTTGTTTTCGCCTTCTTTGTGAAAGGTTGGGCGATTTCACCCGGCGGCAAAATGCTTTATATGCGGCACACCATACATCGCCAGGATCAGCCATTTGCCCTCACTAACCAATCTCGCCGACGAAGCCCTGATCGCGCTCGATACGGTTGCCGATCGTGCGGTCGGCCTTTGGTCGCCTTCGATCCGTCTCGGCGTGACCGGCCTTTCCCGTGCCGGCAAGACGGTCTTCATTTCCGCGATCGTGCACAATCTGGTGCATGGCGGACGCCTGCCCCTGTTCGAGGCACACGCGTCCGGCCGCATTGCCCGTGCCTATCTGGAGCATCAACCGGATGACGCGGTGCCCCGGTTTCAATATGAGGACCACATCGCCGCACTCGTCGAAAGCCGCATCTGGCCGGCGTCGACACGGGCCATTTCCGAACTGAGGCTGACGATTGACTATGAATCGGCATCGGCCTGGGGGCGGATGTTCTCACGCGGCAAGCTATCGGTCGACATTGTCGATTATCCCGGCGAGTGGCTTCTCGATCTTCCCCTTCTGGGCAAAAGCTATGAAACGTTCAGCCGGGAAGCAATCGAGCTTTCGGAGCTCCCGATCCGCCGTGATGTTGCAAAACCCTGGCGCGAGCTCGCCGCAAGCATCGATCCGGCTGCGGATGCGGACGAGGTGCTCGCGCGCAACCTTTTCGAGAGCTTTGCGGCCTATCTGAAGGCCTGCAAGGAGGACAGCCGCGCGCTTTCCACGCTGCCGCCGGGTCGTTTTCTCATGCCCGGAGATCTGGAAGGATCCCCTGCCCTCACTTTCGCGCCAATGACAAATCTTGGCGAAGGGAAGGCTCGCCCCGGTTCCATGCAGGCGATGATGGAGCGAAGGTTCGAAGCCTACAAAACTCATGTGATCAAGCCTTTCTTCCGCGAACACATCGCCCGGCTCGACAGGCAGATCGTGCTAATCGACGCGATGCAGGCCATCAACGCCGGTGCTGCTGCGGTGAACGATCTGGAACGCGCCCTCACGGAAATCCTTGCGTGTTTCCGGCCGGGGCGCGGCAGCCTGCTTACCGGGCTTGTTGCACGGCACATCGACCGCATCCTGATCGCCGCCACCAAGGCCGATCACATCCACCATGAAAGCCACGACCGCATGCAAGCCATCGTGAGGCGACTTACAGAACGGGCTATCGCGCGGGCCGACTTCTCCGGCGCAACCATCGATGTTGCGGCCATGGCCGCCGTACGCGCCACACGGGAAGGAACGGTAACAAAAGGACGCCAGACGCTTCCCGTCATTATCGGCACACCCCTTGCGGGCGAAAGCATTGGCGACGAAATATTCGACGGTGAAACGGAAACAGCGATCTTTCCCGGCGACCTGCCGGAGAACCCGTCAGCTCTTTTCCGCAAGGATGCACCGGCGCCCTCGGGCGATCCCGCGATCCGGTTCGTGCGGTTCCGGCCGCCAAAACTGGAGCGCACGGCGGAGGGGGTGACACTGTCCCTGCCCCATATCCGGCTTGATCGGGCCTTGCAGTTCCTCCTTGGAGACCGGCTTTCATGAGCGATCCACGCCGCCCCGCCTCCTTCCGTATCGAGCCGGAAACCTCCGGCCAGCAAGCCGGCAAGACGCAGCAGGAGAACCGCAAGCCGCGTGCGGTCAAGGTGGACGGGACCGTCACCGTGACGCCGGATGACCTCGACATCTTCGCCTCAGCAGAAACGTTGGAAGCAGAACCACCTCCCGCAACGCGCCCAAGGCGACGCTCGCGGCTGGGAACGATTTTCATCGGCGCCTTCGGCCTTCTCGCCTCCCTCGCCGCCGGCCTGTGGGCAGACCGGCTTATCCGCGACCTTTTCTCCCGCGCCGACTGGCTGGGCTGGCTGGGAGCGGTGCTGGCCATTACGGCAGCACTTGCCTTGATCGCCATTCTCGCGCGCGAAGTCTTTGCCCTTTCCCGCCTCGCCTCGGTGGAGGCGATGCGCCGCCGTGCCGATGATGCCTTCGAGCGCGACGACGCGCAGCTTGCCCGCACGGTCGTTTCAGATGTGTCGGCGCTGCTTGAAAGCCACCCGGACACCGCGTCCGGCCGGCGGCGATTGAAGGAGATGGAAGAGGACATCATAGACGGGCGCGATCTCCTGCGTATTGCCGAAAAGGAGCTTCTGGCACCCATAGACGCACGGGCACGGAAGCTGGTGCTCGATGCCGCCAAGCGCGTTTCGGTCGTCACCGCAGTCAGCCCGCGGGCCTTGATGGACGTCGGTTATGTCGTCTTCGAGGTGGTGCGCCTGTTGCGGCGCCTTTCCGAACTCTATTGCGGGCGGCCCGGCTTTTTCGGCTTCATTCGTCTATCGCGCAACGTGATGGCTCACCTTGCGATCACCGGTTCGATGGCAATGGGCGAGACGCTGGTGCACCAGCTTGTTGGCCACAGCATAGCGGCCCGGCTTTCCGCACGCATGGGAGAAGGCGTCATCAACGGCATGATGACGGCGCGGATAGGCCTGGCTGCCATGTCCGCTACCAGGCCATTGGCCTTCCGCGCGGTCGAGCGGCCAGGAATGGGTGATTTCCTGAAAGCATTGTCGCAATTCGCTGCCCGAACCGAAAAGCCGACGACGAGCCGCACGACGTGAGTTTTTGCACCGACAACCGCGATTTCTGCATCTCCCGATCGACTTGAGCACGCTAAGGTTATAAAGCGTTAACCAAAAGCTCGCATGCTCGCGAAACCGAATGTCAGAGTGTTCGTCCCCATGTCTGCATCTATCCGCAAGATCGCCATCCTTTCAGCCATCCCGCTGATAACGGCAGCGGCGGCTTCCCCTGCTGCCGCGCTCGACAGGGACCGGATGTTCTTTGAGCGCGTTACGGGCCAGTGGATGGGCCCCGGAGAGATTGTCGCGGGAAAGTACAAGGGAACGAAATTCGTCTGCAATTTCGTTGGCTCGGTACATGATGAAAAGGTCGGCATGGCGCTGGATGGCGGATGCCGTGTCGGCTTGTTTAATCAGGAGATGTCGGCAAACATCGAACGGGCGCATTCGGGCTTTCGCGGTACCTTTCTGGATGGTGCCGATGGCGACGGGCTCGACGTCGTTGGCGGCGCTGTAAAGGGCCAGCAGGCCGTGTTCGCCATTCATCGCAACGACTTGACCGGCGCGATGAGCGCGCAGCTAAATGGCGACGACACGATGAACGTGACCATCTCGGTCCATGTCGATCAGGAGTTGGTTCCGGTCATTGGCGTGACACTGAAGCGAACGGATTCGGCTGCGGTCAGCTCGATACCGGCGGATTAGCATCCCTCCACCAGTTCCGATCGGCGCTGACACGTTCTATTCCCGAAGAATCAAGGCGCCCGATATGCTCCCCGATCGGTCTGCCATCCAGCGACAGGCCCGGAGCGATCTCCGCTAGCGGCACAAGCACGAAGGCACGATCCAGCATTCTGGGATGCGGAATGTGCAGATCATCCTCTGCAAAATTTTGCGTCCCGAAGAGCAGGATATCGATATCGATAAGGCGTGGGCCCCAGCGCTCGCGCCGTTCACGTTTCAGCGCTCGTTCCGTATCAAGGCAAAGGTCGAGCAGCGCGCGCGGGGAGAGCTGCGTCCTGACCGCGGCGACCGCATTCAGGAAATCCGGCTGATCTTCCTTGCCCCAGGGCGGTGTTCGATAGAGGGATGACACCTGCTCTACCTTCACCTCTGTATTCCGGTTCAGCGCGCCGAGCGCCGCCGACATCGCCTCGGCCGGTCGGCCGATATTGCCGCCAAGGCCGAGATAGGCGCGTTCCTCGGGCCGATCGTATGCTGTCATTGCATCACCTCAAGCCAGCCGACCGGCAGCGAGCACCGCATCGGCCATCCGCAGCGCATCCTTGTTTTTCGCCACGTCATGCACGCGAAAGATCGAGGCGCCCTTCATGCGCAACAGGACGCTGGTCGCTGCCGTTGCAACATCCCTGTCGTTCGGTTCGCGATCAGCGAAATGACCGATAAATCGCTTGCGGGACGTTCCAACCGCCAGGGGAAATCCGAGCCCGGCAAGTTCGGGCAACCGCGCCATGATTTCCAGGTTCTCGGCATGGTCTTTTGCAAAGCCGAAACCCGGATCGAGAACGATCTGCTCGTCCGCCACCTTTGCCGCACTCGCGATTTCCAACGATTGGCGCAGAAATGAAAATTGATCGGCGATGACATCGGGCAGTTTCTCGCGCTCGCGGCCTGTATGCATCACGACCAGACCCGCACCCGTCTCGGCTGCCAAATCCGCAATCGAGCGGTCCTTTTGCAGACCCCACACGTCGTTGACGATATGCACCCCCGCCTGCACGGCGGCGCGCGCCGTCTCTGCGCGGTAGGTATCGATGGACAGGATCATTTCCGGTTCCGCCGCCAGCGCCTCGATTACCGGCAGAACGCGCCTCTGCTCCTCCGCCGCGTCCACGGGCGCAGCGCCCGGGCGGGTAGACTCTCCGCCGATATCGATGATCGCGGCGCCGTCTGCGACCATGGCGCGCGCCGCCGCGACCGCCGCATCGACACCCGCATAGCGCCCACCATCGGAAAAGCTGTCGGGCGTGAGATTGAGAATACCCATGACGACAGCTTCCGGTCCCAGAGAAAGCACCCGGTCATGCGCAAGTTTCCACTGCCATGTTTCCATTTCATCATCCCTCGATGAGGCATACACCCGTTGCCATTCTTTTTGGGGCAAGGACACCCGAATTCAATTGGAACCAGGTGGAGGCCGGCCTTCTTGCTTCGGAGGAAACAGATACGCAAGACTTCTTCCCGATTGTGCCTCTCCGGCGGCCGTCGCAAACTTGCGCCAGGAGAACTTCATGCGGAATTTCACTTGCGCCCTCATCATCCTGGGCTTCAGCTCCCTTCCGGTTCCGGCCGCGGACGTGTCGGGAACCTACACCTATTTCCCCGTTCATGGGACAACGCTGCTCGAGATCGAACGGCAATTGAAGACGCATGGCCCTCGCATTGAAAGCACCGGTCAGCGGCATCCCGGCGCGACGAACATGAAATTCACGGTTCAGGTCGAGCACACCAGGAGCGGCAAGCGCTGCCGCGTCACCAAGGCACACGTCACGGTGGAGGCGGAGGTCACTCTTCCGGAGTGGCGTGACCGTGCGCGTGCGGACCAGGATGTCCGACTGATCTGGGACACGCTGGCGCGCGACATCAAACGCCACGAAGGAAGTCACCTGATCATCGCCAAGAACCATGCCCGCCTTCTTGAGGACACGCTGGAGGCATTGCCACCACGCGCGGACTGCACGAGGCTGGCACAGGATATGGAACGGACCAAGGCGAAGATCCTCGCTGAGCATGACGCCGCCCAGGACGAATTCGATCGTATCGAAGGCATCAATTTCGAACGCCGCTTTATGCGTCTGTTGCAGTACCGCATGGAGCAGATCGAAGCAGGCCGGCTGAGGCCGTAGCCGGTTTGTGCGCTATTTGGCGCGAATGGTGGCGCCATGAGTGGCTTCTTGTATACAACTCGGCAATCAGGCTTGCCGCTCAGGAACACGCACGGTGAGCCCGTCGAGGTCCTCGCGCACCCTTATCTGACACGACAGCCGGGAATTCGGCTGCACTTCGTAGGCGAAGTCCAGCATGTCTTCCTCCATGGGCTCCGGCTGGCCGACGGCGTCCGTCCAGTTGTCATCCACATAGACGTGACAGGTCGCACAGGCGCAGGAACCGCCACACTCCGCCTCAATTCCCGGCACGCCGTTGCGGACGGCGTTTTCCATAACGGTGGACCCCTCTTCGGCCTCCACTTCGAAGGTGACGTCGTCGGCAGTTATAAAGGTCAGCTTGATCATAAGTACGTCCTGACAGGCGGGCGTGGACGCGCCGCCGGATTGATGGCACGACCCGGAATAATGAATACACCCGGCATGTCAACCGAGGGGCGGTTCAGGAAAGCGCTAGGATAAAGGTTCTCACCTCGTCGATACGGCTGGAAAGACGGGCAAGGGCCGGAGCCGACAGAGGAGAACGCTCAACCCCCACAGCCGCTTCTGCCAGGGGAAAGGCGCCGATCGCACGTGCGGAGCCGACCAGCCGGTGTGCCGATTGCCGGCGCTGATGTACATCGGCGGCTTCGATCGTCGTACCGGCGAGCGCTGTCTCGTTCAGGAACAATGTCAGAACTTCGCTGCGCAGTTGCCTATCTCCGAGCGTCTGCCGATCCAGATGCGCAAGATCCACGGGCTCCACCGCCACCGAAGCCGCCATCGTTTTTGACTTGGATTCAGACATGCTTATCCCTGTGCCGCCCTGGCACGCATATGTGCGGACCATTAAAAACTGCTGGTTAAACTCTTAATTTACCCGTATTCACAGGGGGTTAATAGAACCGGCACAAATTCCGATTGAAGGCCAGCCACACATTAACCTTATATTTAAACTTTTGGATATCGGCAGTAAAACGTATTTCATCAAATCCTTGTGCCACTACGGTACGGGTGGCGAGGTATGGCGTAATCGGATCCGGCGTTTTTATTCCCACCCGGTTCCAAAAGTACAGGGTAGCGGCGGCATGGCGCGGAACACAGCGACAAAAAAGGTCCCGGAGAACGACTTCATCCTGGAGGACGATTTCACAAAGGAGCTGGAGGAAGCTCTCGATGTGGAAACTGTTTCCTTCGCGACCAGCAATGGCGAACTGGACATTGCTGCTTCCATGGAAGAGCTCGAGGCCCAGATAACCATGGCTGCCGAAGAGCTCGCGCGGGAGGGTGAGAACGACGATACCACGGCCGCACGCCAGGCCGATGAACCTGAAACAGTCCTGGACGACGCGGAGACACCGTCTCCACTCGGAGAGACGGAGTCTCTTGACGCCAGCGAATCCGCCGAGCAGCTGGAAATCGAAGAGCAGGATTTGCCGCAGGAGCCGCAGCGCGGCACCCCGCTGCCGGCAGGGGCGGCGGCAGTCCCCCTTCCCGCCAATGACGACAGGCAAAGCGAATTTCACCACTTCGCCCGGCGGCTCGACCAGCGCCCGCCGCGCACCATCTACTGGTTGGCCGCGGCCCTGTCGGCGGTGTGGATCGTCGCAGGCCTCGCCTTTGCTCATATCGTCTATGGGCCGCAGATCTGGCAGGTCCGCTCGCTCGACACTCTCACCTCTGCCCCTTACGCAATCGGCGTCGCCGTCGGCATCATCATGCCTGTCGTGCTGTTCTGGGGCTTTGCGATCATGGTTCGGCGCGCGCAGGAAATGCGGCTTGCCGCCCGACAGATGGCCGAAATCGCCTTCCGGTTGTCAGAACCGGAGAACATCGCCCAGGAGCGGGTGATGATGGTTGGGCAGGCAGTCCGTCGCGAAGTCCAGGCCATGGGCGAAGGGATCGAGCGGACGCTGGCGCGCGCCGTCGAGCTGGAAACGCTTGTCCATACGGAAGTGAACGAGCTCGAACGCGCCTACTCTGAGAACGAATCGCGCATACGCCTTCTTGTCGACAGTCTCGGCACGGAGCGCGAAGGCATCGTCAGCCATGCCGAGCGGGTGCGCGCCTCCATTACCGGTGCGCACGAAGTGATCAGGGACGAGCTGGATGCCGCCGGAGAGCAGATCCGCATCAGCATCGACGGAGCCTCGCAAAATCTGTCGAGCACGCTCAACCAGTCGAGCGAGAGGCTTGCCGCCCAGTTGAGCCAGGCTGGTGAGGCGGTCGAAAGGGCCATGGAAGAGCGGACGCTGGCCTTTTCGCAGCATCTTTCCAGTTCGGGCGATACCCTCGCCGATCTCCTGGATTCGCGCCTTGCCTCACTGACCACCTCCAGCGAAAATCTGATTGAGCGTATAGGCACCTCCAGCGAAAACCTGATCGAGCGCATCGGCACCTCCAGCGAAGCCGTGAACAGGGCGTTGGAGGAGCGTACCGAAACCCTGTCACAGCACATCACGACTTCAGGAAACGGCGTTGCCGAACTGCTCGACACGCGCATTGCCGCGCTGACGAAGCAGACCGACGATGCCACTCGCACGCTTGGAGAGTTGTTCGATACGCGCACCACCCGTTTCGAGAACGCCTTCGGCGAGACGGCGGAGCGGCTGAACGCGGTTTTCGCAAACCGCATGAGCGAAATCGAGCGGACCCTTTCGGAGCGCGGCGAAACCCTGATTTCGGAATTCACCACACGCGCCGAGGCGCTCGATACGGGTATCGAGCGCCTGGAGTCGGCGCTCGAAGCGCGCGCCCGCAACATCAACGAATCTCTTGTGGAGCGCACGCGCGAGATCGCCGACACGTTCGCGCATGGACGGCAGGAAGTTTCCGCCGTTATCGAGGAGGGCAAGGGCATCATCGACGCCGAGCTTGCCGGTCTCGTGGCTTCCACCGCCACCATGCTGCAGGGCCAGGCCGATGAATTCAGCGGCCGGCTGCGGGAGGGACATGCCGAACTCGAAGCCAAGTTCGATCGTGAGTTCGAGAAGTTTGAAGCGGTGCAGGCGCGTATGGATGCAGCCGTGGAAACCCAGGCCAGCGCCTTTGCCCACAACCAGGAGCGGCTGACGGACCTTCTTGAAACCGACATCAGAAAGCTGAGCGAAATCCACGGCAGCTTTGAAAACCGTATCGAGGGGCAGCTTGAAAAGCTGATCGAGACGCGCAGCAGCTTCGCTGCCGCCCTGGACGAGGATATCCAGAGGATCGGCGAGCGTCGCGACGAACTGACGGCGGCAATCCGCGCCGATATCGAGCGGGTGAACCAGTCCTTCGCAGAGCATTCAGGGGTCATCGAAGAGCGTACCCAGACCATGCAGAAGGCGCTCTCGATCGGCATCGACAATGTGCGCCAGACGCTCGAGAGCAGCGCCGGGGTGGTTGCTTCCGCCCTGCGCGAGAAGGTCAACGAAGCCACGATGGAGTTGAGCACCGGCACCATGAAGGTGCTCGACGATGTTGATGGGCGCATTGCGGAACGGATCGCCGGCGCCGCTGCTATCCTCAATCAGCAGGTGGACCAGATCGGCGTCGGCTTTGATGGCGCGGCGCAGCGTCTCGGCGAACGCGTGGACGGCGCAGTGCGCAATCTGGACGAGCGGGTGGAGTACATCGACCGCGCTTTTGACGACGCAGCACAGCGCATTTCCATGCGCACCGATGAATTCCGGCAGGGCTTCGAGGATATCGATGGCCGTCTTGCCGCCCGCATCTCTGAAGCCTCCGAACGGCTTGGCGGCAGTGCCGAATCCGTTGCCCGCACATTCGAGGAGGTGGATCAGCGGATCATCGCCCGCACGCATCAGACCTCGGCTGAGCTCGATGCACGGGCGGCCGCCATCGCCGGCCAGCTCAGCGAGGTTGAAAATCGTCTGAAATCTACCGCTGGCTCCACCGCATCGGCCATTGTCGGCGGAATGATGGAGATCGAGCAGCGGCTTGGCGAGAGCGCCGACCGCACGAAGATGACGCTGAGCGAAGGTATCGGCGAAGCGGAGGAAAGGCTGAAGGCCGGGGCCGAGCAAGCGGCGATGCAGGTCAGCCAGCAATTGTCGCGCACCCAGGCCGACCTTGTGTCGACTGCCGACACCATCGGCCAGACCTTCGCCTCCATCAACGAGCACATCGCAAAGCGCACCGGCGAAACCGTTCACACGCTGGATGAGCGCACACGTGAGCTCAACACCATGCTCGCTGGGCGCACGTCGGAAATCGCCCGCATTCTGGACGAGACCGCCAAGCCGCTGGTGGAACGGTTCGAGGCCAGCGGCGGCGATTTGCAGCGGGAGATCGAGGCGATCACCCAAAAGACCACCGAGCGGCTCCAGCAGGAAAATGCCGCCCTCGTCAACGCGCTTGCCAGCCGTACTGCCGATACGCTCGGCGCCATGGAACGTGCCCGCAACAGCCTTGTAGGCGATGTCAGCGAGGTACTGAACCGCCTGGATTCCTCGGGCAACCGCTTGACGGAGCTTGTCGAAACCACGTCGCAGCAGCTTCTTCAGGTGGACGAGAAACTGACCGGGACGACACAGCAATTCGCCCTGAATGCCGAGAAGGCTGCGGAAACCTTTTCCAATTCGGCGAGCCTTATCAACGCCAATTCGGGCCGGCTCGCCGATTTTTCCGAGCGCACCTTGCGCGAAATTTCAACAATCGCCAGCCGCTTCGAGGATCACAGCCGCGTGCTCGAAGACGCTTCCGAACTGCTCGAAAAAGCCCAGTCCGGCCTTGCCGCCAATCTGGACGGACGTCAGGCCGCCTTTGCAGACCTGGCCAATGGTCTTGTTGAAAAGTCGGAGCAGATCGAGCGCATCATGCGTTCCTTCGAGTCACTGGTCACGAACACGCTGGACTCGGCGGAAGGTCGCACGCGGGAATCCGTGGATTCCATCCGCGAAGCGATCAATCAGGTGGTGGATGTTGCCACCAACCGTTTCGCCGGCGCCACAAACGATCTGCGCCGCACCGCGGAGGAAATCCGCAGCGAACTCGAGGTAACGCGTGCCGACATGCAGCGGGGAATTGTGGAACTGCCCGAGGAAGCCCGGCAATCCACATCGGCCATGCGTAAGGCGATCACCGAGCAGATCAACGCTCTCAAGGAACTGTCAGATATCGTAGCCAAGTCCGGACGTCTTCATGATGTTGGGACAAGCGCTCCCACGCCGGACACGGCAACTCCGGTCCGGCCGCTTCCCGCATCTTCCCGCGCAATGTCCGAGGCTGCAGTGCCGGCCGCCGTTCTGCCACGCCCCATCGAGAGGCATGCCGCCGAGCCGGCGCCGGAGCAGGCACGTCCCACGCCCCGCCCGCAGCAAGCAAGCGGCACGCCGGCCGCACCCGCGGCATCGCCGAACGGCAATGGCGGCTGGATTCGCGATCTTCTGCGCAGCGCCTCGCGTGAGGAGGAAAGTGCGGCGAGCGAGGCTGCGCCGACAAAGGCCGGCGGCAATCGTTCGGCCCTGCAGATGGTGGAGTCGCTGAATTCTCTCTCTCTCGACATCGCGCGCGCCATTGATCACGACGCTTCGGTCGAGCTTTGGGAAAGATACCGGCAGGGCGAACGCAATGTCTTCACGCGCAGGCTCTACACGTTGAAAGGCCAGCAGACATTTGATGA
>JAJUHJ010000046.1 GCA_029279965.1 Phyllobacteriaceae bacterium
CCGGGTTGGCCGTCAGCAGGGTGGTGTCCGGGCGCATGGCACGACAGGCCGAAGGAAGGTCCGGATACAGACCGGCCGCGCTTGCTGCCGCCATGGCAGTGCCAAGAAGCATGGCCTCGCCGCCCGTCTCATAGACGTCACAGCCTGTTGCGTCCGCATAAAGCTCCATGAGCAGCGGATTGCGCAAATGTCCGCCCGTTACATGCAGCGCCTCAACCTTATGTCCGTTCGCGTTAAGATGCTCGCGGATATGGCGGACTCCAAGGGCGATAGCCACCGCCGTGCGGAAGTAGAGGCGGCATAGCCCGTCGAAGGAAGCATCAAGCGAGAGCCCGCTGACGACACCGCGCGCATGCGGATCGGCAAGCGGTGACCGGTTGCCGTGGAAATCGGGCAGAACATTCAGCCCCGCGGCAAAATCCGCGCCTTCCATCGCTCGAAGCTCCAGAATGCGCGTTGTGATGCGCGCGTGCATGTCCGCGCCCGACTCGCCACCCGCCCCATGCGCACGGATGATGTGATCGAGAAGCGCGCCGGTAGCGGATTGGCCGCCCTCATAGAGCCAGTGGTCCGGCAACACCGCACCGAAATAGGGGCCCCACACCCCTTTCACGAAACGAGGCTCACGCGACAACCCCATCAGACAACTCGACGTGCCGGCGATTAGCGCAAGACGGTGTTCGATATCATCACCCGCATGACCGCCGATCACCCCCAGCGCCCCGGCAAACGCGTCTATAAGCCCCGCGCCCACGACGCAGCCCGTGTCCAGCCCAAGCGCCTCGGCAGCTTCCGCAGTGAGCGAAGCAAGCTTCGAGCCTACGGGAGCGGCGGCATTCGGCAACCCGCCACGTTCCAGCACATCTTCGAGTCCGACAGCGGCGAAGAAATCGCGCTGCCAGCCTGCTTCATGCGCAAGAAAGGTCCATTTTGCCGTCACGGTGCATTGCGAGCGCATGGTTGAGCCACTCGCCTTCCAGGTCAGAAAGTCAGCCAGATCGAAGAAGTATCCAGCCCGCGACCAGCTTTCCGGTAAGTGACGTTTCAGCCACATCAGTTTGGGCGTCTGCATTTCCGGCGACATGACGCCACCGACGTAATCAAGTACCGGATGCGCGGTGGCCGTACACTCGTCCGCCTCGACAAGCGCCCGGTGATCCAACCAGACGATCGTGTCCCAGCGCGAATCTCCGCCTGTTGTGACACTGACCTGCTCCCCACCCCTGCCACGCACCACGAGAGAGCACGTCGCATCGAAGCTGATCCCCCCGATCGCCTCCGGTGGAGCACTGGCTTCGCGGCGGGCTGCTCGCACGGCGGTACTGACGGCACGCCAGATATCCTGCGAGTCGTGAGCCGCATGTTCGGCCGGTGCACGATGCATGACGATCGCTTCTTCGCCGCGGCCAAGAAACCGGCCGGTCCTGTCGAAGACGCCGGCGCGGGCGCTTCCCGTACCCACGTCCACGGCGCAGACAAGCTCGCGCATCAGGGCGCCTTCTTCCCGCTTCCATAGGCAGCAAGCAGCGCCGGCAATTGCCGCATGTCGTCGAAAATGAGGTGGGGGTTGAGAGCCGCGGCTGTGTCATGCAATCCGCAGTGGACCGCATGCGTGCCCCCCGTGAACGCGAAAACGGTCATCCCCGCGCGTCCGGCTGCTTCGATGCCGGCTGCACTGTCTTCAACCACCACACAACCCGCCGGCTCGACACCCATGGCATGCGCGGCGTGCAGGAAGAGATCTGGAGCAGGTTTGCCGTTTTCGACCATGGTGGAACTGTATATCCGTGGTTCGAATTTTTCCAGAAGGCCTGTAACGGACAATGACAGGCGTATGCGCTCCGGCTGGCTCGACGAGGCCACGCAAAAAGGTGCTGTGAGCGCTTCAACCGCATCGGCAATGCCGGGAATGGCTTTCAACTCGCGACGAAAGCGCTCGTAGAGTCGGCCCCTCACCTCCGCCAGATGACCATCCGTCATGATGAGGCCGAACTCATCTTCAAGAAGCTTGGCAATCGTGCTCATCGAGCGGCCGAGAAAGCGGCGATATGCGACGTCCTCGCCGATCTCGAGCCCGGCGCCTGCGATGACTTCGCGTAGAACGGCAATGGAAATTGGCTCGCTGTCCACGAGCACCCCGTCACAATCGAAAATCACGAGTTCACACATCTGCGCGCCATGCGTTTTCGGACAGGCTGAGCGGGGTTCGCCCGGATATCCGCTTTATGTCTTCTTATGGGCCGGAGGAAAGGTTTTCACCCGGTTGTGAGACTGCACCAGCGGCGGGACTATCTTCCTGAAAGAGAGCCATCCAGATATCGCCGCAACGTTGTTTCAGTGCCTTCCCGCCAAAGCGCTTCGAGCGCTTCCGCGAAGGCCGACCGGAATGCCTCAGCCTGCCCGACCTGGCCGAAGATATCTCCCATCGCCAGCCACGCCATCGGATCGTTTCTGGCCTCTCTCGCCGTTTTCTGAAGCCGGTCCCAATTTGGATCATTGGGTTCGATTTCGGTGCCGCTGTCGGTGGTGCCGTAACAATACCGGCACCACAAGGCCACCTCGAGCGCCAGCCCGGTGACCTCCTGCCCTTCCCGCAGCCGATCGGCTATGCTGGGCAGGATGAATTTCGGCTGCCGGTTCGACCCGTCGAGGCAAATCCGCCGCACCGTGTCGCCGATTTTCGGATTGGCGAAGCGCTCCTCGATCAGCCGGAAATAGGCGTCAAGATCGGTATCCGGCACCGGCGGCACGACAGGAATGATCTCATCGCGCTCGATCTTTTCGAGAAAGGCACGGATCAGCGGATTGTCCATCGCCTCGTGGACGAATTCAGTATCAAGGAGCCCCGCGGCATAGCCGATGATCGCGTGGCCGCCATTGAGGATGCGAATCTTCATGGTTTCGAAAGGCGTGACATCCGGCACGAACTGAACGCCCACCTTTTCAAGGGCCGGCCGCCCGGCGGGGAAATTGTCCTCTAGGACCCACTGCCGAAAGCTCTCACAGAAGACCGGCCAACTGTCGGTCACGCCGAATTTTTCGGCGAGCATTGTCCGTTCACGTGGCCCTGTCGCCGGCGTTATTCGGTCAACCATGCCGTTCGGAAAGGCGACGCTTTCGCCAATCCAGGCCGCCAGATCGGGGTCGAACAAGCGGGCAAGGCCAATCACCGCATCACGCGTGACACGGCCATTGTGAGGAAGGTTGTCGCAAGACATCACCGTAAACGGCACCGTTCCTTCCGCGCGCCGGCGCTTCAGTCCGGCAAGGATCAGTCCGAACACGGTTTGCGGGCTCTCGGGGTTCGCCGCATCGGCGGCGATATCCGGATGGTTCGGATCGAACACACCGGATGCCGGGTCGATAAAATAGCCTCCCTCCGTGATGGTCAGCGAGACCACGCGGATCGCGGGGTGAGCAAGCGAGGAAATGATGGCAGCGCTGTTTCCCGGCTCGATGAAACCGACCATCGGCCCGATAACGCGGGCGGTGGTGCGCTCGGCATCCTGCTCAACAATGGTCGTCAGATAATCCTGGCCGACAAGCGCCTTGCGCATCGCCTCGTCCGAGGGACGCACACCGGCACCGATGATCGCCCAATCATGGTCGAGGCCGGCACTGAAGAGATCGTCGAGGTAATGTCCCTGATGGGCGCGATGAAAATTGCCGACGCCGAAATGAACGATGCCCGCTTTAAGTTTTGTGCGGTCATAGGCAGGCACGGTCACTCGCCCGGCAAGAAGGCCGAGATTGGCGGTGTGAAGGCGCAGGCTGTTTTCCGTTTTTTCCATAAGCCTGCTCAACTCGCACATGTGAAGATGACTTTGCGGCCAACCATTAAAACGCCGCCCCTTTTTCATTGAACCGATGAAGCCTGTCGCGGTCGGGAGAGATGAAGAGCTTGTCCCCCGGACGCACCGTGAACTCGCCGCCCACGCGGGCGGTAAGCTGGCCAACATCTTTCACCTCGATGTGCAGGAACGTATCGGAGCCCAGATGCTCTGCTACTCCCACTTCGCCCTCCCACAACCCGTCGGAGGTGGAAAGCGTGATGTGCTCGGGTCGAACGCCGACGGTCGCAGCACCCAATTTCTCCGCTTCGATGCCGTTCACGAAATTCATCTTCGGCGAGCCGATGAAACCGGCAACGAAGAGATTGTGCGGGCTGCGGTATAGCTCGAGCGGGCTTCCCACCTGCTCGATCTTGCCCGCATTCAGAACCACAATCTTGTCGGCCATGGTCATCGCTTCCACCTGGTCGTGCGTGACATAGATCATGGTCCGCTTAAGGTGCTGGTGCAGTTGGCTGATCTCCAGCCGCATGGCGACCCGAAGCGCAGCGTCGAGGTTGGACAGCGGTTCGTCGAAGAGGAATGCGCCGGGTTCGCGCACGATGGCCCGGCCAATGGCGACACGCTGCCGCTGGCCGCCCGAAAGTTGCCCCGGTTTGCGGTCGAGATAATCGGTGAGGTTGAGAACGCGCGCTGCATCGGTCACCTTGCGCTCGATCACCTCGCGGTTTTCGCCTGCCATCTTGAGCGGAAAGGCTATGTTGCCGCGCACGCTCATATGCGGGTAGAGCGCATAGGATTGGAACACCATCGCAAGCCGCCGGCGCGCGGGCGGTGTTCCCGTCATATCGCTGCCATCGATGAGGATGCGCCCGCCCGAAACATCCTCCAGCCCGGCAATCAGCCTTAGAAGGGTGGATTTCCCGCAGCCGGAAGGCCCCACGAAGACAACGAATTCGCCATCGCTGATATCGAGATCGATGGAGGGGATGATGACGGCCTCGCCGAAGGCCTTCGAGACGTTTTCGAGAAGGATGCTGCCCATGGGCTTTGTCTTCCTATTTGACGGCGCCGAAGGTTAGCCCGCGCACAAGCTGCCGCTGAGCAAACCAGCCGAGGATGAGAATAGGTGCGATCGCCAGCGTCGAGGCCGCCGACAATTTCGCCCAGAACAGGCCTTCAGGACTGGAATAGGCGGCAATGAAGGCGGTCAGCGGCGCGGCTTCGGAGGCAGTGAGGTTCAAGGTCCAGAACGCCTCATTCCATGCAAGGATGATGCTGAGAAGCATCGTTGAGGCGATGCCGGGCACGGCCATCGGCGTGAGAACATAGATGATTTCATTTCTGAGGGAGGCGCCATCCATGCGCGCTGCCTCCAGAATATCACCCGGAATCTCCCGAAAGTAGGTGTAGAGCATCCACACGATGATGGGCAGGTTCACCATCACCAGAACGCCGGTGAGACCAGCCAGGCTGTCGAGCAATCCCCAGTCGCGGAAAATCAGGTAGATCGGCACCAGCACGCCTACCGCCGGCAGCATTTTGGTCGACAGCATCCACATCAGGATGTCCTTCGTGCGCCTTGTCGGCGCAAAGGCCATTGCCCAGGCGGCAGGAATGGCAATCAGCAGACCGATCAGCGTCGAGCCAACCGACATGACGATGGAGTTCGTCATGTGGCGCATGTAGTTCGAGCGCTCCTGCACCGTCGCGTAGTTCTCCAGCGTCCACTCGAAGAACAGGAATTGCGGCGGTGTCGCGATCGCCGTGCCCTCGGTCTTGAAAGAGGTCAGAAACGTCCACAGGATGGGAAAAAAGACAGCGAGGCCGGCAACCCACCCGATGATGGTGAAGACCGCTTTCCGCCTTGTCGAAGCCGCGCGCGCCATCTCAGGTATCCAGGTTCTTGCCGATGAGTCGAATGAGAAAAATCGCAACGATGTTGGCAAGGATCACGGCGATGATGCCGCCGGCCGAAGCGGTGCCCACATCGAACTGCAGGAGCGCCTGCAAATAAACGAGGTAGGTGATGGTGGTCGTCTGCACGCCTGGTCCGCCATTTGTGGTGACCAGGATTTCGGCAAAGATCGACAGGAGAAAGATGGTCTGGATGAGAACGACCACGGTGATCGCGCGGGCGAGATGCGGGAGTACGATGTAAATGAACCGCGACCCTGCGCCTGCACCATCCATCTCGGCTGCCTCTTTCTGCTCCTCATCGAGCGATTGCAGCGCCGTGAGCAGGATCAGCGTGGCGAAGGGAAGCCATTGCCAGGCGACGATGACGATGATGGAGAAGAGCGGCACCTCGGCCAGCCAGTCGACCGGTTGCAGGCCCACCGTGCGCGCGATCCACGCGAAGAGGCCGTTGACCGGGTGCATCAGCATATTCTTCCAGACAAGGGCAGAGACTGTCGGCATGACAAAGAAGGGCGCGATCACCAGGAGACGAACGATCCCCCTGCCCCAGAATGGCTGATCGAGCAGCACGGCAAGAGCGGTGCCGCCGGCAACGGTGATGAGGAGGACGCCGGCGACAAGAAGAAGCGTGTTGGCGAGAGCGGTCGAGAAAGCCGGATCGGTCAGAAAGTACGTGTAATTGTCGAGGCCGGTCCAGCTCTCCATCCCCGGCATCAGGAGATTGTAGCGCAAAAGCGAAAAATAGAGCGTCATGCCGAGCGGCACGATCATCCATGCCAGGAGCAGGATGACCGCAGGTGCCATCATCAGCCTGGCGCTCGTGCGTGTGTGCAGCGTTGCCATTGCCCTGTCCCGATGCCGGAGACCGCACCAGCACCAGGGCTGCGATTGCGACGCTCGCAGCCCTGGTGCCGAACAGCCCCTTACTCGCCGTAGCCCGCGCGCGTCATCTCGCGGGTGGTGATCTGCTGGGCGCTGGCAAGCGCATCATCGACGCTTACCTGTCCAGCAAGGGCTGCGGAGAACTGCTGCCCGACAGAAGTGCCAATGCCCTGGAACTCTGGAATGGCCACGAACTGCACACCGACATACGGGACGGGATCGACAGCTGGATCGTTCGGATCGGCAGCCTCAATGGACTCAAGCGTCATTTTGGCAAAGGGGGCTGCCGCCAGATATTCCGGGTTCTCGTAAAGCGAGGCTCGGGTCCCAGGCGGCACGTTTGCCCATCCCTCTTCCTCGGCCACGAGTTCCAGATACTCTTTGCTCGTCGCCCAGGCGATGAACTTTTGTGCCGCTTCGGCTTGTTGCGTACCTGCGGGAATGGCCAGCGACCAGGCCCAGAGCCAGTTGCCGCGCTTGCCGAGCCCGTTGTCCGGGGCAAGGGCAAAGCCGACATTGTCTGCCACTTGGCTCTCGTCCGGATTGGTCACGAAAGAGGCGGCCACGGTGGCGTCGATCCACATGGCGCATTTGCCGGTCTGGAACAGCGCCAGGTTTTCGTTGAACCCATTGGAGGAGGCTCCGGGAGGTCCAGCCTCATTCATCAGATCGACATAGTAGCTGATGGTTTCCTTCCATTCCGGCTGATCGAATTGCGCATTCCACTGCTCGTCGAAAAAGCGCGCGCCAAAGGAGTTCGCCATCGCGGTCAGCAGCGCCATGTTCTCGCCCCAGCCGGCCTTGCCGCGCAGGCAGATCCCGTACAGCTCGTCCTCCTTGTCGGTGAGCGTGCGCGCTGCCTCCGCGATGAAATCCCATGTCGGCGCATCAGGCATCTCCAGCCCGGCCTCCTCGAAAAGGTCGGTCCGATACATCGTCATGGAGCTTTCGCCGTAGAACGGGGCCGCATAGAGGGTGCCGTCAACCGTCAGGCCGCTGCGAATTGCCGGCAACAGATCGTCGACATCGTAATCCGGGCCGAGATCGTCGAGCGGCAACAGCCAGTCCTGCTTACCCCAGATCGGCACTTCATAGGTGCCGATGGTCATGACGTCGTACTGGCCACCCTTGGTGGCAATATCGGTCGTGACGCGCTGACGCAGAACGTTTTCTTCCAGGATCACCCATTCCAGATCGATATCCGGATTCTGTTCTGTGAAATGGTTCGACAGCCCCTGCATGCGGATCATGTCGCCATTGTTCACGGTGGCGATCGTTAGCGTCTCAGCTCCGGCCACGCCGGCGAAAGAACCAAGGCACGCGGCTCCAAGCAGCCATGTTTTCAATCTCATGAAATCCTCCCACAAAATGCCTATGAGCATTTGCTATGTACATGGGCAAATATTCACACACAGATTCAGGAGTCAACAGCGAATGTTGCTGCACCGCAGAAGTTCGGGAAGAATCGCCGCCGTTTCAGCAGCCGAGAAGCGCGGCGCCTGTGGCTTCGTCCGTGATGAGACCGTTGGCGAGACCGCCGCGGATTGCGGCGGCGGCGCCGGGAAGCTTCCTCTCGCCTTTTGCGGCGGCAATGACGAGGGAACGTGCTCGATCCGGAATGGGAGCGCTTGTAACGCGATCGTTGGTGATGCCCTCGATCAACCGACCATCGGAATCAAACGCCCAGCCGACGATCTCCCCCACCGCGCCGGCTTCCTGCAAGGATGAAAGCTCCTGTCGGGAAATGAATCCGTCGAGGTAGAGCGGAGCCTCGGGACCAAGATCACCAATGCCCACAAACGTCACATCAGCCTTCGCGGCAAGTTCCACCGTCGCACGAATCATGGGTTGCTCGTGCAGTGTATCGCGCTCCGCTGCCGAAGAGGCGATCACCGGCAGCGGCATCGGAAATGACCGTGAGGTGATGCGGTCGGCCATGTTGAAGACAACGTTGTAGTAAGCCGCCGAACCATCCGGGGCGATATTCCCGGTCAGAGAAACCACTTTGTGTTGCGGGCATTCAAGCCGAGGCAACGCTTCGATTGCCGCTTTCAGGGTGCGCCCTGTGCCGATCGCCATGACGACCGGCTCCTTCTTGCGCAGCCACTTTTCGATTTCCACGGCGGTCGCCTCGGCAACTCCGAGCGTGGTCGACTCGGAGGCCGGATCAGTGGGCACGACCTCACAGAATTTCAGGCCGAAGCGCTCGCGCAACTGCCGGGCCACCTCCAGGCAATTGGCAATGGGATGGTCGATGCGCACCTTCACGAGGCCCTCGGCGACGGCAAGCGAGACCAGCCGCTGTGCGGATTGGCGCGAAACGCCGAGCTTGGAGGCGATCTGGTCCTGGGTGTTGCCGGCGACATAATAGAGCCAGCCTGCCCGCGCCGCCTCATCCAGCCGACTGCCGTTTGTCATACGTTTCTCCTAATAAGGTTCGCGGCTCGAAAGCTATGACAAACCGATCTGCCGTGCCAGCGCTTGTTCGAACCCAGGGGCAATGACAGCCAGCCGCCGCAAATTGCGGCGATCCGCGTGTGAATCGCTTCCTCAGCGGCCGAATGGCAGGATGATGAGCGCGATTGCCGCTATCGCAAGGACGAGGCCGGCACCCTGCGCAGGAGCGACACGTTCACCGAAGACAAGGAATGCGACCGCGTTGACGGCGACGAGTTGCACCAGCGCCGACAGGCTGAGGGCGACGCCCATTCCAGCCTCCCGGATCAATCGGAGCATGATCAGATTGCCGGCGGTGTACAGTCCGAGTGTGGAAAATAGCCAGACAGTGCTGCCCTGCGACAAAGCCCAGATCTTTGCCGCGCCGGCCGCCGCGATGAAGCTGGCTGTCGAGAAGGCGAGAAGCAACAGGTTCATCGCGTTCATTGGTCAATCCGTCCGCATCGTTTCTACGGACTAGATAGCCGCGTTTGCGGATCAGGACCACCTACCCTACCTGCAAAGGATATGGGTCCCAAGACCCCGCCAGCAGCACCGAAATGCCGCGGGACGGGGTCTCGGGTTAAGCCGGTCCGGGGGGCGGGAGGACCGGCTATCTCTGTGCTGTGCGGCCACAGCCTATCGGGCCTGTGATCGAACTGCTTCGATCGGGTCCCAAGACCCCGTCTGACGACACCGAGGTGCCACAGGACGGGGTCTTGGGCTAAGCCGGTCCGGGGGGCGGGAGGACCGGCTATACTCTGCCGCCGAACGGAAGCCGGACCGCTGGCAAGGCCCGTTCACCGACCGTTCTTGCGGCGAAGATGTCACCTTCGCGAATGGCGAGTTCTTGCTCCAGAAAGACGCTGCGGCGGCGTAGATCGTAGCCGACAGCAGCAGTATCGGTGGCCAGCGCTGTCCGTCTTTCGCCGTTCATCGCTGTCTGTGCCGTTGCGCATCGATGGGTGCCCCTGTGGTTCGTGGCGTTTCGTTCTGTCACGCGTGTTTTGCACCGGGGCACGGCTTATGCGGAAATAGCTGCCCGTTAGAATCTGAAAAAAGTTCGAGGCAAGCGTCGGAGCGCGTCAGAGAGCCCAAGGGGCATCCGATCACCGGTTACAGCATCGGCCCGAAAATCTGAATCGATTTTCGGAAAGCACGATGCGTAGGTTCAATGAGATAGAGCGTCCTTTGTGCGTCCAAATGAACGCACGGCGCTCTAGCGGTTTTGTCACGCGCGGCTGCGCTATCGCTCCGCAGCTGCATGTCTGTGAAACGTGAGGGAAAGCCAGGCACGCCGAAGCCCGGCAACCGGGCCCGGCAAACCGATAAGCTTATTCCGGCAGGATTCGGACGGCGCCTTTATCGGCCGAAGCAGCAAAGGCGGCATAGGCCTTCAGTGCCGTTGTCACGTTTCGCTTGCGCGGCGCTGCAGGCTTCCAGCCAAGCCTGTCCTGTTCGGCGCGGCGGGCTGCCAATTCCTCATCCGATATGGCGAGGCTGATCGTCCGATTCGGAATGTCGATCTCGATGATATCACCGTTGCGCACCAGACCGATCGCTCCGCCCTGTGCTGCCTCAGGCGAGACATGTCCGATGGAAAGCCCGGACGTACCGCCGGAGAACCGCCCGTCCGTGATCAGCGCACAGGCTTTGCCAAGGCCTCGCGATTTCAGATAGCTGGTCGGGTAAAGCATCTCCTGCATTCCCGGCCCGCCCTTAGGACCTTCGTAGCGGATCACCACCACGTCGCCTTCCTTGACCTCCTTGCCAAGGATACCTTTCACGGCGGCGTCCTGGCTTTCGTATACCACGGCCGGGCCGGTGAATTTGAGAATGGATTCATCCACCCCTGCGGTTTTCACGATACAGCCGTCCAGCGCGATATTTCCGTTAAGAACCGCCAGACCGCCATCTGTCGAAAAGGCGTTCTGGACCGAACGGATCACACCATTCTCGCGATCAAGGTCCAGCTCCTTCCAGCGCGCATCCTGGCTGAAAGCGGTCTGGGTCGGAATGCCCCCCGGAGCTGCGCGGTAGAAGTCGCGCACGTTTTCGCTTTCCGTGCGGTCTATCGCCCAACGGTCAATCGCCTCGCCCAGCGTGGACGTGTGGACCGTCGGCGTATCGCGGTGGATGAGGCCGCCCTCGTCCAACTGGCCCAGGATCGCCATGATCCCGCCTGCGCGGTGAACGTCCTCCATGTGGACGTCCTGCTTTGCGGGGGCGACCTTCGACAGGCAAGGCACCTTGCGCGACAGTGCGTCGATGTCGTCCATGGTGAAGTCGATCTCGCCCTCATGCGCTGCGGCAAGGATATGCAGCACGGTATTGGTGGAACCGCCCATGGCGATATCGAGCGACATGGCGTTCTCGAAAGCTCGCTTGTTCGCGACGTTGCGTGGCAGAACCGACGAATCGTCCTGTCCGTAATAGCGCTCTGCAAGGTCGACGATGAGGTGGCCTGCTTCGACGAACAGCCGCTCGCGATCCGCATGGGTGGCAAGCATCGATCCATTGCCCGGCAGCGAAAGCCCAAGAGCCTCGGTCAGGCAGTTCATCGAGTTTGCCGTGAACATGCCTGAACACGATCCGCAGGTGGGGCATGCCGAACGCTCGATCGTCTGCACATCGGCGTCGGAGACGTTCTCGTCCGCGGCAGCGACCATGGCGTCCACCAGATCCAGCGCTTGCGTCTTGCCTTGCAGGACGACCTTACCGGCCTCCATCGGGCCGCCGGAGACGAAGACGGCGGGAATGTTCAGCCGCATCGCCGCGTTCAGCATGCCGGGCGTGATCTTGTCACAATTGGAGATGCAGACCATGGCGTCGGCACAATGCGCGTTCACCATATATTCGACACTGTCGGCGATGATCTCACGCGAGGGCAGCGAATAGAGCATGCCGTCATGGCCCATGGCGATGCCGTCATCGACCGCAATCGTGTTAAACTCCTTCGCGATGCCGCCTGCCGCCTCGATCTCTCTCGCAACGAGTTGACCGAGATCTTTCAGATGAACATGGCCGGGAACGAACTGGGTGAAGGAATTGACGACGGCAATGATGGGCTTGCCGAAGTCGCCATCCTTGACCCCCGTCGCGCGCCAGAGGCCGCGAGCCCCCGCCATGTTGCGGCCATGTGTGGTGGTTCTTGAACGGTAAGCTGGCATTGAGATGTCGTCTTTCACTTAACTATGGCTCTGGAGCAGAGCAGATTATCGCCTGAGTACACCTTTGCACCGCCCGATACCATACCGGGCGGACCCGCGGAAATCCGCAAAACCGGAAGCCCATTGTGCCGGACATGCACTCATCAGGCTGACCGAGAGCCCGAACAGTGCAGGCAAAGTGCCGACCACCTCGTCAAGAACGGCCGTAAACGTCATCGAAGCGGACGATGTCATCCTCGCCGAGATAATCGCCGCTCTGCACTTCGATGAGCACCAGCGGCAATATGCCGGGATTGGCCAGCCGATGCCGATGCCCGCAAGGAATGTAGGTCGACTGGTTGGTCGTCAGCAGAGTTTCCTTCTCGCCGTTCACCACCAATGCCGTGCCGCTCACCACCACCCAGTGCTCGGACCGATGATGATGGGCCTGCAAGCTGAGACGTGCGCCCGGCTTCACCACGATGCGCTTGATCTTGAAGCGGTCACCCTCCTCCAGCACGGTATAGGTGCCCCAGGGCCGATGAGCGGTACGGTGCAGTTTGGCCGCCTCGTGTTTTCTGTCCTTGAGCCGATTGTAGAGGTGCTTGACCTCTTGCGCCTTATCCTTGCGCGCAACGAGAAGGGCATCGGCGGTGTCGACGACCAAAAGATCCGATACCCCCACAAGTCCGACCAGACGATCCTCCGAATGCACGAAGCAATTCTCGCTTGCCTCGACCATGGCCTCACCGGTCAACCGATTGCCGTTTCCGTCGGGCTCCAGCAGGTCGGAAATCGCCGCCCAGGAGCCGATGTCGGACCAGCCGCAATCCACCGGAATGCAGGCGACGTTCTCCGCCTTTTCCATCACAGCATAATCAATCGAGATGGCTGGTGTGGCGGCAAACGCTTTGGGATCCACTTCGAAAGCCGTACGATCATCGGAATCGCTCTTGCGCGCAGCCGCATAGGCCTCTCGCGCACCCGACAGGATTTCCGGACAAAACGCCTGCATCGCTTCGAGCATGCTTCGTGCGGAAAAGCAGAACATGCCCGAATTCCAGTACGTGTTGCCGCTTGCCACATATTCGGCGGCCTTTTCCGCATCCGGCTTTTCGATGAAGCGTCGCACATCTTCGCCATCCGCCTCGATATAGCCGTAACCGGTTTCGGGATGTTCCGGCACAATCCCGAACGTGACGATGCGGCCCTGCCCCGCCAATGCGCTGGCGCGTTTTACAGCGCTTGCAAAAGCTTCCCGGTCCTGAATGAGATGGTCGGAAGGCAAAACCAGCAGGATCGTGTCGGCGCCTTCCGTCTCTGCCGCATGATGGGCGGCGAGCGCCACGGCCGCGGCGGTATCACGACCGAACGGCTCGAGAAGGAAAACATTCTCGACCGGCGGCGTGCTCGCCTCGGCATAGACATCGGCGGTCAGGAACAGCAGCTCACGGTTGGTGACCGTCACGATGCGCTCGACACCAGGCAACGCGGCGGCACGTGCATAGGTCTGGCCGATCAGCGTATCGCCGCCGGGAAGATGGATGAACGGCTTGGGGTGCAACTCACGTGACAATGGCCACAGGCGCGACCCCGCGCCGCCGCTGATGATGACAGGTAGGACACGCATGTTTCACTTTCCCCATTCCAGCCGGTCCCTTGCCATACAACCGGCCTCGGCTCCCCCCGGAAATGCGATTTGCCTCCGCACTGTGCTTCCATGCGCCGGCCAACCGCTCTCTGGTGGCAAAGAAACGATCATCCAGGACCCTGTCAACAAGGAATACGCCGGCTGCGCCGCCAGGTCACGTTATCCGACAGAAGTACTGCGGATCACACGCATTTGGGGAAATCTATATCGGGGCGCATGCAAAACTGGTGCTGCGAGCGAGGATTGAACTCGCGACCTCTCCCTTACCAAGGGAGTGCTCTACCACTGAGCTACCGCAGCGCTGCGTCCTTTGCACAAAGACATGCCAAGTCTTTGATGCGGCACATCGGACTGGTATCCAGGCCGATGCGGCAGGATTCGGGCGGCGTTCTGCCATATCGGTTGCCTGAGCGCAAGCGCTTGCTTCTAATATATAGGAGCGGCGAAGAGGGAGCATATTCCCCCATGCTCGAAGCGTCCGCAGGCCACGCTGCCGACATAAAGGGAGAATCGAATGACCACGAGGGATAAGGCGGATCCGAAAAGCGATCGAAAGGAGCGACTGGCGGCGGAACTCAGGGCCAACCTTGCCCGGCGTAAGGCGCAGGCACGCTCGCGCCGCGCCGGCGAGCCGGATGAACGCGCTGAAGGAATTCCGTCCGGAAAACAGGAAAAACACAAATGACGAGGTCCGCCGGACGAATGGGCTGGAATGCATTTTCTTGAACCGGGGGCAGCCATGCTCTAGAGCATTTTTCCAGCCGGATGGAATCATCCGTTGCGGCAATAACCATTGGGCGGACGCGCAAGCAAGTGCGAGTGCGTGACGCGCAGGAAGTTCGAACGCGAACAGAGGGGCCGGGATTGTCCTCCCCGGGGAAAATGTCGATGGATCGCATACGCATTCGCGGAGGAGGGAAACTCAACGGTACAATTCCCGTATCGGGTGCCAAGAACGCCGCTTTGCCGCTGATGATCGCGTCGCTTTTGACCGACGACACTCTGACGCTCGAAAATGTGCCGCGTCTTGCCGATGTCGAACAGCTCATCCGCATTCTCGGCAATCACGGGGTTGACTATTCCGTCAATGGCAGGCGCGAAAACCAGGACAAAGGTTATTCGCGGACCATTCATTTCACCGCCCGCAGCATCGTCGATACAACCGCCCCTTACGAGCTGGTGTCCAAGATGCGGGCGAGTTTCTGGGTGATCGGGCCGCTTCTGGCCCGCATGGGCGAAGCCCGGGTGTCTCTGCCGGGAGGGTGCGCCATCGGCACGCGGCCGGTCGATCTTTTCATCGAAGGTCTACGCGCGCTCGGCGCGGAGATCGACATCGAGAACGGCTATGTCGTCGCGCGGGCGAAAAAGGGTCTGGCAGGCGGACGTTACCGGTTTCCCAAAATCTCCGTCGGCGCCACACACGTTTTGATGATGGCTGCTTCTCTCGCCAAGGGTGATACCGTCCTGGAAAATGCTGCGCGCGAGCCGGAGATCGTCAATCTGGCCGACTGCCTCAACGCCATGGGCGCGAAGATTTCCGGAGCGGGCACGGCAACGATCACCATCCAGGGCGTGAGCAACCTTTCGGGTGCGCGCCAGCGAATCATTCCAGACCGCATCGAGACCGGCACCTATGCGCTTGCCGTGGCAATGGCCGGCGGCGATGTACTGCTCGAGGGCGCGCGCGCCGACCTGCTCGAAGCCGCCCTCACGACGATCGAGCAGACGGGCGTGGAGATCACGCGTGCCAATACCGGCATCCGCGTGCGTCGGAACGGCTCCGGCATCGAGGCGGTCGACATGGCGACGGAGCCTTTCCCCGGCTTTCCGACCGACCTGCAGGCCCAGTTCATGGCGGTCATGACCAGAGCGAAGGGGCAATCGCGCATCACCGAAACGATCTTCGAAAACCGCTTCATGCACGTGCAGGAGCTGGCACGGCTGGGAGCACGCATCTCTTTGTCGGGTCAAACCGCCATCGTCGAAGGTGTAGAACGCCTGAAAGGCGCGCCCGTCATGGCCACGGACCTCAGGGCATCGGTTTCGCTTGTGATCGCGGGACTTGCAGCCGAGGGTGAAACGCTGGTCAACCGTGTCTATCATCTCGACCGCGGGTTCGAGCGGCTGGAGGAAAAGCTTTCGGGATGCGGAGCGGAGATCGAGCGCATATCCGGTTGAACGAGCGGGAGCTGTTTATCGCTTCTCTCCCGCACAGGATACGAGTTGAGTGAATGGATCTTTTGAAGCTGGCCGCGCTCGACGCCGAAGACCTTGAAGTCATTTCCGCGCACGTACAGGACGCGGTGATGAAAACGGGTGAACTGACCTACCATACGCGTGAACGGCGTTTTGCGATGGTGATGCGGCGCTTTGCCTGGGAAAAGGAAAAGAAGAGGCTTTTCCGGCGGCAAATTCATGAGCGGCGGCTTTCCGCGCTTCAATTCGACCGGGTGCTCTCTGTCCGATCCACCGGCATCGACACGAGCAAACCGGAAACGGTGCTGTCCTTGCTGGCCCTGCGCTTCGAACCTGGCGAAGCTCCTTCGGGGGTTATCGAGATTGCCTTTTCCGGCGGAGCCACCATCCGGCTCGACGTCGAATGTATTGAAACACGGCTAAGCGACATCGGCGCGGCGTGGGAGACACCAGTCAGGCCACGACACAATCCATGAAAGGCTGGTCCTGATGAGCATGAGACTTTTCACCGGCGATCCGGACTTCGAGGCGCGCTTTTCCGCTTTCCTTTCGACCAAGCGCGAGGCGTCGGGAGAGGTCGATGCTGTCGTGCGTGAAGTCATAGCGCGCGTTCGTACGGGCGGTGACGCGGCGGTAGCCGACTACACGAAGCGCTTTGACCGGTTCGATATTGCCGACGCCGGAATGCGGGTTCCGCGCGAGGAGATCGAGGCGGCTTACAAGGCGATCGACGAGACGACGCTGGAAGCACTACGGCTTGCAAGCAAACGAATCGAGGCGCACCATCGTCGGCAGTTGCCTGCTGACACCCGTTATACAGACGAGCTCGGTGTCGAGCTCGGCTGGCGATGGACGCCGCTCGCCGCGGTTGGCCTTTACGTGCCCGGCGGCACGGCAAGCTATCCAAGCTCTGTGCTCATGAACACAATCCCGGCTCGCGTGGCGGGCGTGGAGCGGATCGTCATCACCACCCCCGCGCCGGACGGGCAGCTCAATCCGCTGGTGCTTGTCGCGGCCGATCTTTCCGGCGTCACGGAAATTTTCCGCATCGGAGGTGCGCAGGCGATCGCCGCGCTCGCTTACGGCACGGAGACCGTTTCCCCCGTCGACAAGATCGTCGGGCCGGGCAATGCCTATGTTTCGGCGGCGAAGCGCCAGGTCTTCGGGCACGTGGGCATCGACATGATTGCAGGGCCTTCGGAAATTCTGGTGGTGGCCGATGGCGGCAATGATCCAGACTGGATCGCGGCAGACCTCCTGGCCCAGGCCGAGCACGATTCGGCCGCGCAATCGATCCTGCTGACTGACGACACCGGGTTCGCCGATGCAGTTGAGGCGGCGGTGGCACGGCAGACGCGGGAGCTTCCGCGTGCCGAAATTGCCGCTGCCAGCTGGCGTGATTTTGGAGCCGTTATCCTTGTTGACAGCATGGACGAGGTGCCGGGAATCGTAGACCGCATCGCGCCGGAACATCTGGAACTTGCGACCGACGATGCTGAAACCCTGCTGGCCCGCATCCGCAACGCCGGCGCCATCTTTCTCGGTCGGCATACACCGGAGGCCATCGGCGATTACGTCGGTGGCTCCAACCATGTTTTGCCGACAGCGCGGTCGGCACGCTTTTCCTCGGGTCTGTCGGTGCTCGACTTCCTGAAGCGCACCTCTATCCTGCGGCTCGGCCCCGAACAGCTGCGCGCACTCGGCCCCGCGGCAATCTCTCTGGCGCAAGCCGAAGGCCTTGAAGCTCATGGCCGCTCGGTTTCAACAAGGCTGAATCTCTAGGGTCGGCGGAATGGGTACGCGGGGTCCCGGCAAAGCGCGTCTCATCGATGTGGAACTCGACGAGACGATCGGCCGGGCGCCGCCGGACATCGAGCACGAACGTGCGGTCGCCATTTTCGATCTTGTGGAGGAGAACGTCTTCAAGCCGGTGGGTGACGACATCGGCGGACCTTACCGGCTGAAGATCACGGTCGCGGAGTCACGCCTGATACTGGCGGTCACGCGCGACAGTGGCGATAAGGTGGTCACGCACATGCTCTCGCTGACGCCGTTCCGCCGCATCGTCAAGGACTACTTCCTCGTTTGCGAGAGCTACTATCAGGCCATTCGTACGGCGACCCCAAGCCGAATTGAGGCGATCGATATGGGCCGGCGCGGCCTTCACAATGAAGGATCGCAAGCGTTGCTGGATCGGCTGGCCGGCAAAATCGAGATGGATTTCGATACCGCACGGCGGCTCTTCACGCTTTTGTGCGTGCTGCATTGGAGGGGCTGACGACCATAATGCAGAGCGAAGGCGCACTGGACAGAAGGAGAGACACGGACGATCCGCCTGTTGCGCGGCCCCGATCACTGCTGTTCCTCTGTGGCCGCAATACCATCCGCTCGCCTATTGCCGAGGCCCTGGCCAAACGACTTCTGCCAAAGTCCATCTTCATCACATCCGCCGGAGTGCTGACCGGTACGCACGATCCATTCGTAGATGCCGTGCTCGCCGAGGAAGCCCTGTCGCGAAACGAGTGGCATCCGCAACTCCTGGAGGAGCTCGCCGACACATATTTCGACTTCGTCGTTACGCTTGCCCCTGAGGCTCATCATGCTGCCCTGGAGCTTACGCGCACAATGGCTGTCGAAGTGGAATACTGGCCGACACTCGATCCGTCGGTGATCGAGGGATCGCGTGAGCAGGTCCTGGCTGCCTATCGGAGCGTCCGCGACGAGCTTGCCGCCCGGATTGCCCGCCGCTTCGGCGCGCCCCTTTATGAAAGGTGAACAAGCATGTTCACAAATCGTGGCGGATAGGCTAGGTTCCGCGCGGTTTCGGCCTAGCCGTCTTCTCCCATAGCGGTGGAAGAACGGCCGGACCGGCAGTTTCCGCAAAACGAAGGTATCGGATGCCGAAGGAAGAAGTCCTCGAATTTCCAGGTGTTGTCACCGAACTGCTCCCCAATGCAATGTTCCGCGTCAAGCTGGAGAACGATCACGAGATCATAGCGCACACCGCCGGCCGGATGCGCAAGAATAGAATCCGCGTTCTTACAGGCGATAAGGTGCTCGTTGAAATGACGCCCTACGACCTGACCAAAGGCCGGATCACCTATCGCTTCAAATAGCGCCGGGCTGATCAGAGCCGGACGGATGGGAGTATCATGAGCGAGCCCAAGAAACTCGTCCTCGCTTCTGCTTCTCCCAGACGCGTGGAACTCTTGCAGCAGGCTGGCATCGAGCCCGATCGTCTTATCCCCGCTGAAATCGACGAAACTCCGGAAAGGGCCGAGCATCCACGGTCGCTGGCCAAAAGGCTGGCGCAGACAAAGGCCGAAACGGCGCTGGGGCGGCTAAAGAGGGATGGACAGGAGCAGAGCTCCTTCATCCTGGCGGCCGACACTGTGGTGGCTGTTGGCCGGCGCATTCTGCCGAAGACCGAAATCGCGGAGGAGGCATCTGATTGCCTTCGACTGCTTTCAGGCCGCGCGCACCGGGTTTATACTGGCATTTGCCTTTTGACGCCTGCCGGAAAACGGCGCCACCGGGTGGCCGAGACGCGCGTGCGTTTCAAGAGGCTGTCCCGTGAGGAACTGGAAAGCTATCTCGCCTCGGGCGAATGGCGCGGCAAGGCAGGCGGATACGCCATTCAGGGTCTGGCTGGCACATTCGTGGTCAAGCTCGTCGGCTCTTACACCAACGTGGTCGGCCTGCCGCTTTACGAAACTGTGAACCTGCTGACGGCCGATGGCTACCGGGTTCACTTCAACTGGCGGGAAGGCGCATCTGTCTAGGTCATGCCGAAGAGTGCGGACAAGGAAGAAAAGGTAACGCCGCTGAGGCCCCGGCGCCCCTGCCCCGAATGCAACAAGCCGTCCATCCGCGAATTTTATCCCTTTTGTTCGAAACGCTGCAAGGACATCGATCTGAACCGCTGGCTCTCTGGAACCTATGTCATTCCCGGGCCCGCGCTGGACGAAGATGGAGATGACACGCCGTCCCAGTAAGGATTTGTAAACGCTGCTGTAGTGCCGATGAGTAAAGGACGACGCTCCCAGCAGCAATTTACCGAAAAGCAGTGTTTCCTTACGAACCTGTGACTATCATTTTTTCTGTGGAATGATGATGAAGAAGCTTGCTTCCTGGGAGAGACTGGGCTCACCGGGAATAATTATATTTGCGCTATGAGGATTGCTATGCGTTCGAAACTAATCACCACGGTTTCCGTTCTTGGCCTGCTCGCCCTTGCCGCCTGTAGCGCGGAGGAGGAGAGCGCCACCGAGACGACCAATGAGCCTGCACAGGAAGCAGTGGAAGAAACCGCCGCTCCGCAGACGGACGAAACCGGTGATGAAAGCGCAACCGAAGGTGCCGCTGCCGATGCTGAGAACGAGCCTCAGGATCTTGGCGACGCGGAAGAGACGGATGAGGCCGATGAAACCGCGGATAGCGCAGGTGATGCGGACCAGCCCGGTGAAACCGATGCCGCTGCCGATGAGGAAAACACCGAGGATCCGGACGTTGCCGACACGGACGAGGAGCCTCAGGATGCTGAGAGCACCGGTGAGGATCCGCAAGGAACTGACACCGAAGACAGCGCGGACGCGGAGGACAATGCCGACGCCGCCACGGATCCGCTCGGTTCCATGATCGATGCCGCCAAGGAACAGGCCAGCGAGCAGCTCGATGCCGTGAAGGACGCTGTAAACGAAGTGACCGGTGGTGCGGCGGATGCGGAAGCGGATCCAGCCGGTGCGGCGATCGATGCGATGAAGGACAAGGTCGGCGAGCAGCTTGACGCCGTCAAGGAAGCGGTGGGCGATGCGACCGACACTGCGGCCGAGCCTGTCGAAGCGGCCGCCGATGCCGCAGATGACGTGCTGCCGGATGACGCCGGGACAAACGGCAACTAAAGCGGATATCCTCCGCCTCAATCACAGTTACAGGACGGCCGTTTCCCGGCCGTCCTTTTTTGTACTCAGAGGCTTATTGCTCGGTTATCCGGCTTCAAAAACCAATCGGCATTCACTGGCAGGCGCCGCGCTGCCACAAAAAAAGCCCGGTTCGCGCGGAACCGGGCAAGTTGCAGGCAGCCGGGGGGAGCCGGCATGTTGGGAGTATGCGCCTGCGTTGGGAGAAGGGGCAATCAGGAGCGCCGTCGCATCATAAGTTCCTCACGGGCGCGTGCCCGGGCGATCTGCTGCAGCTGCTGCGTCGGATTGCTCAACAGGGGCATCTCAAATGCCGCGGAGACGTCTTCGCGCGTCAGCCCGATATCCATCAGTTCCCAGTCTGAAAGTTCGTCCAGCCGGCGCAAGGCACAATGATTGCTCCATAGCCGCCATATACCCGTCACGATGTCGAAAAGACGTGGTACGAAAGCAGGCCGGGCGGTCGCGGGCGTCGTCAGGGCAGTCCGTTCTGCACACATGGCGTCTCTCCTCGGGTAAGGCCTGTTCGATCCCGGCCATCAGTGGGTACGAGAACCGGACGTACAGGGAAGGCCGCATGTAAGCGCCACCCTGTTGCCGCGATGATTTCCTCGTCTTCATGCTGTTGTCCCACAAGGATATTGATCGGTCGAACGAATGTTTCTAATCTCAATGATCAATATCCTTTATAGGAGGCAATTATGCCCGCGCCGCTTGATCTCGATCAGCTCGCCACCTTTGTCGCCATAGCCGACAGCGGCAGTTTCACGCGGGCCGCCGAACAGGTGCATCGGACACAATCCGCCGTCTCCATGCAGATGAGGCGGCTGGAGGAGCGGATCGGCAAGGCGTTGTTCGAGAAGGACGGACGGACCAATCGCCTGACGGAGGAAGGCGAGCGCCTGCTGCTTTATGCGCGGCGGCTCCTGCGGCTCAATCGTGAGACACTGGCCGCCTTCGATGACGACAGCCTGGAAGGCAATGTGCGCATCGGCATGCCCGACGATTATGCCGAGCGGTTCCTGCCGGAGATCATGGCGCGCTTTTCACGCTCCAATCCTCGCGTGGAACTCTCTGTTCTGTGTGAGCCGACGGCGGATCTGGTAAACTATATACGGCAGGATACGATCGATCTGGCGCTGGTCACCGACCGTGACAATTCCGATATCGTGCGACGAGAGCCGCTGCTTTGGGTCGGCTCAAACAATCACGCGACGCATGCACGCGAAGTCCTGCCGATGGCGTTCGGTCGCCCCACATGCAATTGGCGTCGGGTCGCCTGCGACGCGCTGAAGGAGATCGACCGCGAATACCGCGTGCTGTTCACCAGCTTTTCTGCAACGGCCATTTCCGCGGCGGTGCTTTCCGGCGTTGCGGTCTCCGTGTTGCCGGAATGCGCTCTGCGCGC
>JAJUHJ010000047.1 GCA_029279965.1 Phyllobacteriaceae bacterium
CGCAGTCCTTCGAGCGCATCCACCGCTCCAACCTCGTCGGCATGGGGGTCGTCCCCTTCGTCTTCGCCGAGGATACGAGTTGGCAGGAGCTCGGGCTGAAGGGCGATGAGACGGTCACCATCGAAGGGTTGGATGACATCAAGCCGCGCGTCACCCTCACGGCCCGGATCACCTATGCCGACGGTGCCGTGAAGGAGGTGCCGGTGCTCTGCCGCATCGACACGCTGGATGAACTGGAATATTTCCGCAATGGTGGCATCCTGCGCTACGTGCTGCGCGATCTCGCGGCCTGACCGATGAAAGTGGAGCCGCTGCCGATCGGCAGCGGCTCCACCAGGTCCACCTTTCACCGCAACGTGACTTCCCCTTGACCCGGCGCAGCCGCTACCATCTCTTGAGATCTTCGGAGCCGTCGCGTTCCCAGGACGCGCCACTCCCTCTCTGCATCTTTTGATGCGGATAGGTGAACCCATCTGACTGCAGATGCTATAAGCAACGGATGTACAGGAGCATGGGAATTCCCGCCACGCGCAGAACCCTGCTGAAGCTGGGCCTCTCGCTGTTGTCAGTACCTGCCATTGCGGAGACTCGACAGGGTGCGCGGGGCGTGGTCGAACTCTTCACCAGCCAGGGCTGCAGTTCCTGCCCGCCTGCGGATGCGTTTTTCGCGGAATTGGCGGAGCGCGACGATATCGTCACGCTTGCCTATCATGTCGACTATTGGGACTATCTGGGCTGGAAAGACAGCCTGGCAAGGCCAGAGAACGCCGACCGGCAGCGCGAGTACAGCAAGGTTTTCGACAGCACGGTTTACACACCGCAGGCCGTGGTGAACGGCCGCATCAACCTGGTCGGCTCGGACCGCGCCGCCATTCTGTCCGCTCTTCAAGAACAGGACGGCGTGCACGGACTGTCGGTCGATCTCGACCTTTCCGCCATTGGCGGCCGCATGATCGTGGAGGTGGGCCGCGCCAGCACATCCGATCAGGCGCACATCATCCTCGTCTACTACAAGCCCCGGCAGGTGGTGGAGATCGATGCCGGCGAGAATGCCGGACGCACCGCCGATTATCGCGACATTGTCACCAGTTTCCAGACAGTGGGCATCTGGCATGGCGACGCCATGCGCCTTGAACTGCCGAAGAGCGAAATGTCCAGAAGGGGTGGCCGCTGCGCGGTTTTGCTTCAGAAGGTTGACGAAGACGGTCAGCCGGGTCCCATCCTCGGCGCGACGTGTAGTCAGGCTGTTTGAGGGCTGAACGGATCGAACCGAGGCATGCCACCTCGGGCACGTCCTGTTCTGTCCAGCCATGATTTTTCGGGAGAGTGGAGCTTCGTACAATCGGGCTCTACGTGCCGAGTTGGTTCGATCCGGTGGCGACCCCGTGGGCGGGGGGGCTTGGGGTACGGAGCCGCTCCGGATCGAACCGTCTCAGGCAACGGTCTGGATCGTCGCTTCAAATTCGGGCGCAAGCTTGGAAAGAAGGAGGCGAGATTGCGGCAAGCGATCACCAAATCCGACACATGGTTTTGTCGTGTGAGAAACGTCCCCTCTCTTACTCCGGTCCTGCGGGGTTGCTTTTCGGAGTCCGCCACGCCACCTTTCCTAAAGGGATATCTTTTTACGGGAAGGCGAAATGTCTGATTTTGGAAGCGCAGGGGAGGATGGGGAGAGTTCCGGGAACGTCATTGTGCTCTCGGAAGCACGCCATCGAAAGCTGGATTTGCCGGTGACCTTCAACCGGCGGGAATTGGACCAGATCCTGCGCCTTTACGGGCAAATGGTGGCTGCCGGCGAATGGCGCGACTACGCCATCGACCACCTCAAAGACCAGGCGGTCTTCTCCGTTTTCCGGCGCACCAGCGAGGTTCCGCTCTTTCAGATCGTCAAGAATCCACGTCTCGCGCGCAAACAGGGGGCCTACAGCGTAATCGCCGCCACCGGAACCATCCTAAAACGCGGGCATGATCTCGGCCGGGTGCTGACCGTCTTCGATCGCAAGCTTAAACTCTTGGGAACGTGAGATTCCTTGGCGCTTCCGATCAAATCAGATCATCCGATATCTGTGTGAGAGGTGCGCCTCTTTTTACGCTGTCAAAGGAGCGCTCTATTCTTCCTGGAAGAGACTTATCTGCGTCTGGGAAACGGCTTTCGGCGGTTCGAGCCCCAGATGTTTCCAGGCCCTTGCCGCCAGCACACGTCCGCGCGGGGTGCGCTGGATAAAGCCCTGCTGAATGAGGTAGGGCTCGATAATATCTTCGATTGCGTCGCGGGGCTCGGAAAGGGCCGCGGCAATCGTCTCGATGCCCACCGGTCCACCACCAAAATTTTCCACGATCATCGAAAGATATCGCCGGTCAAGCTGGTCGAGGCCAAGCGCGTCGACATCCAGCCGTGAAAGCGCCTCATCGGCTATTTGGCGCGTAACCTTCTCCGCTCCGGCAACTGTCGCGAAGTCACGCACGCGGCGCAGAAGACGTCCGGCGATGCGCGGCGTGCCCCGCGCGCGGCGGGCGATTTCCTCCCCGCCATCTTCCGTCAGGGGCAGGCCCAGAATGCGGGCGCCACGCGTGACGATGGCCCGCAACTCCTCAACCGTATAGAACTCCAGCCGCACGGGAATGCCGAACCGGTCGCGCAAAGGTGTCGTGAGCAGGCCGAGACGCGTCGTCGCGGCCACCAGCGTGAAGCGTGCAAGATCGATTTTCACCGAGCGCGCCGCCGGCCCCTCGCCGATGATGAGGTCGAGCTGGTAATCCTCCATCGCCGGGTAGAGAATTTCCTCCACGGCCGGATTGAGCCGG
The DNA here is from genome assembly GCA_029279965.1 of Phyllobacteriaceae bacterium. Lineage (GTDB taxonomy): Bacteria > Pseudomonadota > Alphaproteobacteria > Rhizobiales > Rhizobiaceae > Chelativorans. The sequence continues at coordinate 2,806 of JAJUHJ010000047.1, forward strand.
TGGATCTCGTCGATAAAGAGCACGTCGCGCTCTTCCAGATTGGTAAGGAGGGCTGCAAGGTCACCCGCCTTCGCGATCACAGGCCCGGAAGTGGCGCGGAAATTGACGCCGAGCTCACGCGCCATGATCTGCGCCAGCGTGGTCTTGCCGAGACCTGGAGGGCCGACGAACAGCACGTGGTCGAGAGCCTCCCCGCGCCCCCGCGCCGCCTCGATGAAAACTTTGAGGTTGGCCCGCGCCGCCTTCTGCCCGACGAAGTCGTCAAGGCGCGTCGGCCGCATCGTGACATCCGCGTCTTCTCCACGCTCGGCAGCGGAAATGATGCGGTCGGCATCTGTCATGACAGAAACTCCATGCCGGAAATAGCATTTCGGCACCTTCTTACCGAAAGAGCCGGCATGCAGCCACCCGCGCAAACAGTCCCGACCACCGTCAACGTGACAATTCCTTCAGCCCCAGCCGAATCAGTGTGCCGGCATCGGCGCCCTCACCGGCCGATTTAAGAGCGGCGGCAACGGCACCTGCTGCAATATCCCGCGAATAGCCAAGATTGGCGAGCGCAGAGACCGCATCCGACACAGGCGCGGCGGCTGTTCCTTCGCCCAGATCCTGGCTGAGCCCGATCGTCGCCGCCGCATCGCCGGCGAATGCCGGTGCCTTGCTCTTCAGTTCGGTGACGATGCGCTCCGCCACTTTCTTCCCGACGCCCGGCGAACGTGCGATCATCGCGGCGTCCTTGAGCGCGATTGCATTGGCAAGTTCGGATGGCGACAGGGTGGACAGAACCGACAGGGCGACCTTTGCGCCGACACCCTGAACATTGTTCTGAAGCAGTCGGAACCACTCGCGTTCCAGCGTGCTCTGGAAGCCATAAAGGCGGATCATGTCCTCGCGAACATAGGTTTCGATGAACAGGGTGACCGGGCTGCCCGGTTCAGGCAGCGCAGAAAGGGTGCGCGCCGAGCAATGGGCCACATAGCCCACCCCGGCCACGTCGACAATGCAATGATCTTCGCCGATTTCGTCGACGATCCCCTTCAGCTTTCCGATCATGGCTGTGTTTCCAGCGCAAGGCGCGCGATGGCGGACTTCCTGTTATGTGCGTGGCAGATGGCGATCGCAATGGCATCCGCCGCATCGTCGCTGTCGAAACGCGCCTTCGGCATCAGCACCTTGACCATCATGTGTATCTGCCGCTTGTCGCCATGCCCGACACCGATCACCGCTTTTTTGACCGCGTTGGGCGCATATTCAGCCACGGGAAGCCCCGCGCGTGCCGGCACAAGCATGGCGATCCCGCGCGCCTGTCCAAGCTTCAGCGTGGCGACTGCATCCTTGTTGACAAAGGTGGCCTCCACGGCCGCTTCGTGCGGCATGTGGGCGTGGAGGATGCCCGCCAGCCCATCGTGAAGCTGGCACAGTCGGGAAGCAAGGTCCGCCTTATCCTGAGAGCGCACCGTGCCTGCTGCAACAAAATGCAGAGAATTGCCCAGCGTCTCCACGATCGCCCAGCCGGTGCGCCGGAGGCCCGGGTCGATGCCGATGATGCGAATCGTGTCTGCCATGGCGTCACCATAGCCATCCGCGGTCGCTTTGCCAGCTTTCGCCTCAGTCGCGCCCGAAGGCGGTCTGCAACAGTGTGATCTGATCGGAAACGGGATTGGCCGGGCAGACATCCGCGAGAGAGCCTTCATGCGCCTCGCCATAAATCTCCTCGTCCATACGGCGTACCAGCGCTTCCAGCCGGAGTGAGCGCTTCACGAGGCAGCGAAAAGGCTCCGGAAGCTCCTCCCAAAGAGGAATGTCTCCCTGCGCGGAGGCGGTATCGAGGCGCACCTTCGCCTTCTCGGCGGCCACCTGTTCGCGGGTCATTTCACCGGAATTGGCCGCCCGCTGCAGAAGGAGCCAGGAAGCAAGCTGCATCAGCCGCGTGGTAAGCCGCATGGACTCGGCCGCATAAAGACCGGCAGCCTTTCGCGACAAGGTTTTCACCGCCGCACGTCCATCACCGTCCAGATATTCGGCTGCCTCTTCGACCAGCCCCATGCCATCGTTGTAAAGTGACGTAAAGGACGAGGAAAATACGCGCCGTTCTGCCAGCTTGATCGTGTTGGCGCCGCTTTTGCTGCCCATCATTCCGTTCTGTCCGCCAACCTTCACGCGCGGGGAATGCGCGTACATTCTTATGGTTATCGTCGATGCTGGAAAATGCGCCGGGTGCTCCGGGAACGCAAGTCCCTGCTTAACAGAAGGTTAACAGGCGAATGAGGAGAAAAAAAGAGCCGCAATCGCGGCTCTCAGGAGTTAAACAGGGAGGCGTCAAACAGAATGGCTCCAGCCACTCGGTAAGAATCCAGATCACTGGATACGCACAGTAAACGCCCGTAAAGCTTAATGCGAGGTTAAGCGATCCCGCCGTGTTCGAATAAAATTTCTGTGGAAACCGGAAGGCGGATCACATCACAGTGATCTGGCAAGCTCGCGCAGCCTGAATTTCTGGATCTTGCCGGTGGACGTCTTCGGGATCTCGGCGAACACCACCTGCCGGGGGCATTTGAAGGCCGCAAGCAGCCGCCGGCAGTGGATGATGATCTCCTCTGGTGTCGCCTGCATACCCGGTTTCAGCTCGATGAAGGCGACCGGCATCTCACCCCATTTTTCGTCGGGGCAAGCGACGACGCCGCAGGCGGCGATGGCCTTGTGCTTGTAGAGCGCGTCCTCCACTTCGATGGACGATATATTCTCACCGCCGGAAATGATGATGTCCTTGGAGCGGTCCTTGAGTTGGACATAGCCATCGGGATGCAGAACGCCCAGATCACCGGAGTGAAACCAACCGCCGGCAAAGGCCTCCCCCGTCGCTTTCGGGTTCTTGAGATAGCCTTTCATGACGATGTTGCCGCGAAACATCACCTCGCCCAATGTCTCTCCGTCCGCCGGCACCGGCCGCATCGTCTCCGGGTCCATCACGGTCAGCCCTTCAAGAGCGGCATAGCGCACGCCCTGGCGGGCCTTGCGCGTGGCTTGCTGCGGCCCGTCGAGTCCATCCCACTCCGTCTTCCACTCATTGACGACGGCAGGGCCGTAAGTCTCCGTGAGACCGTAGAGGTGATTCACGGCGAAGCCTGCCTCCGCCATCGCCGACAGCACCGATTCCGGTGGCGGAGCGGCTGCGGTGTTGAAGGTCACCGTCTGCGGGAAATCGCGCTTTTCGTCTGCATTGGCGCCCACCAGAAGCGACATGACGATGGGCGCACCGCAAAGGTGCGTCACGCCATGGTCGGCAATCGCGTCATACATTGCCCTGGGGCGCACCCAGCGCAGGCACACATGCGTGCCCGCCGTGAGCGCCAGCGTCCAGGGAAAGCACCAGCCATTGCAATGGAACATCGGCAGCGTCCAGAGATAGACCGGGTGGCGACCCATCCCCGCATGCACCGTGTTGGAATAGGCCATGAGAGCCGCCCCGCGGTGATGATAGACAACGCCCTTGGGATTGCCCGTCGTGCCCGACGTGTAGTTGAGCGCAATCGCATCCCACTCGTCATCGGGCATGGACCAGGCAAAATCGGAATCGCCGGAGGCGACGAACTCCTCATAGTCGATGCTGCCGATGCGCGCTCCCTTGGGATGAGGCGCATCCAGCGGATATTCGGGATCATCGAAGTCGATCACCAGCGGCTTGACCCTGGCAAGCGCCAGCGCCTCCTTCATCACGCCGGAAAACTCCCGGTCGACAATGACAACACGGCTTTCGGCATGATCCAGTTGGAAAGCGACCACAGCCGCATCCAGGCGTGTGTTGATCGCGTGCAGCACCGCCTTCGTCATGGGCACGCCATGATGCGCCTCCAGCATGGGCGGTGTGTTGGACAGCATTGCGGAAACCGTGTCGCCCTCGCCGATACCGTGCCGCGCGAGCGCGGACGCAAGCCGCAGCGAACGGTGCCAAAAATCTTTATAGGTCCGGCGAAGACCGCCATGGATCACTGCCGTATGGTCGGGAAAGGTCTTCGCAGCGCGTTCCAGGAGCGCCAGCGGCGTCAGCGGCTGGTGGTTGGCCGGGTTCCTCTCAAGACCTCGTTCGTACGGATTTTCGGTCATGTCTCCCCCATCGATGGGCCGGCTGTATCCCGCACCATTCTATACGCACACACGCGCATTCGTCACCAAAGTCCGACAACACCATCACGGATGAATTTCCAGCGGTATAATGAGGGCCATGCCGTACATGAATGGATAAAACACGGTCGGCTTCATGCGGCGAAGGTCACCACGGGCATGCGAGGCATCAGGTTCGCCGTGGCCAACTGGCCAAGCGCGAAACAGGGAATGACTTTCACCGCGTTAACGGCAGGGTTTGTCGCGGGAGGCGCAGGAATTTTCGATTCCGCTTGTCGCACCGCCGCACCTTCGTCTATGCCCCGGTGGAACCGAATGGTTATGGCAGGCGAATTGATCGTGAGTGATGTGAAGATACCCAGCCGCTGCCGTCTCGTGCTGATCGCGCCTCCCCCCGGTCCGGACGATGCGGCACGCCTGGAAGCGGCGCTGTCGGGCGGCGATATCGCCTCCCTCATCATTCCCCGGTATGACGCCGGCGAAGAGGAATTCCAGACCCATGCGGACCGGCTGGCCCGGCTGGCGCAGGCGCAGGGTGTCGCGGCGATGGTGGCCGGGGAACCGCGCATAGCGGCTCGGGTCGGCGCCGACGGCATCCATGTGGAAGGCTCGAAATCCGAATTGGCAGACATTATCGCCAAGCATCAGGCAAAGATGATGGTGGGCTGCGGCGGCGGCAAGAGCCGCGACGAGGCGTTGGAACGTGGCGAAACCCAGCCGGACTACATCTTCTTCGGCCGCTTCGGCTATGATGTGAAACCGCAGCCACACCCGCGCAATCTGGCGCTGGGAGCCTGGTGGGCCGGGATGGTCCGCGTGCCCTGCATCGTGATGGCAGGGGCAGACATCACAACGGTGGTCGAGGTTGCCGGAACGGGAGCGGAGTTCGTGGCGGTCAGCACCGCCGTATTTGCTCCGGATGCCGATCCGGCGCGCCAGGTCGCAGAGGCGAACAGACTGCTGGACCGGCAGGCTCCCCCCTTCCAGGAGTGATCTCATGAAGGCCTCCACGATCTTCGTCGCCGTCTTCCTGGCCGTGTCTCCGATCGGGACTGCGGGAGCGCAATCCGCCGCCCCGGACGTCAAGCAGGATCGGCCTCTGGAGGACCCAAGCGAAAGCTCGCCCTCGAACACGCCCGATCCTTCTCGCTTCGGCGAGCGTCGGGACGAGGCTTTCGGCGCCTACCAGCGAGGCTATTATCTCACCGCGCTGGAGCTTGCCCTCCCACGCGCCAGGAAGGGCGACCCGGCGGCGCAGACACTGGTGGCCGAGATCCACGCACGCGGTCTCGGCGTCCCTCGCGATGCGGAAGAGGCGGCCAAATGGTATGCCGAGGCCGCCGAACAGGGCGTTCCGGCTGCGCAACTGCAATACGCGCTGATGCTGATTGACGGCCGGATCGTGGAGCAGGATCGCGGCAAGGCCCTTGCGCTTATGCGTGACGCCGCACAGGCGGACGAGCCGCTGGCGCAATTCAACCTGGCACAGATGCTGGTGGAGGATGGGGAGGAGCAAGCGGCCGTCACCTGGTACGAACGCGCCGCCGCGGCAGGTCTGCCGGATGCCCAATACGCCATGGCACAGATCTACGAGACGGGCTTCGGCGGACGCGAACAAAATCTGGCAGAGGCCCGAAAGTGGCTGGAGCGTGCGGCAAGCGAAAATTACGACACCGCCCAACTCGACCTCGGCACCTGGCTTATCGACGGACGCGGAGGCGAGGCCGACCCGGAAAAGGGATTTGCCTGGCTCAAACGTGCCGCCGAGAGCGGCAATGTCGCCGCACAAAATCGTGTAGCCAAGCTTTACCGTGCCGGTATCGGAACGGAAGCCGACCATGTGCTTGCCGCCGCCTGGTATCTTCTGGCCCGCCGCGCCGGGCTTATGGACCCTCTCATGGAGGATTTTCTTCTGGGACTGACGGAGGAAACCATTCAGGAAGCAGAAAAGCGCGTGGAGGGGCTGCAATGATGGAGGGAACAGCTTGAGCCGGCCGGCTGCGGGCACGCGGCATCGCGTCCCCGCGGTTTGCTTCTCCCATGTGCCCGTCTTGCTTCATCACGTGTTTTGTGGTCTTGGAAGCGCCGGTTGAGCCACGCTTTCTATCGGGATTAGGCAGGAATGAAGATCAACGGCAACGAAATCCGCCCCGGCAATGTGATCGAGCACAATGGCGGCCTGTGGGTGGCTGTGAAAACCAATGCGGTCAAGCCGGGCAAGGGCGGGGCGTACAATCAGGTCGAGTTGAAGAACCTGATCGACGGGACCAAGCTGAACGAGCGCTTCCGCGCCGCCGAGACGGTGGAAAAAGTAAGGCTGGAACAGAAGGATTTCACGTATCTTTACGAGCAGGGCGAGGCGCTCGTGTTCATGGATTCGGAAACCTACGAACAGCTTGAGTTGCAGAAGGATTTCGTCGGCGATCGGGCCGCTTTCCTGCAGGATGGCATGACCGTGACCGTCGAGCTTTATGAGGAGAAGCCTATCGGCATCTCCCTGCCGCAGCAGGTGACCCTCAAGATTACCGAGGCGGACCCGGTGGTGAAGGGACAGACGGCCACGTCCTCCTACAAGCCCGCTGTCCTCGAAAATGGTGTGCGCGTCATGGTGCCGCCCTTCATTTCCGCCGGCGAGCGGGTTGTCGTCGACACGGACGAGCTTACGTATCTGCGTCGCGCCGACTGACCGTACTCCGCTCCCGAAAGGACTTCACCGATGCCACGTTCGGCCATCATCAACGTCATGGTCCAGGCTGCCATGAAAGCCGGACGCTCGCTGTCGCGCGATTTCGGCGAGGTGCAGAACCTGCAGGTCTCGCTGAAAGGGCCGGGCGACTATGTCAGCCAAGCCGACCGGCGTGCCGAGGAGATCGTGCACGCAGAGCTTTCCCGCGCGCGTCCGGGATACGCCTTCCTGATGGAAGAGCGCGGCGTGGTGGAAGGCGAGGACGCGCAGCACCGCTGGCTCGTCGATCCGCTGGATGGCACAACAAACTTCCTGCATGGCATCCCGATTTTTTCCGTCTCGATTGCGCTCGAGCGCCAAGGCCAGCTCGTCGCCGGCGTCATCTACAACCCGGCGATGGATGAGCTCTATACCGCCGAGCGCGGCGGGGGCGCCTTTCTGAACGACCGGCGCATGCGCGTGGCCGCACGCCGCCAGCTTTCCGATGCCGTTCTGGGTACAGGCATCCCTCATCTCGGCCGCGGCAATCACGGCCGGGCTCTCATTGATCTGCGCAATGTGATGGGCGAGACTGCCGGTATCCGCCGCCTCGGCTCGGCTGCGCTCGATCTGGCTTACGTCGCCGCAGGGCGCATGGACGGCTTTTGGGAGGATGCGCTGCATCCCTGGGACATGGCAGCGGGTATCCTGATGATACGCGAGGCTGGCGGTTTCGTCACCGACCGGGCAGGCAGACAGGACATGCTCAGCTCCGGCTCCATCGTTGCCGGCAATGAGGTAATTCACCGGGACCTGCTTAAGGCGTTGCAGAAGTCGGCAGCCTGAGTACCCGGCGCATTGCAACCAATGCATCGATGGCCATGCAGGTGGAATGCCCTGCGAATCGAGGTGATTCTTCCGCCGTTTGATGTTTCCCGCTAAGCTCGCGCGGACGCCACGCGATCACGACGCGTAGATTCAATAGCTTACCGTGTTCTTTGTGCATGCAAACGGACGCGCGGCGCTGTAATGCTTATTTCAATTTCGTCACAATTCCGTTTACAGTCTCGGCCAGTTTCGAGGTGAACCGGATTCGAGGAAGACATGGCCTTGCCCAAATCAGTAGAGGCGGACGACATTGCCGTGGAGAGATTCGATCCGCGCCGCCTTTCGAGCCCGCATGTATTCCTTTATTCGATGCTGATTTTTCTGGCGATCTCAGGATTCGTGGCCGCGATCCTCTACCGTCAGATCTCCACCGCCTTTCAGAGCAATCCTGGTCTTAACGGCCTTATCCTGGGTGTCCTGGCCGTCGGGGTCCTCCTGGCGATGGGCCAGGTGATCCGCCTCTTCCGCGAAGTGCGCTGGGTAAACTCCTTTCTTGCCGGAACGGAAGCGAGCGAGCCGGTGCTGCTGGCGCCGATGAAGGCGCTTCTCAGCCGTTCGTCCAGCATGGCGCTCTCCACCAGCTCCATGCGCTCCATTCTGGACTCCATCGCCACCCGCCTGGACGAAAGCCGTGACATATCGCGTTATTTGATCGGCCTTCTCGTGTTCCTCGGCCTGCTCGGCACCTTCTGGGGTCTTTTGCAGACCATCGGCTCTATCGGCGACACGATCCAGTCCCTCGATCCGGGCATGGGGGATACAAGCGACATTCTGGATTCGCTGAAGAGCGGGCTTTCCGCACCGCTGAGCGGCATGGGCACCGCGTTCTCCTCCTCGCTGTTCGGCCTTTCTGGCTCCCTGGTTCTCGGTTTTCTCGATTTGCAGGCGGGTCGCGCGCAAAACCGCTTCTATACGGAGCTGGAGAACTGGCTCTCGACAGTGACTGACCTCGGCTCCGATCTCGCAGACGGGAGCAGAAGCAGCAGTTCGGAGGAAATGAGGGCGTTGGCGGAGAAACTGCGGACCGTGCAGGAGACCGGCGGAGCCAATCCGCGGACAGCCGCCGCGATGGCCTCGCTGGCCGACGGCATTTCAGGTCTCGTGAAAAACATGCGCCATGAGCAGCAGATGATGCGCGACTGGGTGGAGGCACAGGCGGCCGACCAGAAAGCGATGCGGGAGACGCTCGACAAGCTCGCCGCCTCTCTGGACAAGCGGGACAAGAGCTGATGGCGCTGGCACGCGGCCGTCGCCGGGACCGGGCAGTCGATTACTGGCCGGGTTTCGTTGATGCACTGGCCACGCTTTTGCTTGCGATCATGTTTCTGCTGTCGGTGTTCGTGCTGGCGCAATTCTTTCTCAGCCAGGAGATCACCAGCCGCGATGCAGCGCTCGACCGCCTTAATGACCAGATCAATGAACTGACGCAGCTCCTGGCGTTGGAGGAAGCCAACAGTCAGGATGCGGTGGACCAGATCGCCAGCCTTCGCGCCTCCCTGGCCGAGGCAGAGGCCGAGCAGTCCCGATTGCAGGAACTTCTGGCAAGTGGCACCGGAGAAAGTGAAGCGGCCAGTGAGCGCATAGGGGCGCTTGGCGAGGCACTGGAAGAGGAACGTCAGGTCAGCCAGCGCGCGCTCTCCCAAGTGGAACTTCTGAACCAGCAGATCTCTGCCTTGCGGCAGCAGATCGGTGCCCTTGAGGCCGCGCTCGAGATTTCTGAACAGCGTGACCGCGAATCGACCGCGAAAATTGCCAATCTCGGCCGCCGCCTCAATGTGGCGCTTGCGCAGCGCGTGCAGGAGCTGAACCGTTATCGTTCGGATTTTTTCGGTCGCCTGCGTGAAATTCTCTCCGACCGCGAGAACATCCGCATTGTCGGCGACCGCTTCGTGTTCCAGTCGGAGGTTCTGTTCGCTTCAGGTGCAACGGTCATCAATGAGAGTGGCCAGGAGGAAATGGGAAAGCTCGCCGACGCGATCCTCGACCTGCAACGGGAAATCCCGCCGGAGATCGACTGGGTGTTGCGTGTGGACGGCCATACGGACGACGTTCCGCTGTCCGGCGCCGGGCGTTATCGCGACAATTGGGAGCTTTCGGCAGCACGCGCGATCGCGGTGGTGAAATTCCTGATCGACAATGGCGTGCCCGCTGACAGGCTTGTTGCCGCAGGCTTTGGCGAGCACCAGCCACTCGACAACGCCGATACGCCGGAAGCTCGGGCCAGAAACCGCCGTATCGAGTTGAGGCTGACCGAAGGCTAGCGAAGGCGTGTCGCGGTAAGAAGAGCGGTTTATTCCGCCGCGCCCTCGAAGCCTTCAGCCCCCACATCGAACTGCAGGCTGGCAAGCCGCGCGTAGACGCCGCCGCGCGCAACGAGATCGGAGTGCCTTCCTTCCTCAATCACCCTGCCATCAGTCATGACCAGGATACGATCCGCCTTCAGGACGGTGGCTAGCCGGTGGGCGATGACGATGGTCGTGCGCCCGTGCATCAGACGCTCCAAAGCCATCTGAACCAGCGTCTCGCTTTCCGCGTCAAGTGCCGAAGTCGCCTCGTCGAGCAGCAATATAGGTGCATCGCGCAACACCGCGCGAGCGATCGCCAGCCGCTGCCGCTGCCCGCCCGAGAGCGTGATGCCGCGCTCTCCCACCTGGGTATCGTAACCGTTTTCCAGCGCCATGATAAAATCATGCGCAAGAGCGGCCCTTGCGGCGGCCTCTATCTCCTTGCGCGTTGTACCGGGCCTGCCGAAAGCGATGTTTTCGGCCGCGCTCGCAGCAAAAACCGTCACATCCTGCGGCACGATGGCAATTCGCTCGCGCACCGACTGGGGATCTGCCTGGCGGATGTCCACGCCGTCGATCTGCACCGCGCCCTCACCCGGATCGTAATAGCGCAGGAGCAGCGAAAAGATCGTGCTTTTGCCCGCACCGGACGGGCCGACGATGGCCACCGTCTCGCCCGGCGCGATGTTGAAGGAGAGCCCATGCAACGCGGACCGTTCCGGTCGAGAGGGATAGGCAAAGCTCACATTGCGGAAAGCCACGCTGCCCCGCGCTGGTGATGGCAGCATCACCGGCGCTTCCGGCGCGACAATGGCCGGCTTCTCGGCAAGAAGCTCGCTCATGCGCTCGGCAGCACCCGCCGCTTGCGCAAGCTCACCCCACACTTCCGACAGGGCGCCGAGGGCGCCTGCCGCAAGCACGGCGTACAAAAGGAACTGCCCCAGCGTGCCTGCAGTCATAGTACCGCTTAGAACGTCGTGGGACCCCACCCAGAGTATTGCCACGACGGACGCGGCGGTGGTGAAAATCGCGACAAATGTCAGCAGAGACCGTGCAACAATGGAACCCCGCGCGGCCTGGAACGCTGCCTCGACCGCGGCAGAAAAACGCCTGGCGACGCCCTTTTCGCTGGTAAAAGCCTGTAGCACCCGGATTGCACCGATCTGCTCGCCGGCAAAGGCGGTGGCATCCGCCAGCACGTCCTGAGCGTGGCGCGCCCGCCGCCGGACCTTGCGGCCGAAAGCCACCAGAGGCAGGACGATCAGCGGAATCGCGATCAGCACAAGTAACGACAGGCGTGGACTTGTCGTCACCATCATCGCGACGGCGCCGACCCCCATGATCGTGTTGCGCAGTGCCACAGACGCGGTGGCGCCCACGGCGGCTTTGATCTGCGTTGCGTCCGCAGTCAATCGAGAGACGATCTCGCCCGACCGTGCCGTGTCGAAAAAGGCCGGTGAAAGTCCGGTCACGTGCGAGAAGACATCACACCGCAAATCCGCGACGACGCGCTCGCCAAGGGTGACGACGAAATAATAGCGCAGGGCGGATGCCGTCGCCAGCACGGCTGCCACGCCGATGAGCAGGGAAAAGTAGCTGGCGATGAACGCACTGTCGGAATTCGAAAAACCGTGATCGATCATCTGCCGCACGGCCATCGGCAGGGTCAACGTAGCTCCAGCCGCCAGCAAGAGCGAAAAGCACGCGCCGATGGCCAGCCCGCGGTAGCGGATCATGTATGGCATAAGCCGTCGGAGCGGCCTGAGCGAGCGCCGTGCCTTTTCATCAGGCGCGAGGGGCCTTTCGGCCATGGCAATGTCCTTCCGGCGCATCTCTGGTATTCCTGTCCCGCCGGCTCTTGTAACGAGTTGGTGCGTGATGTATAGGCACGCGAGCCTTTTGAAGGCGTAACCCTCCCCGGTCACGGCTTCAAGTTTTCAATATGGGCGAGATTGCCGCAGCAAATGCGCGTCTGCCCGGTGGCAGCAGATTCAGGACAGATCGATGAAAGCCGAGATTCATCCCGATTACCATATGATCAAGGTCGTCATGACCGACGGCACGGAATACGAGACGCGCTCGACCTGGGGCAGCGAAGGTGACACGCTGCAGCTCGACATCGACCCGACCACGCATCCGGCATGGACAGGCGGACAGCAGACGCTGGTGGACCGCGGCGGTCGTGTCTCACGGTTCAAGAAGCGCTATGAAGGCCTGGGCATCTGACTGCCGCATAAGCGCACGCTAAGCGTTTTTTGGTGGCAGTCTGCCACGCAAGAAACGAGAAAAGGCTCCGCCACGGCGGAGCCTTTTCCCTTCCTGACTGTCCATAGAGGCGTTCTACCGGCTACTGCTCTGCCAGACAGTCTGCCAATGAACGCGCGGCATTGCTGATCAGGGTGAAGTAAAGGTCCGGTCCGTCGGCAAGGTCGGCCCCCAACGGGTCGAGAACGCCGGCGCGGGCATTGGTCCCCTCAACCACCACATCGACCAGCTTGGGCTCGAACTGCGGTTCGGAAAAGACGCAGGCGGCGTTCAGTTCCTCTATTTTGTTCCGGATTTCCTGCAGGCGCTGAGCACCGGGCAGAACCTCCGGACTCACGGTGATCGAGCCGGCCGCCGACAGGTCGAACCGGTCCTCGAAATAATGATAGGCATCGTGGAAAACGACGAAAGGCCTATCCGTAACCCCGGCAAGTGCCTCGGCAACTTCTCTCGTCAGCGCATCGAGACGTCCTTCCACCGCGTCCGCATTCTCCTCATAGGCGGCGGCGTTTTCAGGATCGGCGTCGGAAAGCGTCGCCGCGATCTGCCGCACCATTGCCCGCGCATTCTCCGGATCGAGCCAGATGTGCATGTCCTTGTTGCCATGCGCGTGGTGCTCATGACCTTCATCATGATCATGATCCTCCTCATGATCATGTGCGTGGGCCTCAGCATGGTCATGGCTGTGCTCCGCAAACGTGCCGCCTTCACGCGTGTCGAGCAGGGTCAGGCCGGGCGTGTCAGCCAGTGTCACCACGCGGGCTTCGCCAGCCAATGTATTCAAAGGCTTTGCAAGAAAGGTCTCGAGGCCCGAGCCGATCCAGAATACCACCTTCGCCTGCTCCAGCATCTGCGCCTCGGAAGGACGCATGGAATAGGTATGTGGCGAACCGGCGCCGCTTACCAGAAGCTGTGGCTCCGAAACCCCCTCCATGACAGCCGAAACCAACGAATGGACCGGTTTTATTGAAGCGACAACGCCTTCAAGCGCAAACGCATGCACCGTGCTGAAACAGGTGGCAAACGACATTCCGAAAAGAAGAAGACGCGGCTTTTTTCCCATAGGTGTCCCTCTCACTCTTACAATGATGGATGGATGTTAAATGTTATGACATTACATATCGTTGCGTTACGCTATAACGTGTGCGATACGGGCTGGCAAGAACGTGAAGCAAGAATGTTGCAGTTCATGGCAGACAGCGGCGGAATGTTGGTCGAAATGGAGAATGCCGGCGTGCGTCGCTCCGGACGTTGGCTCGTGCGCGGCGTGGATCTCGCCGTCCGGCGCGGCGAGATTGTCACGCTGATTGGCCCCAACGGTTCCGGCAAAAGCACAACGGCAAAGATCGCGATCGGCGTTCTCAAGCCGGACGAGGGTACAGTGAGGAGAAAGCGGACGCTCAAGGTCGGCTATGTCCCTCAAAAGGTAACCGTGGACTGGACTCTGCCCCTTACCATTGAGCGCCTGATGAGGCTCACCGGCCCGCTGGAGGATGCACAGATCGCCGAGGCGTTGGCGGCGGTCGGGATCGCGCATCTGGCGCGCGCGGAGGTGCAAAGGCTCTCGGGCGGTGAGTTCCAGCGCGCACTCGTGGCCCGGGCGCTAGCGCGGCAGCCGGATCTTCTGGTGCTGGACGAGCCGGTGCAGGGGGTCGACTTCTCCGGTGAAATCGCTCTCTACCAGCTCATTCGCGAGATTCGCGACCGGACCGGATGCGGCATCCTCCTGATTTCGCATGATCTGCATGTTGTGATGGCGGAAACGGATACCGTCATCTGCCTCAACGGACATGTGTGCTGCCGCGGCACGCCGGAGAACGTGATCAGGAGCCCGGAATATCTGCGTCTGTTCGGCACGCGGGCAGGCGAGACGCTTGCCTTCTATCGCCACCATCACGATCACACGCGTCTTGCCGATGGCCGCGTGCGGCTGGCAGACGGCACCATCGCCGATCATTGCGACGCTCCTTGCGATCAGGGGATGGAGGAACAGGTGGCGGAGAAGCACGATGCTCGATGATTTTTTCACGCGTGCTCTTGTCGCCGGCATAGGGCTTGCGCTTGTGGCGGGACCACTCGGCTGTTTCGTCGTCTGGCGGCGTATGGCCTATTTCGGCGACACCATGGCGCATTCCGCGCTTCTCGGCGTTGCGCTTTCTTTCCTGTTTGAGATCAACCTGATGGCGGGCGTCTTCATCATTGCCGCGCTTGCTTCGTTGGCCCTGCTCTTCCTGCAAAGACAGGGTGCCCTCTCCACCGACGCGCTGCTTGGCATTTTATCCCACTCTACCCTGGCGCTGGGATTGGTTATGGTCGCCTTCATGAGTTGGATCCGCATCGATCTCATGGGCTTTCTCTTCGGCGATATTCTGGCCGTGTCACGTCTCGATATCGCCATGATCTATGGCGGCGGGGCGCTGGTGCTCGCGGTGCTCGCCTGGCTCTGGCGGCCGCTGCTGACCGCCACCGTCAATCCGGAGATCGCCGAGGCCGAGGGCCTGCGGCCGGAGCGCGCCCGGTTCGTCTTCATGCTTCTGATGGCCGCCATCATCGCCATCGCCATGAAGATCGTCGGCATCCTGCTCATCACGTCGCTGCTCATCATCCCGGCAGCGGCCGGCCGACGTTTCGCTGCCACTCCGGAGATCATGGCCGTCGCTGCTTCCATTGCCGGAACGCTGGCGGTGGTGGGCGGGCTTTCCGCTTCACTTCATTTCGACACGCCCTCTGGACCGTCCATCGTGGTCGCTGCCCTGTGCCTATTTCTCGTCAGCCTCGTTCGGGCGCCGCAATGGCAGCGCAGCGAGTAGCCGAAAGGACATCATGAGCACACATCCCGCACTCACCCGCAATCAGAGCCTCGTCTTGAAGGCGCTCGACCGGGCGGATGGACCGCTAAGCGCCTATACGATCCTCGACCGTTTGCGCGACGAAGGCTTCCGCGCACCACTGCAAGTGTATCGGGCGCTCGATAAGCTGCAGGAGTTCGGCCTCGTCCACCGGCTGGAAAGCATCAGTGCTTTTGTCGCCTGCGCTCGTCCCGATTGCCACGGGCACGAGATGATCGCCTTCGCCATCTGCCAGACCTGCGGCAGGGTGGACGAATTCTCGGATGAGGCCGTCCAGGAGAGCCTCAGCGCGTGGGTGAGCGCCAATCGCTTCATGCCCGCCAAGACGACCATCGAGATCAGCGGGAACTGCGCAGCCTGCGCGGAGCTGACGGAAAAGGCATAGCCGGCCAGGCAGTTGGAAGCTTGGCCACGGACATTAACCGCCGATGATGCCCTCCTGCGTCAGCTGTATCGCAGCCGGCCCGAGAATGATGGCAAAGAGCACCGGCAGAAAGAACAGGATCATCGGCACCGTCAGTTTCGGCGGCAAGGCAGCCGCCTTCTTTTCCGCCGCGTTCATCCGCGCATCCCGGCTTTCATTCGCAAGCACACGCAGCGCATGGCTCACCGGCGTTCCGTAGCGCTCGGCCTGGATAAGCGCCTGGGAAACGCTTCTTACCGATTCCAGACCGGTACGGGCGGCCAGGTTTTCATAGGCCTGTCGGCGCTCCTGCAGAAAGGAAAGCTCCGCATTGGTGAGGATGAACTCCTCCGCAAGAGCCACGGATTGCCCGCCGATTTCCTCCGCCACACGGCGAAAGGCGACTTCCACCGAAACGCCCGACTCCACACAGATCAGAAGCAGGTCCAATGCGTCCGGCCAGGCAAGCTGAATCGACTGCTTGCGTTTGGCCGCCTTGTTGGAAACGTAAAGCACGGGCGCGTAGAAGCCCGCATAGGCAGCCAGAATACAAGCGAACAGCCGCATCACAAGCGGCTGCTCTGCCAGCCCGCCCAGCACAAAGATGTAGAACGCCGCCATCGCTGCGCCCGCAAACGGCAGGACGAGACGAAAGAAGAGGAATTTCGTCAACGGGCTCTGGCCGCGGAAACCGGCGGTGCTCAGCTTTGCGATCGTCGCCTCGTCCGCCAGCGCCCGGCGCAGATCGAGCCGATCGACAATAGCCCGCATGCGTGTGCGATCCTCCTGCCGCAAACCGCCCCGCCGCCTGCGATCGGCCTCGGCAGCAAGCCGGGCCCTTTGCCTCGCGCGCAGCTCATCACGCTCGAGCGCGACCGACTTCATACGCGTCTTGAGGGAGGCACCGCCGGGTGCGGGAATAAGCGTGAAAATCGTGGCGAACACAGCGATAGCCACCAGAAGCGCCATGACAAAGCGCGGATCGGTAAGCGTGCCGACAAGGCCTTCCGTCATTTATACCTCGAAATTCATCATCTGGCGCATGACGAAAACGCCGATGCCCATCCAGACTGCGGAAACGCCGAGCACGAGATTGCCGATGTCGGTCGTGAACAGCGGCCTGATGTAGCTGGGACTTGTGAAATAAACGAGCACGGCGACCACGACCGGCAACGCGCCGATGATGGCGGCGGATGCCTTGGCCTCCATCGAGAGCGCCTGCACCTTGGCCTTCATCTTCTTGCGCTCCCGCAAGACATGCGAGAGGTTTCCCAGCGCCTCCGACAGATTGCCCCCGGCCTGATTCTGAATCTGAATGACGATGCCGAAGAAATTGGCCTCCGGACAGGGCATGGTTTCGGTCATACGCATGGCAGCCTCGGAAATGGGAAAGCCCAGTTGCTGGGCCTCCACCATGCGCCGGAACTCTGCGCGCACCGGTTCGCGCGCCTCGCTGGCGATCATGCGCACCGCGTCATTCAGCGGCAGGCCGGATTTGACCGCGCGCACGATGACATCCAGCGCGTTGGGAAACTCGTCGAGAAATGCCCTGATCCGCCGTTTGCGCGCCCAGGCGACGAACCAGCGGGGAAAGCCGAAAACGCCCGCCACAGCCGCGCCCGGTATGGCAAGGAGCGGGGCACCTGCCACGAGAAGAACGACCGCAAGCAGGAACCCGCACAAGCCCGAATAAAGATAGAACCGCTGCATGGTCATTTCGATGCCGGCCTGCCGCAGCTGAAGCTTCAGCGGTGGCCTGGTCGTGGCCCGGTCCCGGTCCTTCTGGCGGGCCTCCAGCTCCTTGAGCGATTCCTGAATGGTCTTGCGGCGCTTGGCCACCTCGGCGGCGCGGTCGCGCTTGGCCTGAACGAGGTTGCGATCGGTTTCGGCCCGCTTGACCGTCTCCAGCCTCCGCCCGGCCTTTTTCTCATTGGAGATCGTGTTGAACATCAGCGCATAGGCCACCGCGCCGGCACTGCCGGCCGCCAGCACCATGAAAGCGAGCGTGGAAAGGTCCATTACTCCGCCCCTTTCTCCATCGCTTCAAGCGTCGCCGCCAGCCGTGCTTCCTCGCCATAGTAGCGCGCGCGGTCCCAAAAGGCCGGGCGACCAATACCGGTGGAGACGTGTTTTCCAAGGATGCGTCCCGATCCATCCTCACCGCTGATGTCGTAAAGCATCAGATCCTGCATGATGATGACGTCGCCCTCCATCCCGACCACCTCGGAGACGTGTGTGATGCGGCGCGAGCCATCACGCAGGCGTGAGACCTGGATGACAACGTCGATCGAGCCGACAATGATCTCGCGCACCGTCTTTTGCGGCAATTGGAAGCCGCCCATTGCGACCATGGATTCAATACGGTTTAGACTTTCGCGAGGACTGTTCGCATGGATCGTGCCCATGGAGCCGTCGTGACCGGTGTTCATGGCCTGCAACAGGTCGAAGACCTCAGGTCCCCGCACTTCGCCGACGATGATGCGCTCGGGGCGCATACGCAGACAGTTGCGCACGAGATCGCGCATCGTCACCTCGCCCTCTCCTTCAAGATTGGGCGGACGTGTTTCCAGACGCACCACGTGCGGCTGCTGAAGTTGAAGCTCCGCCGAATCCTCGCAGGTGATGATGCGTTCGTCACGATCGATGAAGTTTGTGAGGCAGTTCAACAGCGTCGTCTTGCCCGATCCCGTGCCGCCTGCGATGACCACATTGCAGCGCACCCGGCCGATGATCTTGAGCAGTTCCGCGCCTTCGGGGGAAATGGTCCCGTAACGCACGAGCTGGTCGAGCGTCAGCTTGTCCTTCCTGAACTTGCGGATGGTCAGCGACGGCCCGTCGATGGCCAGCGGCGGTGCGATTACGTTGACACGCGATCCGTCCGGAAGACGCGCGTCGCAGATGGGGCT
Source organism: Phyllobacteriaceae bacterium (assembly GCA_029279965.1). Classification (GTDB taxonomy): domain Bacteria; phylum Pseudomonadota; class Alphaproteobacteria; order Rhizobiales; family Rhizobiaceae; genus Chelativorans. Next base: position 21,189 of record JAJUHJ010000047.1, read on the forward strand.
CGATTCGTCGACCCTGCGGCCGACCTGGCTGACGATGCGCTGACAGATGTTGAGAAGCTGCTGATTGTCGCGGAAGCGGATCCCGGTCTGCTCGACCTTCCCGTCCACCTCGATGTAAACCCGCCGGGCGCCGTTCACCATGATGTCGGCAATCTCGTCCCGTGCAAGAAGCGGCTCCAGCGGGCCGAAACCGAGAACGTCATTGCAGATATCATCGAGCAATTCTTCCTGCTCGGCGATCGACATGACGAAGTTCTTGATCGCGATGATGTCATTGACGATGTCGCGGATTTCCTCGCGCGCGCTGTCAGCGTCCAGCTTGGCGAGTTGGGACAGATCGATGGTGTCGATCAGCGCCGAGAAGACCTGGCTTTTGGTATCATAGTAGTTCTCGCTGCGCTCGCGCGGGAGCATTGTCGGCCGGGCCTGTTCCGACACGCGCGAGGCCGGCGCTGGTGCGCCGGGCGGAAGGGGCGCGGCGGAAAAGGCCGGCCGCGAGCCAGGCGCATCGCTCGTTGGCGCAAGCAGCGTATCAGCGCCTCCGGAAGGCACTGTCTCGGCAGCGGTGGGCCTTTCCCCGGCGCCCGTCGTTTTCGATCCGGAATGTCTCCTGCCGAACATGCCTTTCTACCTCGCGGTCAAGCGTTCGAGCAGCCCTGCGAGCCCGGTTTTCTTCTTCGGCGCGACATCACGCCGGCCCGTCAGCACATGTGCCAGCGCGTTAATCGACTGCACGACAGGATGATTTTGATCGATCTCGCCCAGCATGCGCCCGTTGTTGGCCGCATTGCCAAAAAGCTGCGGCTCGAAGGGGATAACGGCGAGCGGAGCAACACCGAG
>JAJUHJ010000048.1 GCA_029279965.1 Phyllobacteriaceae bacterium
AAAGGCTATGTGATGTCCGACTGGGGAGCGACGCCGGAATGGGAATACGCGCTGCACGGTCTCGACCAGGAGTCCGGCGCGCAGGCCGACCGGTTCATGTGGAGCCTGGACGCCGAACCGTTCGCGGAACCGCTGCGACAAGCCTATGCTGAGGGCAAGCTCCCCAAGGAGCGTCTGTCGGACATGGTGCGCCGCATCCTTCGCTCGGCCTATGCGGTGGGTATCGACAAGTGGGAAGCGGCCCCGGCGGTCGACATGGCGAGGCACAACGAGATCGCGCTGGAGATCGCCCGGCAGGGCATCGTCCTTCTGAAGAACGAAAACGCGCTGCCGCTCGCGGCCGACAAGCCGCTGAAGATCGCGGTTATAGGCGGCTACGCCCAGCAGGGCGTGATCAGCGGGACTGGTTCCGGCGCGGTTGCGCCGGTCGGCGGCTTTGCCAGCACGGCCAAGATCGGCGGCGCCGGCGTCATGGGGAAGCACCGCAATCTCTTCCTGTTCCAGCCGTCCCCGGTCGATGCCCTGCAGAGGGCATTCCCGAATGCGCAGGTCGAATTCGACCCCGGCTACACGCCGGCAGAAGCTGCGCTCACGGCGCGGCGAGCCGACGTCGTCATCGCCTTCGGCATCCGCGTCGAGGGCGAGGGTTTCGACCTCCCTGACCTGTCGCTGCCCTGGGGTCAGGATGCGGTGATCGATGCGGTTGCCGCGGCGAACCCGAACACCATCGTCGTGCTCGAAACAGGCAACCCGGTATCCATGCCCTGGCGGGACAAGGTAAAGGCAATCGTGCAGGCGTGGTATCCGGGCCAGGCAGGCGCTCAGGCGATCGCCGAGGTGCTTGCGGGCAAGGTCAACCCGTCAGGCCGCACGCCGATTACCTGGCCTGCGAGCTTGGCCGATACGCCGCGGCCGATGCTGTCGGGGCTTGGCACCCCGTGGGGCACGCCCGTCACCATCCGCTACGACGAGGGTGCCGAGGTCGGCTATCGCTGGTATGCGAAGAAGGACACCAAGCCGCTCTATGCCTTCGGGCATGGGCTCAGCTACACGAACTTCGCCTATAGCGACCTCAGGATTTCCGGCGGCACCGTTGAAACAGCCGCGACAGGAAGCGGACAGCCGGCGGTAGCATCGGCTAGCGCGGACGCGCTCGCTCCGACGACGGAAGAGAAAACCAATCTTTTGTCTGGCGGCGAGACTGTCACCGCAACCTTCACCGTGACCAACGCGGGCGATCGGGAAGGCGCGGACGTACCTCAGCTCTACCTTACCGCCGCACCGAACGAGAAGCGCATGCGGCTGCTCGGCTTCGAACGTGTCGTGCTGAAACCGGGCAAATCGAAGCAGGTGTCGCTTACCGTCGATCCGCGCCTGCTCGCGCGCTTCGACGGGAAGGCAAATCAGTGGCGTATCACGGAAGGCGCGTACCAGATCGCGCTCGGCAAGTCCGCCGCTGACCTGGTGCTGACGGGCAGCGCGAAGCTGGAGGATAGCCTGTTCGGCAAGTAGCCAGACGCTTTCTGAGGCGGTGGTGCGAACCCTGCTAACCCTGCGTGAGTGGCGGACGCTAAGGCGGTCAGCAGAAAGTGGCAGCGCAACCTTGAAGTGACGGCTTTCGGAGGCGTTGGACGCCAACCGGGCCAACCTTCCGATCGCGCAACATGCGATCGCGTATGGAGGAACTAATGTCACTCAACGTCAACCGCCGGCAATTTATGGGGTGTCGCCACGGCGGCTTACCAGATAGAGGGTGCGTGGAACGAGAACGGCAAGGGCGAGTCCATCTGGGACCGATACAGCCATCCCACCCCCGCGACATTGCTGGCTGCTTTTTCGGATTTTCGCCCAAGAGCGGTCAGACAGGCATCCACCCCACCCATACCGTTCAGTGTCGTAGTACGGACCATGGAGGTTAACCGGCAGGAAGCGCTCCCATTGCGGATGTTCTCTATGAGTGTGGTAAATCCTGCCAGCCGTTGGAGAGCGGGAGGCGGAACGCACTTCCCGCACCGCCGTTTACACGGCAGGCAGGAGCAATCGGTATGCCGGACGCAATAGAGAGGCTCGCCGAGGCGGTTCGGCGGAAAAACGCCATCCTGTTTGTCGGGGCGGGCGTTTCGATGAGCGTCGGCCTGCCCTCCTGGGACATGCTGATCCGGCATATGGAAGAGGAGCTTGGCATCGAGGAAGAAAGCGGGGAAAAGCCGCGCTACAGCTATCAGACGCTGGCGGAATATTACCGCTTGAAGCAGGGGAGCCTCGGTCCCTTGAGAAGCTGGATGGACCGGAACTGGAGCGTCTCGCGGGAGAAGGTGGAGGCGTCTGACCTGCACAAACTGATCGTGGAGCTCGACTTCCCGATCATCTACACGACCAATTACGACCGCAATCTGGAAGTCGCGTTCGAGATCCACGGACGCGATTTCGTGAAGGTGGCCAACGCCCGCGACGTGAGCCGCGTCCGCCAGGACGCGACTCAGATCGTCAAGTATCACGGCGATTTCGACGAGGATGCATCGCTCGTGCTGACGGAGACGGACTATTTCAACCGGCTCTCCTTTGATTCACCGCTGGACGTGAAGTTCCGCGCCGATGCCCTCGGCCGCACGATCCTGTTCATCGGCTACAGCCTTTCCGACATGAACATAAGACTGCTTCTGCACCGGCTGTGGCAGACTTGGCGGAATTCCGGTTACGAGAAGGACCGCCCGCCTTCCTTCGTGTTCATGCCGCGTCCCCACCCGGTGGAGGAGGCGGTGCTGTCGCGCTGGGGCATCACCATGGTGAGCGAGGAAGGAGACACTTCGCAGAAGGCGCTGGCGCGCTTTCTAAAACGGCTGCAGGAGGCAGCGCTCCAGAGCGGGTGAATGCGCGGCAAACGGCGGGAGCCCTACCGCCCGGGCCTTCCTGTCTTCTTCGGCCGGCGCCGCCGCTCGCGTTCCTCGACGGGATCTTCATAGGAGCCGATGCCCGGCCTGTGGCGTTTCACCGGCTTGGCGTCGTCCGCATCATTCGCCTTGCCCAGCGGCTTTTCGGTGCGGCCGACGGTCATTTCGTCCAAGGTATTCTTGCGGAAGAGCGACCTGTTCTTCCCCGCCGGCACCGCATGGGCGCCTGACGTGCCCATATCGTCAAGCTCCGGTTTTGCGAAGAGGGTGCCTTCCTTTCCGCTTGAGCTCCGGCCCGTATCGCGCCCCCTGCCCTTCGCCGCCTGACGGCGCTTTTGCTGCGTGTTCTCCACACCGGCATCCCGCGACAGCGGATCATCCAGAATGGCGAGTTCCGTTTCCCGCAGTCGTTTGATTTCGTCGCGGAGGCGCGCGGCCTCCTCGAAGTCCAGATCGGCGGCGGCATCTCGCATGGATTTTTCGAGATGTTCGAGATGGGCCTGGAGGTTATTGCCGACGAGGTTGTTGAGCTCCTCGCCTTTCGCGCCCGAGATATCGGCGCGCACGTGGTCACGCTCATAGACCGAGCCGAGAATGTCGCCGATGTTCTTCTTGATGCTCTCAGGCGTGATGCCGTGCGCCTCGTTGTATTCGAGCTGCTTTTCGCGACGGCGATTGGTCTCCGCAATGGCGCGTTCCATCGATCCGGTGACCGTGTCTGCATAGAGAATGACGCGGCCGTCGACATTGCGCGCCGCGCGGCCGATGGTCTGGACGAGCGAGGTTTCCGAACGCAGGAAGCCTTCCTTGTCGGCGTCGAGAATGGCAACCAGCCCGCATTCGGGGATATCCAGCCCCTCGCGCAAGAGGTTGATGCCGATCAGCACGTCAAAGGCGCCAAGCCGCAGATCGCGGATGATCTCGATGCGCTCCAGCGTGTCGATGTCGGAATGCATGTAGCGCACGCGCACGCCCTGCTCGTGCAGGTATTCCGTCAGGTCCTCGGCCATGCGCTTGGTAAGCACGGTGACGAGCGTGCGGTAGCCCTTCGCAGCCGTCTCGCGGATCTCGCCAAGCACGTCGTCCACCTGGGATTTCGCCGGGCGGACATCCACAGGCGGGTCGATGAGGCCGGTCGGACGGATGACCTGCTCGGCAAAGACGCCGCCGGACTGTTCCATCTCCCAATTGCCGGGAGTGGCGGAGACGCAGACGGTGGCCGGACGCATGGCGTCCCACTCCTCGAAGCGGAGGGGACGGTTGTCCATGCAAGACGGCAGCCGGAACCCGTATTCGGCGAGCGTCGCCTTGCGCCGGAAGTCGCCGCGATACATGGCGCCGATCTGGGGGACGGTCACGTGCGACTCGTCGACGAAGATGAGCGCGTCATCTGGCACATACTCGAAAAGCGTCGGCGGCGGCTCGCCCGGCGCGCGGCCGGTGAGATAACGCGAATAATTCTCGATGCCGGCGCAGGAGCCGGTCGCCTCCAGCATCTCAAGGTCGAATCGGGTGCGCTGCTCCAGACGCTGCGCCTCCAGGAGGCGGCCAGCACGCTCCAGCTCGCCGAGGCGCTGTTGAAGCTCCGCCTTGATGCCCTTGATGGCCTGGTTGAGCGTCGGGCGCGGGGTGACATAGTGCGAATTGGCGTAGATCTTCACCGATTTCAGATCGTCGGTCTTCTTGCCCGTGAGAGGGTCGAATTCGGTGATGGTATCGATCTCGTCTCCGAAGAGGGAGATGCGCCACGCCCGGTCCTCCAGGTGAGCCGGGAAAATCTCTATCGTGTCGCCGCGCACGCGGAAGGAACCGCGCTGGAAGTCGGCATCGCGGCGCTTGTATTGCTGCTCGACAAGGTCAGCCAGAAGCTGGCGCTGGTCGAGCCGGTCGCCCACCGCCATCTGGAAGGTCATGGCCGTATAGGTCTCGACCGAGCCGATACCGTAGATGCACGAGACGGAGGCGACAATAATAACATCGTCTCGCTCAAGCAGCGCCCGCGTGGCCGAGTGGCGCATGCGGTCGATCTGCTCGTTGATCGAGGATTCCTTCTCGATATAGGTGTCCGAGCGCGGGACGTAAGCCTCCGGCTGATAGTAGTCGTAATAGGAAACGAAATACTCCACGGCATTGTCGGGAAAGAAGGACTTGAACTCGCCGTAGAGTTGCGCAGCCAGCGTCTTGTTGGGCGCCAGGATGAGCGCGGGACGCTGCGTCTCCTCGATCACCTTGGCCATGGTGAAGGTCTTGCCCGAGCCGGTGACGCCGAGCAGCACCTGTGTGCGCTCGTTCTCGTTCGCGCCGGCCACCAGGTCGGCAATAGCGGTGGGCTGATCGCCCGACGGCGTGAATTCCGTCGCCATTTTGAAGGGAATGCCGCCTTCGGTCTTTTCCGGGCGTGCGGGACGATGCGGCACCCACGCAGACTTCAGGTTCGGGTCCCCGCCTTCGATGAGCCTCGAGAGCGCTGCGACGGTGGCGGTGACGCCATCGGCAGAAAGCCCCTCGGCCTCCTCAAGCGTGACGTCAAGGCCCGCAACGGGCATGAGGCCGGCGGCCGCCCGCTCCTTTGCGGATGCCGCGCCGCCCATGGAGGTGCCGCGCGCCGATTTGGCCGGTGCGGACGAGCGTGGAGAGACTTTTTTGCCTTTCGATTTCGCGGATGCGCCCTCACCGCGCGGAGTTGGAACGGGCGGCCGGTTTGAGCCGGAACGGCCCTGACGCTCTCCGGTCTCCGGAGGCGAGTCCGGCACCCTCTCCGCCTCGCGCGCGATCTGTTCCGCCCAGTCCGAGACTGAGCCCGAGAGCGGCGTGCCGGAAAACGGAGCTTGAGGCGCCTCTGAAAAGCCGCCGTGTTTTTTCCTGGAGGAATTGGCCATGGCGCGAATATGGAGAATCGCGCGTCCGAATGAAAGAGGCCGCGTGACAGGGAGAGAGGCATGAAACGAGATGCTGACAGCAGGCTGTCAGGAGGGAAGCAGAAGAGGGTTCCTCGTGCTCCAGAATCCTCATCCGTGAGCGGCAGCATCAATAGATGTTATCGCGTGGCTGGAGGCGGTTGAACACGCAGCCGGCCACGTGGAGGTCGCGTGCACGCTTGCGGCGTGCTGGCAGACTGAAAGCGCATGTGGGACGTCTTGCTGCACCGGCTTTTTGTGGAAAAACCATTGCAGGAAAACCAACAGGGTTCTTGTTTCAGAGACGGTTTCATGCCATGTATGGCACGCTCGGGTGATTACGAAACCCGGAGACTGGAAGCGTTTTATTGGACAGCCCCTTTCCCCGACATCGGTAAGCTCTCGACAACGGCGAACCTGCGCACGTCGCGCAGACGCTACTCATGAAACGGGAAAAGGAGTTTCCCTCATGGCCCAGACAGGCACCGTAAAGTTCTTCAACGCCACCAAAGGCTTCGGCTTCATTACGCCGGACGATGGCACGAAGGACGTCTTCGTTCATATTTCCGCAGTCGAAAGCTCCGGCATGCGCTCGCTGGTTGACGGGCAGAAGGTTTCCTTCGACGTCGAGCCCGACCGTATGGGCAAAGGGCCGAAGGCGGTGAACCTCTCCGCGGCATAAGCCAGCGGCACTGGTATGAGGAAGGGCGTGGCGGGCAACCGTCGCGCCCTTCTTTTATGGGATGGTCGCCCCTCCTTCCGGAGCCGAGTTGTGGCACTGGTGCAATTGAATGGAAGAAGCGAACCGACGACCATCGTGAACCCGGATCTGACGGGGCAAGAACCTGAACGGCATTGTGGGTTCGGATATGAAGGGACGAGTTCATCCAGCATCGCGCGATGAGCGTCCGAATAGGCTGCCCGGAGAACATCCACCAAACCGTTGCCACAGATGCATTTTGTCAGCGGCATCCATGCTCCTCAACCTGGCCTCGCATTCCTGCGGCACGGAGGCCGCTACAGCAAGCAGCGCTTGGATCAGGTTGGCGGAAGCGTGGGGAAGGAGCCGCAGCAGCGCGGCCGCCTTAGGATCGGTACGGCATACGACGTTCCGTGCCACTGGTAATCAGTGTCGCCCATTGAAGGCTAGCTGTGAGCTTTCAGAAGGTTATTCATTCGGTCAGGCCGGGAAAGCTGAGGGCCGCGCCGGATGCACGGCAGCTCATGCGGGCACGCGGACAATCACACGCAAGCCCCCCAGGTCGCTGTCTTCCATAATGATATCTCCACCGTGGCTGCGGGCAATGTCGCGGGCGATTGAAAGACCGAGACCCGTTCCGCTTTCGTCCTGATTGCGTGCCGCGTCCAGCCTCACGAAGGGTTTGAAGACATCTTCCCGCTTGTCCGGGGGAATGCCGGGACCGTCATCCTGGATGACGATGGTGAGCGTGCCGCCGCCGTGCCGGGCCGCGACAGAAACGGTTCGGGCATAGCGGAAAGCGTTCCCCACCACGTTGTCGAGGAGTCGTGAGAAGGTGTTGGGCCGAACCAGTACCTCTGGCTCACCCGTCAGGGACGTACTGAATGCGCAGCCACGGAGCTTCGCTTCCTCCTCCAGCTTTTGGAGATGAGCGGCGAGGTCGAACCAGCCTGTTTCCTCGGATGCCTCGCCGCGGGCGAAGGCCATGTATTCCTCCAGCATGGAGCGCATATCCTCGATATCCTCGTTCAGCGCCTCCATGTCGGCTTTGGAGTCCGCGATGGCGAGTTGAAGCTTGAAGCGCGTGAGGATGGTGCGAAGGTCGTGGCTGACGCCCGTCAGCATGGCCGTGCGCTGCTCGATCTGGCGTTCGATGCGCTCGCGCATCTGTAGGAACGCGCTGCCGGCGCGGCGGACTTCCTCGGCTCCGCGCGGCTGGAAATCGGTTGGTGTCGGCTGCCCTTTGCCGAAGCGTTCAGCCGCCTCGGCCAGTTGAAGGATCGGGCGGATCTGATTGCGCAGGAAAGCGACTGCAATGGCAAGCAGAACCAGCGATGTACCGACCATCCAAAGCAGGAAGATATGGGTGTTGGAGGCATAGGTCTGACTGCGCCGCGCAAAGACCCGCAGCACCCTGTCATTCAGCTGGATCCGGATCTCGATGATGTTGGAATTGCCGACAGTGTCCAGCCAGAAGGGGCGGTTTATCTGGCGCGTGATCTCTTCGCTGAGCGTCTGGTCGAGGATGGAAAAGAAGGGTTTGGGGCCGGGCGGCGGCAGGGCGTCGGGTGGCTCGATGCTGATCTGCAGAGCCAGGCGCTCCTGGGCGATGCGGATGAGCTCGGCATAGTCATCGTCATGCGGGTATGTCTCCAGAATGTCGATTATGGCCGCAATGTCGCGTGTGACCGCCTGTGAGAGACGTTGCGTGACCGTCTGCCAATGGCGTTCCATGAAGACGAAGGCGATCACCGACTGGAGCAGGATCATCGGCGCGATGACGATGATAAGCGAGCGCGCGTAGAGCCGCTTGGGCATGTAGCGCGATACGGTGCGCCCAACGCGCCGCCACGTCTGCCGCATGATGTGTTTTATGCGCCTCAACGGGTCGGTTCGTTCGGTGTCGTATGGCCTGTTTTTTGCCATTCATCCCGCCGGTTCTTTGCCGCCACTATAGCATTTCACAGCCGCCTGGGGTCACCCGACGTCGCACAGATCCGATGAAAACAAAGAGATAATGCGTGTGGCGACAGCCTTGTGTTCCTTCCCCGCAAGGAAGATTACTGCCTATTCCACGCTCAGGCGATAACCGATTCCGCGCACCGTCTGCAGCCACACGGGATTGGATGGATCACGCTCGATCTTTCGGCGCAGCCGGTTAATCTGCACGTCAATCGTGCGTTCTCCCACCTCCGAATCGGAGCCCACCAGCTCGTGGCGGGGGATGGTTTCCCCGGCGCGTTCGGCAAAGATGGCCATGATTTCGCGTTCACGGTCCGTCAGCTTCAGCACCTCACCCGCGCGCTTCAATTCGCGGCGCTGGATCTGGAAGGTATACGGACCGAAAACCACCTGTTCCAGCTTGGGCGGTGATGGCTGCCCGCCACGACGCAGGATGCTGTTGACGCGCAGGACCAGTTCACGCGGGTCGAACGGCTTGGGAAGATAGTCGTCCGCTCCGGCTTCAAGGCCGGTAACCCGGCTTTCCGTTTCCGAAAGCGCGGTCAGCATCAGTATGGGAATGTCTCGTTCCTCGCGAAGGACGCGGGTGAGCGCGACGCCATCCTCCCCCGGCATCATGACATCGAGGATGATGAGGTCGAAATCCAGCCCCGCAAGTTTCCGGCGCGCTTCGGCGGAATCCTCCGCTACGCTGACGCGAAAGCCGTTCTCCTTGAGAAAGCGGTGCAGCAAGGTGCGGATGCGGGTATCGTCGTCAACGACAAGAAGATGCGGTGCATCGTCCGGTAGCGTGGCAACGCGATCCAGTGCGTCTTCGCTGCGGATCATTCCTTTGTCCCTCTCTCGGCCCCCGGCTCTCCGGCGGGGTGGCTTCTGTCGACCTGCGTCCGGAGTTCCCGGTTCACCATCGCTTTCAAAAAGCGTTCGATCACCTCACGGTCGCAAATGCCAGCTTCATCAAGTGCCGCACGGATGCGGCGGGACTGTGGCAGGGCCAGTTCCAGAGCCAGGGCATGTCCTTTCTGCGTTACGTACAGCTCGCGCTGGCGCCGGTCGCGCGGGCCTTGTACCTGCACCACATAGCCCGTGTCGATGAGTTGTTTCAGCACCCTCGCCAGACTTTGCTTGGTGATACGCAGAACCTCCAGAAGTTCGGCGACGGTCAGTCCCGGCCTGCGGCTAACGAAATGCAGCACCCGATGATGCGCGCGCCCGAATCCGTAGCTGGCAAGAATGGCATCCGGATCGGAGGTGAAATCGCGATAAGCAAAAAACAGCAACTCGATGAGGCGGAAATCGGGATCGCCGACCCCTGCCGGTTCGTGTCGCTCGTTCGCCTGCATGGGACTTTTCATCTATTTGCGTCCAGTCACGTAAAATTACGTCAGGTTTGTTGACTTAAATAGGATGCCTTGGTAATTTTTACCAAGCTTTCCTGCCATATTGGTGAACAAAGGTGTGGCAAGCTCATTTTCTGGAATAACCTTAATGGATTTGAAATAGTTGGGGTATTCCGGCACTATTTGGATTTTCTCGCAGCATTGCCGGCTTCGTGCGCCGCGGCAGGAGTGGTTATATGGCGTCTGTTCCTTTCGATCAGCTTGATGGCTTTATCTGGTTCAATGGCGAATTCGTCAAATGGGCCGATGCCAGGATTCACGTATTGACGCATGGCCTGCATTACGCCAGCGCTGTTTTCGAAGGCGAACGCGCCTATGGCGGCGAGATATTCAAGCTCACCGAGCACACCGAACGCCTGCATGAGTCCGCACGTATTCTGGGCTTCCGTATTCCCTGGTCGGTGGAGGAGATCGACTCGGCCTGCCGCGAGCTTCTCGTCAAGCAGGGGTTGGAAGATGCCTATGTGCGTCCCATTGCCTGGCGCGGAAGCGAGATGATGGGGGTTTCTGCCCAGAACAATCGCATCAACCTCGCCATCGCCATCTGGGAATGGCCGAGCTATTTCGATCCGGAGCAGCGCCTGAAAGGGATTCGCCTCGACCTGGCCGAATACCGCCGCCCGGATCCGCGTACAGCGCCGTCGAAATCCAAGGCTGCCGGTCTCTACATGATCTGCACGCTCTCCAAGCATGCGGCGGAGGCCAAGGGCTATTCGGACGCGCTGATGCTGGATTGGCGCGGACAGGTCGCCGAGGCTACCGGAGCCAACATTTTCTTCGTCAAGGACGGCAGGCTGCATACGCCTACCCCTGATTGCTTTCTCGACGGGATCACGCGGCGCACCGTCATTGACCTGGCGCGCCGGCGCGGCATCGAAGTGATCGAACGAGCCATCATGCCGGAGGAACTGGACGGTTTCGAACAATGCTTCCTGACCGGTACCGCGGCAGAAGTGACACCTGTTTCGGAGATCGGGCCGCACACGTTCGAAGTCGGCGAGATCGCGCGTCTTCTGATGAACGACTATGCCGAGGAAGTGCGTCCGCGTGAGAGGATGGCCGCCGAATAGGGGCGACTCCGCTTCGTCTCTGGCGGCCAGTTACCAGCGCGCGTTTGACTTTGGCCGAAATCAGCGTTTCATATGACGCCGGCTAACGGAACCGGCGTTATAGGAGCGCGAAAGATGGAAGCATTTGTCCCCATCATTGTTCAGGCGATCGCCGGCATTGTCGCCGGTGAGGCTGTTGGTGCGGCCTTCAAGAAGGCGGCCATGGGCCACCTGCCCAGGATCATCAGCGGCGTTGTTGGCGGCGTGGGTGGTGGCGTTCTGCTTTCAGGCATGGGAGCTGATGCTGGCGCGCTGGGAGGCATTCTCGGCGATGTTGTCGGCGGCGGCGCTGGCGGAGCTGTACTTACTGCCATTGTGGGCTCTGTCATGAACTCCATGAAGAAGGCCTGACGGCATTTTCAAGAAAGAGATTGGAACGGGCGGCTGAGGCTGCCCGTTCTGCTTTTTCGGCCGCACGCACATGCCTTGAAAGCCGGACATGGGTTTCGGAAAGTGCGATTTGTAGTTTCCGCTGAGGAGCGCGGTGCGTCCACTCAGGGGCGACAACGGGAGTAGGACATGGCAACGCTTCAAGCCGCAATCATTCCGGTAACGGCCTTCCAGCAGAACTGTACCATTCTTTTCGACGAAGAGGAGAAGAAGGGTGTGGTGGTGGACCCGGGCGGGGACGTGGAACGCATTCAGGCAGCCCTCGAAAAGGGCGGCATCTCCGTCGAAGCCATCTGGCTGACCCATGGCCACATCGATCATGCGGGCGGTGCCATGGATATGAAGGAGGCGTTAGGCGTTCCGATCGTCGGGCCGCACCAAGACGATCGGGAACTGCTATCCAATCTGGAAACTCAGGCACAGATGTTCTCACTGCCCGATCCGGTCCGCAACGTCACACCGGACCGTTTCCTGATCGAGGGAGAGACGGTTTCCTTTGCCGGCCATTCCTTTCAGGTTTTTCATTGCCCCGGGCATGCGCCGGGCCATGTCGTCTTTTACAACGACAATGCAAAATTCGCTCATGTGGGGGACGTTCTGTTCAACGGATCGATTGGCCGAACGGATCTGCCGGGCGGCAACCATGACGCCCTCATCCGCTCGATCAAGGACAAGCTGCTGCCGCTCGGCGATGATGTCGGCTTCCTGTGCGGGCACGGGCCAGGCGGCCGGTTCGGAGACGAGCGGCGCAACAATCCGTTTTTGACAGGGCAAGGACAATAGAACAGTTATTGCTTGCCCTGCAGCATCGGCCCGAAAATCTGAATCATTTTCTGAAAGCACGATGCCTAGCTTCAATAAGATAGCGCGTCCTTGTGCGTCCAAAAAGACGCAAGCCTCACCTGATCACGCAGAAATGGCGGTGGCCGTCATAGCCCAGATAGGTTCCGCTCCGCGGATCGAAGCTCCGGTAACGGGCATCGCAGGCGCGATACCAGCCCGGGCTCCAGGGCTCCGCTGCGTGGTATGTCACCCGGCCTGGATAAACCGGCGCCGGCCGGTAGTGATAGCGCGGCGGCGCGTAGACGGGCGGATCGATATAGACGCGGCCGGTCGGACGGGGCTGCGATAGCACACCTCCGACGATGGCGCCGATCGCAAGTCCTGCAATGCCGGCAGCGAGTGCGTCACCGCTGTCCCGGTCATGGTGACGGTAATGCCTGTGCCAGCGATGGTCACCCGCCTGGGCGGCGGGAACCACGGTCGAAAGCGCCGTCGCTGCGACGGCGAGGCCCAGAACCGCATTCTTGAGAATCCGTTTCATCGCGATGTCTCCAAATTCCGTGCGATCCCTTGATCGCGCGTTTGAACGGGATGCTACGAGCCCGAAGCTGAATGGTAGCTGAATGGTAAACGCGGCAAGATGACGGCAAGCTTGCGCCCGCAATAAAAAACGCCGGCGGAGAGGCCAGCGTAAGATCAAAGTGCATTTTTGCAGTCAGATGGGGCATCTACGTCCGCATAAATGCGGAAATCACGCGAAGCATCCATTCAAGATCCGAATGGACAGACGCGTTGCAAGCCGCGCCTTACGGCAGTATCAGCCGAGGGCAAGATTGACCGCTTTAGGGCCTTTGCCACGTCTGTCCGGCTCGGTGTCGAAGGACACTTTCTGCCCGTCTTCCAGTCCCGGCAGGCCGGATGCCTGAACGGCGGAGATGTGGACAAAGACATCCTTCTCGCCGTCATCGGGCGTTATGAAGCCAAAGCCCTTGGCATGGTTGAAGAATTTTACGATCCCTGTCTGGGCCATGGAAATTAATCCTTTCTCCCGTCACTTGCGTCGGTGAACCACGGCGCGCCGCAATTCAACAATCTTGTGTCCTGGTCTTTACTGGGGGAGAAGAAACAGTCTGCTCACGCGCGATCCCGACGGATTCTTATGGGCGCGAGTCCCGGGAGCCTTTCTCGTGTCGTATGCCGGGGTATGCTATTCCAGTCTCCGGGCCGGCAAATGCCCGAACAGGCAAAGTTTCCTCTATTTTTCCAAAACGGGCAAGAAAAACTTTTATGTCAGACGGCCTGGGAAACGCCTCCGATTAAGGATGCGCGCTCTTCGCATTCACATTGGTGATTCACGCTCTGGAGGAAATGATTCGCCATGCCCGGAGCCTTTCTCTGGATCTGTGAGAGCGGTTGGCGGCTTCGTGGAGGTCGCTCATTCACGGAGCGTCGCTGCTGCTCATTAAGACCCTCGAAGCTCTCACCCCTTACGAACTCAGCTGCGAGGAACGGGCTTCCAATCAAGCAGATTTGCTCTCAATCCGATCCAGCAAATGCCGGGACTGAACATCGAATGCACAAGGTCAGGCTTATCATTGATGACGCGTATCGCTTTCCAAACCGATCCCGCTATCGGATCGAGGGCGCGAGATGTCGCAATCAATGAAGACGGCTGCCGTCGGGTACCTTCCTGTCCACCGATGCAAGCACGACTGCCCCATCCTCATCGGCAAAGCCGAGCGTGAGCACCTCGGACATAAACCTGCCGATCTGACGCGGCGGGAAATTGGTCACGGCCAGCACCTGCCGCCCCACCAGTTCATCGGGTGTATAGTGCACCGTAATCTGGGCTGAAGATCGTTTTACGCCGATCTCCGGCCCGAAATCGATGTTCAGCTTGATCGCTGGCTTGCGCGCCTCGGGATAGGGCTCGGCGCCGATGATGGTGCCAACACGGATCTCCACTTTCTCGAAATCCGTATACGCTATTTCCGCAGGCTGCTTTGAAGCCATTGCCGCCTCAAGCTGTCCCGAAGGTCTCGAACAGAACGCTGTTGAGCGCATCCTGTGCGCTGGTGTTCGACCAGATGACATACTGGAATGCCTGATAATAGCATTCGCAGGCTTCCAGCGCGCTGTTGAGCATGACTTCCACCTGCTGGCCGGTCGGCTCCAGGCCGCCTGCCAACACCAGCGACTGGCGGAACATGACCACTCCTTCGCGATCCCAAAGGTCGAAATGCCCGAACAGCATCTGCTCGTTGATGAGCGAAAGGAGGCGCATTATCTCGACTGACCGCTTCTCGGGGACCTTCAGATCGAACGAGCAGGCGACATGAAGCGCCTCGAACTCCTCCATCCAGGAGAAGGAGACGTGATAATCCGTCCAGGTGCCGGCAACGGATATCGCGATCTCATCGTCGCCGTTGCGCTCGAAGCTCCAATCGTTCGAATGAGCGACATGCTCGATGACGTCCACAGGGTGGGCGCCACGCATCATGTCGAATTCAAGAAGGCTCATTAAATCTGCTTTCCTGTTTTTTTTGCAAACGCCGACAAGCGCTCGCCATTGGCACATGCGCTTCAAAGCACGCGACCGAAATACGTTCGACACTCAAGAGCGGAGCGAAGGATTTACGCGAAGACATGACGAGCCCGCCCCTGCCCGGCACATGTTCAGTTTCGAATCATGTAGCAAATTCAGTCTATTGATAGCACAACGCGTGGCCAGTACTTTTTTCGGCCAATGGGCGGGATGATGTGGATAGTTGTAAGGGGTAATCGCTGCCGCGCGACGTAACCGACTCTCGCGCCACTACTTTTCGCGTTCGCTCAGAACTGGCCGCAGCTTCGATTATTTTTTTGTACGGGAGCGGTTGACCGGCTTTTCGGGCACGTCGAGCGGCCCCTGAGAGGAAAGTTTCGCCTCCAGCGCCTCGATTCGTCCAAGCAACGCGGCATTTTCCTCGCGCGCTTTGATGGCCATATCGCGAACGGCTTCGAAATCCTCGCGCTGGACCAGATCCATCGAGTTGAGCATCCGCTCGGCCTGAGAGCGAAACAGGGTTTCGAATTCCCGGCGCACGCCTTGCGCGGCGCCGGCGGCGTCAGTCACCAGCTTTGCAAATTCGTCCAGGACTCTGTTCGTGCCGTTGGTCATAGCGGTTCTCTCCTCTCCCTGAAGTAGGGCGAGATAACGCGGATTGCAAGCGCAGGACTGTCCCTGGCGGACTTGACCTTGCCGTAATCCTTTCGCATAGCTCGACCCGCGCCGGCGACCCACAGGAGGCATGCTTGACCGACTATTTTCTCCTGCCCATGTCCGCCCTGCCCTTCCCCAACATCGATCCGGTCATCCTTCGCCTGGGCCCGGTGGCGATCCACTGGTACGGCCTCGGCTATGTGGTCGGCATCCTGTTTGCGTGGTGGTATGCCAAACGGCTCGTCTCGACCAGGCATCTGTGGGCGAACGATACGCCGCCGATGAAGCCTGAAGACCTGGACGATTTCGTGGTCTGGGCCGCCCTCGGCGTCGTGCTGGGTGGAAGGCTGGGCTATATCCTCTTTTACGATTTGCCGCGCTACCTGGAAAATCCGCTGGAAATACTCGCCGTCTGGAAGGGTGGCATGTCCTTCCACGGCGGCATGCTGGGCACGATCGCCGCGATGGTGCTGTTTGCGATGTCGCGCAGGATCAATGCATGGAGCCTGCTTGATACGGTGGCGGCCGGCACGCCCGTCGGGCTCGGCCTTGTGCGGCTTGCCAACTTCATCAATTCGGAGTTGTGGGGTCGCCCAACGGACGTTCCATGGGCCTTCATCTTTCCTGACGGGGGGCCTTTGCCACGCCATCCCAGCCAGCTTTACGAAGCCGCTCTGGAAGGATTTCTGCTCTTTCTTGTCCTGCGCGTCCTGACGCATGGGCTGCTGAAGCTGAAGACGCCGGGCTTTGTCGGCGGCGCCTTCGTGTGCGGCTACGGGTTATCGCGCATCTTCGTCGAGTTCTTCCGCGAGCCCGACGCCCATCTCGGCTACCTTTTCGGCGGCTGGCTGACGATGGGCATGGTGCTGTCGACGCCCATGGTTCTGGCGGGCCTGTGGGCCATGCTGGCCGCCCGCGCTCCGGCGGAAGCCAGACAGGTTTGATGAGCACGCTCACGCAAAAGATTTCCCGTCTTATCGAGGCTACAGGCTCGATAAGCGTGGCCGAATACATGGCGCTGTGCCTCTACGACAGCGAGCACGGATACTACACCACACGCGAACCGTTCGGTGGTGCCGGCGACTTCACCACGGCTCCCGAAATAAGCCAGATGTTCGGCGAGTTGGTCGGCGTATGGCTTTATGCGGCGTGGCAAGCATGCAACGCGCCGCGCAATGCGGTGTTCGCCGAAATAGGTCCGGGCCGCGGCACGTTGATGAAGGACATGCTGCGCACGTTCGGCAAACTCGATCCAACCCTTCTGACCGGCCACCGCTTCGCGCTGGTGGAAACAAGTCCACGTCTTGCGGCTGTCCAGAAAAAGACGCTGGCCGGTGCACAGGCGGACCTGAAATGGCACACCCGCGTGGAAGATTTGCCGGGCGGTGCGCTGTTTATCGTCGGAAACGAGATCTTTGATGCAGTTCCCATTCGGCAATATGTGAAAACTGAGGCCGGCTGGCGCGAGCGCGCCGTCGGACTGGCAGAAGACGGTTCGCTCGCTTTTGCGGCAGGGCCAAGCACCCTGCCCTCCCCATTGCTGCCGCCGGGTGCCGATGAGGCGGCCAACGGCGCGATTTTCGAGATCGCCCCGGCACGCGAGGCGCTGATGGAGGCGATCGCCGCGCGGCTTGCCCGAACCGGCGGCGCGGGCATGTTCATCGATTACGGCTATGAAGGCCCTTCGCTCGGCGACACGTTGCAGGCGGTGCGCCGCCATTCCTATGACGGCGTGCTGGCGAACCCCGGAGAAGCGGATCTGACCGCCCATGTCGACTTCGTTCCCCTGGCGGAGATTGCCCGTGTGCATGGCCTTGAAGCGCAACTGATGCCGCAAGGGGAATTCCTGATCGGGCTCGGGCTGCTGGAGCGCGCGGGCCGACTTGGCGCGGGCCGCACCAAGGAAGAGCAGGAACAAATCCGCACGGACGTGGAACGGCTGGCCGGACCGGACCAGATGGGCAACCTGTTCAAGGTGCTTGGGGTGCTGCCACCTGGAGTCGCCGTTCCACCGTTCCAGACGGGGCAATAATCATACGCGCTGCCTGTGCATTGACTTGCCCCCGCCCCTGCCGCACGATCCGCCGCCGAAACAACCCGACGAGAAGGCCGCGCATGCTGGAAACCACCAGACCGGAACCGCTCCGGTCGCTTATCTTCGATGGCAACGGCATAAGGCATGGTTTTTTCACGCGCACTGGAGGCGTGTCCGAGAGCATTTACCGAGGGCTGAATGTCGGCCTCGGCTCCGGCGATTCGCCCGAAGCCGTACAGGAGAATCGTCGCCGGGTGGCTGCCTGGATGACCGTGCCAGCAGACCGCCTCATCACCGTGCATCAGTGCCATTCGGCAGATGTCGTGGTGGTCGAAGCGCCTTTTTCCGGCGCGCGCCCGAAGGCCGATGCCATGGTGACTTCACGGCCCGGCCTGGCGCTTGGCGTGCTGACTGCCGATTGCGGGCCAGTTCTTTTCGCCGATCAGCAGTCACGCATCATCGGCGCAGCCCATGCCGGCTGGAAAGGCGCGCTTTGCGGCGTGCTGGAAAACACAATCACCGCGATGGAACGTCTTGGAGCTCGCCGCGACCGCATCAACGCGGTGGTTGGCCCGCTGATCGGCCGGGAAAATTATGAGGTCGGACCGGAATTCGTCGAGCGTTTCCTTGCGGCTGACACCGGCAATGAACATTATTTCCGTGAATCGAACAAAGCCGGACGGGCACTGTTCGATCTTTGCCGCTATACGCTGGACCGGCTGGAGCGTGCCGGTGTGCGCGCCGAGGCGCTCGGCAACTGCACCTATGCCGAGGAGACACGTTTCTATTCCTATCGCCGCGCCACCCACCGCGGCGAACCGGATTACGGACGCCAGATTTCGGCAATCTGCCTGGAGGAGTTCTGATGGCGCTTCACTTCGATCGTGCCGAATACGATTCCCGCCGCGACCGCCTCATCATCGAGATGTCCGAGCGCAAGCTCGATGCGATGCTGCTTTTCGCCCAGGAAAGCATGTACTGGCTGACGGGCTTCGACACCTTCGGCTTCTGTTTCTTCCAATGTCTCGTGGTCAAGGCGGACGGCTCGATGGTGCTGCTCACGCGCTCGGCCGACCTGCGCCAGGCACGCCACACCTCCATCATCGAAGACATCGTGGTCTGGAACGACCGCCACGGCGCCAATCCGGCGGCCGAACTGCGCAATCTTCTGAATGATCTCGACCTTCTGGGCATGCGGATCGGCGTGGAATACGACACGCATGGTCTGAGCGCGCGGAACGGGCGGCTGCTCGATGAGCAATTGCAGACCTTCGGCAAGATCGAGGATGCTTCCGATCTCGTCCCGCGCCTGCGCCTTCTGAAAAGTCCCGCCGAAATCGACAAGACCAGGCGCGCTGCCGCACTCGGCGACAACGCGCTGGACGAAGCGCTTCCGCTCATCAAACAGGGTGGAGACGAGGCGGCCATCCTTGCAGCCATGCAAGCCGCCGTTCTTGCCGGCGGGGGCGACTATCCGGCCAACCCGTTCATCATCGGCTCAGGTCAGGACGCGTTGCTGTGCCGCTACAAGGCGGGCCGACGCAAGCTGACAAAGACCGATCAGCTCACCCTCGAATGGGCGGGCGTCTATCACCATTATCACGCGGCCATGATGCAGACGGTGTTGACGGGCAAGGCGTCAAAACGGCATCAGGAATTGTTCGAGGCTGCGCGCGAAGCCTTGCTTGCCTGCGAAAAGGCCATGAGGTCCGGCAATACGTTCGGTGATGTTTTCGATGCTCACGCACGCGTGATGGAAGCACGAGGGCTGACAAAGCACCGCCTCAACGCATGCGGATATTCGCTCGGCGCACGTTTTGCACCCTCGTGGATGGATGCGCCGATGTTCTATTCCGGCAATCCGGAACCCATCGCGCCGAACATGACCTTGTTTGCGCATATGATCATCATGGATACCGAATCGGGTTGCGCCATGAGTCTCGGGCGCACTTACCTGACCACCGACGGTGCGCCGGAAGCCCTCTCGCAGCATTCCCTTGATTTGATCATAAGATAATTGCCGTTGAGGATATCCGGGGCGATGTGGTGGGGGAAACGAAGCATGAGGCGTGGTGAGATGGCAGCGGCCCTCTTCGGACTGGCCGCGATGACCGCCGGTTGCACGGCGGGCGACGGCATCGGCGTGTCAACCCGTGCCGATCAGAGCCTTTCCAGCGGCGCGATCGGAACCACCGGAAGCACTCCGGCAACCGCGCAGCAATCTGTCCGCACAAGCAGCGCAGCCTCAGTTTCGGCCGCCAGGATACGTATTGCACCGGTGATCGGCGCTTCGGCGAGCGTGCTGCCTTCTCTATCCGAGCACCTTGCCGCCCACGCTGGCCAGAATGGGCTAACCATCATACAGGCCGAGAGCAGCGCGACCCATACGCTCAGGGGCTACTTCTCAACCATTACCGACAATGGCCGGACAACCGTGATCTATGTATGGGATGTCCTGGACCCGGCTGGTAACCGGTTGCACAGGATACAGGGCACGCAGGTGGCAACCGGCGGCGATGGCGAAGGCTGGGCCGCCGTGACGCCTTCGGTCATGGAAACCATCGCCAACAGAACGATTGACGAACTGGTCTCCTGGTTGGCGGGAAGCCCTGCCGTCGCAGATGCATCCTGAGTTTGCGCAAGCAGTGCCGGCTTCACTGAGCATTCTGAAACCCCGTTGCAACGGCGGTCATCAAGGCCACTCGGCTCTGCGGCCTTCCACCAAATGTGATTAACCATAATTCGCTTTTGCGTGTAAAACCGGCCTGCCCTGCCGCAAGGTTCCCCGACCTTGCGACACGGTGCCCGGGGTCAAGCAGGGCATTTTTCCCAGACCCCGCTTGCAATAGACGCTCACACCGGTAAAAGCCCCAACAGAAGTCGGGCGTGGCCGAGGACAGTCCATGAAGCTCTTTGCGGGCAATTCCAACCGGGTGCTGGCTGAGGCCATCGCCGGCTATTTGAACATCCCTCTCGGGAAGGCGCTGGTGCGCCGCTTTGCCGATCAGGAAATCTTCGTCGAGATCCAGGAAAACGTGCGCGGCGAGGATGTTTTCGTCCTGCAATCGACCTCCTATCCCGCCAACGATCATCTGATGGAACTGCTCATCATGATCGATGCCTTCCGCCGCTCCTCGGCGCGGCGTATCACGGCGGTACTTCCCTATTTCGGCTATGCGCGGCAGGATCGCCGTACCTCCGGCCGCACACCGATTTCGGCCAAGCTGGTCGCGAACCTGATTACGCGGGCAGGCGCTGACCGTGTTTTGACGCTGGACTTGCATGCCGGCCAAATTCAGGGCTTTTTCGATATTCCGACAGACAACCTGTTTGCTGTTCCGGTGATGGCCCGCGACGTGAAGGCCCGCTACAAGCCATCGAACGTGATGGTGGTCTCGCCGGATGTCGGCGGCGTGGTGCGTGCCCGCTCGCTTGCCAAACGCATCGACGCGCCGCTTGCCATCGTGGACAAGCGCCGGGATCGGCCGGGCGAGTCGGAAGTGATGAACCTGATCGGCGATGTGAGCGGGCGTGATTGTCTGCTGATCGACGACATTGTGGATTCCGGCGGAACGCTGTGCAATGCAGCCGAGGCGCTGCTGAACAATGGTGCGACCAGCGTGACAGCTTACATCACCCATGGCGTGCTTTCAGGTGGCGCGGTGGCGCGCATTGCGGGCTCCAAGCTCAAGGAGCTTGTCATCACCGATTCCATCCAGCCGACATCCGCCGTCGAGGCGGCGGAAAACGTGCGCGTCGTCACCATCGCGGACCTCATCGGGGAAGCGATCTCGCGCACGGCATCGGAAGAATCGGTCTCGAGCCTTTTCAACTGATCCGGGCTTTCATTTTATTTTGGCGCCACGCTCGGCAAGAAGCGTGCGAAGGACAGAGCGGTGACAGCGCGCCTCGTTCTCGCAATAGCAACCAACCGAGAAATCGGCGTTGTGCGAGAGTGCAGCCAGGAGATCGAGGGTGTGTCTTGGCGCAGGCTCGTTCATCTCCCGACGGTAGGCCCGGACAAACGCTTTCCACTCGCTTTCCGTTTTCGCCGCGAGCGCGCGCGAAACCAGCTCCGAACTTGGTGAAAGCTCCGGATACCAGACATCGTACCAATCGTCAGCGGCGAAGCGTTCCTTGCGCACGCCGCGCGGCGGCCGCCGTACGGTGCCGATCCTGATTCCTTCACCTGTAAGGCGCGGCGTACCGAGACGCACAATGCGTAAGGTCATGAAACCAAACTCCTCTAACGCAACATAGCGCCTGCACAGGAGCATATGTGCTCATCAGATGGCGCGTCATTGTCCACCTTGCGCGTGCCTATGCCAATGGGCTATAGACCCGCGATCCGCGCAGACACCCTTGGAGGCAGCGCGGAGGAAGGCTGGCAGCACCGCGTGCGGACTGCCTTCCCGTTCTGGAGGCCGGTCACCGTCCTAAGAACGCTCCACCATTGTGAAAGGAAAAGCCATGAGCCAGTCCTATGAACTGACGGCCGAGGCGCGCGAACGGGTCGGTAAGGGGTCCGCCCGGGCAATTCGGCGCAACGGAATGATTCCCGCCGTT
>JAJUHJ010000049.1 GCA_029279965.1 Phyllobacteriaceae bacterium
CGGTTCACCCGCCGTTTGGGCTCCCGTGCTTCTGTCTGTTCCCTTGGTTCCCGTTGCTGCCATGGTCCTCTCCTTTTCACCATGGGGTGAACGTGTGAGGGCGAAGGATGTTCCAGTCGGCGCGAACGGAGGTTCATCCTCCTGCGTTGACAGGCGAGATGGGAACTGACCTCCCGCGGTTTCGTTCACTCACATTCAACTGGAAGGCGTGTGTCATGAGGGTGGAGAAGCGGAAGAGACAGTCGATCATGCGCCTTCCGCCGAAGTCGACCGTGGATGTTACCCTGACTCGGGGCGCGCAAGCGGCAATCATGTTCCTTGGATTTCTTAGCCTCCTGTTCGCTCTCCATTTTGGAAGCTTCTTTCTGGCTCCGGTCACGCTAGCCATTGTCGTCGGTCTCATGTTGAGCCCGATCGCCCTGCGCCTGGAAAATGCAGGCATACGACCGGAAGTCTCCTCCTTGCTGGCTGTGGTCGTCTTTGTAGTGGTGGTGAGCTTTCTCGTCGCTGCGATTGCCGCTCCCCTTGCTTCATGGGCCGGGCGCGTTCCGCAGATCTGGGGTGAGTTGCAGCTTCAACTGACGAATCTTTCCGAACCGCTTGCAACCATCCGCAGCGTGCGGGAGCAGGTTCGTGCTGTCACCGGTGGCTCCGAGGTCACCCTTTCTGTCGAGGAGGGATCGCCTGTGGAGAGCTTTGCTGCCCTGGCACCGGCGTTTCTGGCGCAGGTCGTGATGTTCTTCGCCAGCCTCTATTTCTTCATCGCCACGCGCCACCAGACACGCCTTGCCGTGTTGAGGATGTTCTCCGGACGGCGCCTGCGGTGGCGGATGGCGCACATTTTCCGCGATGTGGAGGAACTGGTTTCCAATTATCTCTTGGCGATCACCATCATCAATGCCGGCCTCGGCATCGCCGTCGGCGTTGCGCTGTGGCTGCTCGGCGTGCCCTCCGCGCCGCTCTGGGGTGCGCTCGCCGGAACGCTGAATTTCATCATGTATATCGGCCCGGCGGTGATGGCGGTGGTTCTCTTCGGAGTCGGCCTTACGAGCTTCGAGAGCTTTTCCGGCAGCTTTCTGCCACCAATCGTCTACCTACTGCTAAACGGCATCGAGGCTCAGTTTGTCACGCCTATGGTGATCGGCCGACGCATGACGCTCAACCCTTTCCTCGTATTTTTGGCCGTGACATTCTGGCTGTGGCTGTGGGGCCCCGTCGGCGGATTTATCGCCATACCCGCTCTGCTCATTCTTATGGCTGTCGCCCGCAATACCATTCCGGGGTTTGAATGGGGACTGACGCAGGAAAGGCGCCGGCAATACTCTCGTTTGCCATAATCATTCGGCCCGCGGAAAGAAGACGCGCAGCCCATGCGGTGACGCCCGAAAAGCTACAGCATCGGCCCGAAATCAATCGATTTCCGGAAGGCGCGATGCGCAGATTCAATCAGATAGCGCGTCCTTGTGCGTCCGAAAGGACGCACGGCGCGCTATGCGACAACTGCGGAGTTCGTTACCTGGGAGGATATGGCGTCAGGGCCGAAATCGCCTTCCCCTTCGATAGCGAGGATCTGCTGTAGGCGCGTCCGTGCCCGGCTGACGCGGCTCTTGATGGTGCCCACGGCACAGCCGCAAATCTCTGCCGCTTCCTCATAGGAAAATCCGGATGCACCGATGAGGATGATCGCTTCGCGCTGGTCCTCGGGAAGGAGAGCGAGCGCACGGCGGAAATCGGACAAATCGGATGAGCCGTCCTGGCTTGGATGCACCGACAGGCGCGCGATGATGGAACCGTCGCTGTCCTCGACCTCGCGTCGCCGTTTGCGCATCTGCGAGTAGAATTCGTTGCGCAGAATGGTGAACAGCCAAGCCTTCAGATTGGTGCCGGGCTGAAAGCTGCCCTGCTTGTCCCAGGCTTTGACGAGCGTTTCCTGAACGAGATCATCAGCGCGATCGGAGTTCTTCGCCAGCGACACGGCGAACGCCCGGAGCGTGGGCACCGCAGCCAGAAGACCATCGCGAAAACTCGTTGATGCCGGCATACTCAATCCTTTACTGCCTGCTTCTGCTGGCTGGCGACTCACTCTTCGTCCGCCGACGAACGCGTGCTCTCTTGCCGTTCCAGTTCACTGAGCAAAGAGCTGAAACGGTCCGGGATCTCATCCGAGATCAGTTCGTCGTAATACTGCTTTAGCTTGCGGCCGATTTCTGAGTTTGAACCCAATGGATCAGTAGCGGAAAGTTCTCCTGCATTCTGATTTTGTTCTATTTTCCTATACGTCATCCCCTTCTCATGGCCTGTGTCACGCCCCACATTGTTGAACATCCTCGTCATATCTCAAGCCGTTACCCACGCATTTGAACGTATATAAACATCCCAGCCTGCAAAAATGTTCCGCATCGCGGGAACTTTTTTTTTGACCGCTCGTTTTGGTCCGGTCCTGTCGGATTACCGGCTACACTGCGAGGGAGTAAATAACAGCATGAGCTTGTCGGCGAGAATCGCACCACATCTGCCGTACCTACGCCGTTTCTCACGAGCGGTTTCGGGTTCGCAAACAAGCGGCGATGCGCTTGTGGCGGCAACCCTTGAAGCTCTGATCGCGGACACTTCCGTCTTTCCCGAGGCTACAACCGACCGCATCGCGCTCTTCAAGCTCTTCACCAAACTTTTCAGGACGCTTGAAATTCGGGTTCCCGAGGTGCGCCCCGTCTCTGCCTGGGAGCAGCGGGCGGTGGCAAATCTTTCAACGATAGCGCCGCAGCCGCGTCAGGCCTTTCTGCTGGTGGCTGTCGAAGGCTTCGAGCCGCCCGAGGCCGCGGAAATTATGGATGTCGATGAAGACCGCCTGAACGCGCTCGTCCGCGAAGCGAGCGACGAGATCTCGCGCCAGGTTGCCACCGATATCATGATCATCGAAGATGAACCTCTGATTGCGATGGATATCGAAGAACTGGTGGAGTCCCTCGGCCATCGGGTGGTCGGCACCGCACGCACGCATCGGGAGGCCACGGACCTTTTTGCGAAAACGCAGCCCCGCATGGTGCTGGCCGATATTCAGCTTGCCGACGGCAGCTCAGGTATCGATGCGGTGAACGAAATCCTCGCCGATACGCCGGTGCCCGTCATCTTCATCACAGCGTTCCCTGAAAGGCTGTTGACGGGAGAGCGGCCGGAACCTGCGTTCCTCGTAACCAAGCCGTTCAACCCCGATATGGTGAAGGCGCTGATCAGCCAGGCTCTCTTCTTCGATCATCAGGCGCGGGCTGCCGCGGCCTGATCTCTGCAGCATAGTCGACGTCAGATGGGAACCATCTGACGTCCGTCTTCATTACCCAAATCGATGGGCCGCCGCGAGATTCGCGAAGTAACGGCTTGGTGTTTCCGGCTGCCGACAGCCGGTGGTTTTGTTGACTGGAGAGGATGATGCCGCTGATTCCCAATGACGAGCATGCCGCGCGGCTGGCCTTCGGTGACATCGAAGAACACGATCCGTTGCCGCCTGGACCGAATTACGGTCCATTCGGCTACTTCCGGCTGGCAATTCTTATCTTTGCCGTTTTCGTGGCGGTGTTAGCGGCAGTCACGTTCCTCTGACTGCCTCCTATGCTTGACGCAGCCGGCCGTAAATGCCTTACGCCGCCGCGAGCTGTAGCGCGCCGGGACCAGCGATTGCCCCGGGCGGGCACTTGCCGAGGATGATCATGCCCAAAACCTCATCCTCGGTGACATCGGTGGTACGAGCGGTGCCGACCACCTGACCGTTTTTCATCACCACCACCCGGTCGGCAAGGCCGAAGACATCGTGGATGTCATGGCTGATCAGGAAGATGCCGATATCATCCTGCTTGAGTTGCAGTACCAGTTCGGCAACCTGCGCCGACTCTTGAGGCCCAAGGGCGGCCGTCGGCTCATCCATAATGAGGATTCGTGCATTGAAATGGATCGCGCGGGCGATCGCAACAGACTGACGCTGCCCTCCGGACAGACTGCTTACCGGTTCCTTGAAGCGCTCGAAACGCGGATTGAGGCGTCCCATCACCTTCCGTGTTTCCGCTTCCATTGCCACGTCGTCGAGCGTGCCCCAGGGGGTCATCAGCTCGCGGCCGAGGAAGAGATTTGCTGCCGCGTCCACATTGTCGGCGAGCGCTAGCGTCTGGTAGATGGTTTCGATGCCGTATTTCTTCGCATCCCGCGGATTGGCAATTTGTGCTTCCACACCATTGACGAAGATGTTCCCCGCATCGCGCTTGTAGGCTCCTGAAAGGATCTTGATCAACGTCGATTTTCCCGCGCCGTTGTGGCCCACAAGGGCAACGACCTCTCCGGCGTGAAGCTTGACGGATACATTGTCCACCGCATGGATGCCGCCAAAGGCGATGGAGATGTTCTTCATTTCCACAAGGGGCGTCTTCTCTTCCATCCCCGGCTCCTCCGATAAGCGCGTGCTGCGCTTGCGTCTCTCCATCTTCGTCTTCTGCTCCATCCGGGGCGAGCCTAACGGATGCGCTTGCGATAAAGCGTATCCAGCCAGACGGCGACCACCAGCACGAAACCGACGACGATGTTTTGCAGGGGCGTATCGACGCCCAGCAGGATCATGCCCGAGGCGAGCGACTGCATAAGCACCGCGCCTATCATTGCACCGGCGACGGTGCCGACGCCGCCGCTCAGCGAGGTGCCGCCGATCACCGCCGCGGCGATCACCAGGAGTTCGTCGAGCGTGCCCTGTGCGTTGGTTGCCGCATTGAGCCTGGCGGTCGATATGGCGCCGGCGATCGCCGCCAGCCCCCCCATGAGCATGAAGACCTTCATCACGACCCAGCGGGTATTGATGCCGGCGAGCTCGGCTGCTTCAGGATTGCCGCCGATGGCAAACACATAGCGGCCAAAGCGGGTGCGGGTGGCCAGGAACGTCATGACCACGCCGACACCGATGGCGATCAGCACCGGAATCGCGATGCCGTGCGCAATGAAGAGCCCGCCTTCCGGTACGGTGATGTTGTTCTCCTCCGCATAGCGACGGACGATGCCTGACGGCCATGGATAGGCGTTGGCAACAGCCACCGCGCCGAGAATGAGGGCGCAGCCAATGGCTGCGAGAAAGCCTTCCGCCCAGAGCGGTCGGAGCGGAAAGTGAAACTTGCGTCGCTGCCGCCGCCCCTGGATCAGAAGAAGGAGCACCGCGGCGCAGGCGACCAGGCCGACGATCCAGCTCCAGAATTCCCCGATAGCGCCGTTGGGCCCGCCGCCCATCAGGCGGAAGGTCTCGTCCATTGGTGCTACGGTGCGCCCGCTGGTAACCCACCAGGCGGCCCCTCGCCATACCAGCAGCCCGCCAAGCGTGACGATGAAGGCCGGCACGCCCATAAAGGCGATGACGTAGCCCTGCAGCGCTCCGATCAGTGCGCCGGCCAAGACGCCAATGGCAAGGGCGAGTATCCAGGTCGCCGGGTGACCAAAGCCGAGCATATCAGGCAGAAATTCCGCCTGCGTTACACCCATGATCATGCCCACGAAGCCAAGCAGCGAGCCGACCGAAAGGTCGATGTTTCGCGTAACGATGACCAGCACCATGCCCGTGGACATGACTGCCACGGAAGCGGACTGCACCGACAGATTCCAAAGGTTGCGCGGCGTCAGGAACAGCCCACCCGAAACGATGTGGAAGCCAAGCCAGATGATCGCCATTGCGCCGAGCATGCCCAGCATCCGCGTGTCGAGCTCGGTCGCCTTGAAGAAGCGCGCCGCAAGACCGCCCGATGAAGCGGACACGGAATGCGATGGCGCGTCGGACATCGTGTCGGTCATGCGAACCTCCCCGCATCGACCGGGCTCCCCACCCGATCGCTTGAAGGCGGCGCCGCTGCTCATCCGCCGCGGCGCCATCCATCATATGTCTGTTACTCGCAGACGTCGACCGATCCCGGTTCGACGCCCTGGCACACGACGTCCTGAGATACCCAGCCGGCGTCGATCACCACATCAAGATTGTCGCGCGTTATGGGGACGGGCTTCAGGAACACGGCGGTCATCTCCACGCCATTGGGGCCGTCTGACCATTTTTCGGCGTTCTCGATGTCTTCCATCGCGGCGCCTTCGGCGAGCTCATTGGCGATCTGTGCCGCTGCCCGGCCGAGTTCGCGAGCATCCTTCCAGACTGAAACGGTCTGTGTGCCGAGTGCGATGCGATTGAGCGCGGCGTGGTCGCCGTCCTGGCCCGACACCGGAACGGATCCGGCAAGGCCCTGCGCGGAGAGCGCCGCGATGGCGCCGCCGGCGGTGCCATCGTTCGAGGCCACGACAGCATCGACCTCATTGTTGTTGGCGGTCAGGAATTGCTCCATATTGCGCTGCGCATTGGCGGGCAGCCAGCTATCGGTGTAGGCCTCTCCGACATTGGTGATGTCGCCGGAATCGATCGCTTCCTGCAGCACTTCCATCTGCCCTTCGAACAGGAAATCCGCATTGGGATCGGCAGAAGAGCCCTTGATGAAGACGTAGTTGCCCTCCGGTTGCACGTCATAGACGGCTTGCGCTTGCAAGCGGCCTACTTCCTTGTTGTCAAAGGTGAGGTAGAACGCGTTGGGATTCTCGATCAGGCGGTCATAGCCGATGACCGGAATGCCTTCATTCACAGCCATCTCAACCGCCGGTTCGATGGCCGAGGCGTCCTGCGACAGGATGATGAGCGCGTCCGCGCCCTGCGCGATCAAGGATTCCACATCGGTGAGCTGTTTGGCGGCCGAGGATTGGGCATCTGCGGAGATATAGGTGTTCCCATCAGCCTCTATCTGAGCCTTGATGGCGGCCTCGTCGGTTTTCCAACGCTCTTCCTGGAAGTTCGACCAGGAGACGCCAATCGTCATTCCTTCGGCCAGAGCGGCGGTTGAAAGGGACAGGGACAGGCCCAATCCCGCCAGAAGCGCGGTAGCTGAATTCTTCATCATATCCTCCCAAGCGCGATTTGCGCGACGTTCAGTTCGCCTGCACCGATGCGGCGGATTTGACATTCCCGTCCGCGACAGTCCATGTCCGCGAGACGGGCGCGTTCGGATCAAACCGCATCGCCAAGCATTTCACCGGCATCGCCGTACGGCGAGGCCGGAAAAGGCTCATTTTTTCGAGCCTCGAAAAAAAGAATGACGCAGCTTCAGGTCCGTGTCAATATGGATGAGATCGGCTCTGGGGATGGTCGAAGGCAGCCGAAAGGAGAGGAGACGTGACGATCTCCGGCATCCGCCACGATGAGATGCGCAAACGCAACCGGGCACTGGTGATTGCCGCCGTTCGCCAGGCCGGTCAGGCTTCCCGCACGGAGATCGCTCGCCTGACGGGGCTCAGTCACTCGACAATTTCCGCGATCGCCTCGATGCTGATTGAGGAAGGCACGATGCGTGAAGCGGGTCTGGGCGAGACGGGTCGCGCCAGACGGGGGCGCCCGCAAGTCGCCATTGGGCTTAACCCGGACGCGGCCGCCGTCGTCTGTCTTTACCTGGCCTTCAATAGTCTTTCGGCTGTCCTTGTCGATTATTGCGGCCGCGTGATCGAGCGCAGAAGCGAACGCCTGCCGACGCTGACGATGAGCCGTGAAGGGTTGACGGACGCAGCCATTGCGGCCGCTCGTGACATCGCGCAGGGGCATGATCGTCTTTTGCGTATTGTCTTTGCCGTACAGGGAATTACCGATTCGGCCGGCACTGAACTGCAATGGTCGCCGATCACGCCTCACGGAAACATTCTCTTCGGACCGGCTTTGGAGAAAGCTTTCGGCGTGCCGGTGACTGTGCAGAACGACTGCAACATGATGGCGGTGGCCCTGCGCTGGCTCAATCCGGAACGTTATCGCGACAATTTCATCGCCATTCTGCTTTCGCAGGGTATTGGCATGGGCCTGATGCTGGACGGAAAGCTTTTTACCGGAACGCGCTCTTCGGGCGGCGAGTTCGGCCACATGATCTACCGCCCGGAGGGGGCGCTCTGCCGCTGCGGCAGCCACGGCTGCATCGAAGCGTATGCGGGCAGTTATGGCATATGGCGCCGGGCGCAAGGGGGCGATCTCAACGAGAAGCCGGTGGATGATATCGAAGCGGCGACGATGGAGGAACTGGCAAGTGCGGCGCGGCGAGAGGACGGTCCGGAACGAGCGGCCTTTCGAGAGGCCGGCCAGGCGATGGGCTTCGGCATCGGCAATCTTTTTGCCCTGATCGATCCGGCTCCGATTGCCATCATCGGGCAGGGCACGGCTGCCTTCGACATTTTGGAACCGGCAATCCGAAATGCCCTGGCGCAGACCGCCAGTGGTCAACATACCGAGGCCATCATGTTCGAGACGCAGCCGAACGAGGTGCCGTTTATTCAGCACGGCAGCGCCATGACGGCGCTGACGGCACTCGACCGGGAAATCTTCGGCCCGGCCCGGCAATCCGCTCCGGCAGGCAGTCTTGCACCGGATGAGCGGGTGGCATAAGGCCGTTCTGCTATCCGTCGCGAATGGCGTAGCCTGCGCCGCGGATCGTGCGGATGATGTCAGGCATGCGGCCTTGATTCACTGCTTTGCGCAGCCTTCCCACATGCACGTCGACGGTTCGTTCATCGATGTAGATGGTTTCACCCCAGACATTGTCCAGAAGCTGGCTGCGTGAAAAGACACGGCCGGGATGCTGCATCATGAATTCGAGGAGGCGGAACTCGGTGGGGCCAAGGCGGATCTCGTTCTTGCGCCGAAAGACCCGGTGGGATTCGCGGTCGAGCTCTATATCGCCGACCTTCAGCACCGTCGACAGCACCTCGGGTTTTGATCGCCTCAGAAGCGCGCGCACGCGGGCGATGAACTCCGGGGTCGAGAACGGCTTGACCAAATAGTCGTCGGCTCCGGTTGAAAGACCGCGGACACGGTCGCTTTCCTCGCCGCGTGCAGTCAGCATGATGACGGGTAGGCGCTCTGTTTCCGGCCGCATTCTCAGCCGGCGGCACAACTCGATGCCGGAAACGGCCGGCACCATCCAGTCGAGCACGAGAAGGTCCGGCACGTTTTCCTGCAACCGCAACTCTGCTTCGTCACCGCGGTTGATGACTTCGACTTCATATCCCTCGGCTTCGAGATTGTAGCGTAGGAGAACGCACAGCGGCTCGTCGTCCTCCACAACCATAATCTTCGGCGCAATCATTCCGGGCCTCTTTATCAATCGACCGTCATTTGGGTCTCGTCCAGCTTCGGCCGTTGCATGGGAAGCAGGTCACCCGTCAGGACATAATAAGCATTTTCGGCAACGTTCGTAACGTGATCGCCGATACGCTCCAGGTTCTTGGCACAGAAGAGCAGATGCGTGCAGGCGGTGATGTTTCGCGGATCCTCCATCATATAGGTCAGCAACTCGCGGAACACGGACGTATAGTGAACGTCGATCTTCTCATCCTCATCACGCAGCCTTATCAGTTCGCGCGGACGGCGCTCGACGTAATTCTCGATCACGGCCCGGACCTGCAGGAGCACCATGTCCGCCATCGTGTCTATGGAATGAGTCAGGCTGCGCGGCGCGGTGCTGGCGCCCACGGCGTCAACCCGCTTGGCGATGTTCTTGGCAAGATCGCCCATACGCTCCAGATCGGCCGCCATGCGGATGGCACCCACCACCGCACGCAGATCCTGCGCCATGGGCTGGCGCTTGGCGATCAGCGTGATTGCGCTTTCGTCGAGCTCGTGCTGCTTGGCATCCATGATGGTGTCGTCGGAAATGACACGCTGCGCCAGCGCACCGTCGCCAAAAAGGAGCGCCCGGGTCGCCGACTGTGTCATGGCAGCGGCCAGATCGCTCATGTCCCGGATGAGACGGTCGAGATGTTGCAGGTCTTCGTCGAAGGATGTGACGGTGTGCTCGCCCATGAATTGGTTCCTTCTGGAGCATTGGGGCCGAGTGGGCTCACGCGGCAGCCAATGCCGTTGGCTCAGCCGAACCGGCCGGTGATGTAGTCCTGGGTGCGCTTGTCCTCGGGATTCGTGAACATACGGCTCGTCGGTCCCTCCTCGACAAGATTGCCCAGGTGGAACATGGCCGTGCGTTGTGAAACGCGCGCCGCCTGCTGCATGGAATGAGTGACGATGACGATGGTGTAATTATTGCGCAGTTCGTCGATCAGTTCCTCCACCCTCGCGGTGGCGATCGGGTCGAGCGCCGAACAGGGCTCGTCCATCAGAATCACCTCCGGAGAGACGGCAATGGCGCGGGCGATGCACAGGCGCTGTTGCTGCCCGCCCGACAACCCGGTGCCAGGTTCGTGCAGACGATCCTTGACCTCGCTCCACAGGCCGGCTTTCTGCAGACTTGTTTCGACAAGTCCGTCCAACTCGTCCTTCCCCCTTGCGAGGCCGTGAATGCGAGGACCGTAAGCGACGTTCTCGTAAATGGATTTGGGGAAGGGATTGGGTTTCTGGAACACCATGCCGACACGGGCCCTGAGTTCCACCACGTCGATGCGCGGATCGTAGATGTCTCCTCCGTCAAGCGTGATCTCACCCTCGACCCGGCAAATGTCGATCGTGTCGTTCATCCGGTTGAGGCAACGCAGGAACGTGGATTTTCCGCAGCCTGACGGCCCGATCAGCGCCGTGACCTGATTCTCCCGGATATCCAAATCCACGTCAAAGAGCGCCTGTTTTTCTCCATAGAACACTCTGACTTTCGAGCCCCGCATCTTGAGGGCTTCGGTGTCTGTCTCGTCATTGAGGGCGTTTTCCACTGCGGCATCGGTCAGCATGTTCATTACTCCACTCCTACCAGCGGCGCTCGAACCGTTGCCTGAGATAAATGGCAATCGCGTTCATGAAGATGAGGAAGCCCAACAGCACGAGGATGGCGGCTGAAGTGCGCGAGACGAAGCCGCGTTCGGGGCTGTCGGCCCAGATGAAAATTTGGGTGGGGAGGGCCGTTGCCGGGTCCATGACACCACCAGGGGGCGAGGTGAGAAAGGCATTCATGCCGATGAGCAGCAGCGGCGCCGTCTCACCCAGCGCTTGCGCCAGACCGATGATCGTGCCCGTCAGGATGCCGGGCAGTGCCAGGGGCAGGACGTGATGCAGGATCACCTCGTGTTTGGAAGCGCCGATGCCAAGCGCTGCTTCGCGAATTGAGGGCGGGATCGATTTGAGCGAGGCGCGGGTGACGATGATCATGGTGGGCAGCGTCATCAGCGAGAGAACCAGACCACCCACCAGAGGCGCGGAGCGAGGCAGTCCGAAGAGTTGGATGAACACTGCAAGACCAAGCAGGCCGAAAACGATCGAGGGCACGGCCGCCAGATTGTTGATGTTGACCTCGATGAGGTCGGTCCAGCGGTTCCTGGGAGCGAACTCTTCCAGGTAAACCGCAGCGGCGATCCCCACCGGAAAGGATATCAGAAAGCAGACAAGCAAGGCGTAAAAGGAGCCGACGATAGCGCCGGAGAGGCCGGCAAGCTCGGGAAAACGGCTGTCGGCATTGAAGAAGAGCGCCCAGTTGAACGGTGTCGAGACGAGGCCGCGCTGCTCCAGGCTCTCGAACAGTTGGATGTCCACATCGGAGACGCGACGCCGGTCCTCGGGAAGGTTTCGATCGATCACACCTTTGTTAAGCTGGTCGAACGGGTCGGAAGCGGGCACTTTCAGGGTAAAGCTCTGGCCGATAAGCTCGGGATTGTCCGTCAGGTGGTCGCGCAGGATATTGGGCGCCCCGCTGGAGAGGATGTCTCGTGCCGCCCTCAATTCGCGATCGTCTTCCAGTTCCGGGAAAAGCTGCTGCACGGCGTTGGCAACCACGGCGCGGAAGTTGCCGGACGCGGGATCATCCACCGGCACGTTCTCTGCGTCGGCGGTGAATTCGACCGCTATGTGGGTTTGCACGAAGGCGCTGTAACCGCCCACCACCAGCGATGCGATCAGAATACCGAGCAGTCCGATGGCAGTTAGGATCGAGATGAGGCCGTAGAGGCGCAGCCGCCGGTCGGCGGCATAGCGCCGCTTGCGGGCCGCAATCGCTTGCGGCGAAGACCAGTCGAACGGCTTGGGCATGTTTGGAGCGGCGTCTGACATGGCTCTTACTCGTATTTCTCGCGATAGCGGCGCACGATGCGCAGCGCGGCGACATTCAGGCAAAGCGTGACGACGAACAGCACGAGACCAAGTGCAAAGGCCGAAAGCGTCTTGGGGTTGTCGAAGGCCGTGTCGCCGATCAGCAGCGTGACGATCTGCACGGTGACGGTCGTGACGCCGTCCAGCGGGTTGGCCGTCAGCGTTGCCGTCAGTCCGGCCGCCATGACGACGATCATCGTTTCGCCGATGGCCCGGCTGGCGGCGAGCAGGATACCGCCGACAATGCCGGGAAGGGCGGCGGGGAGAAGCACGCGTGTGATCGTTTCCGACCGCGTCGCACCCATGGCGAGGGATCCGTCCCGCATGGATTGCGGTACGGCGCGCAGCGCATCATCCGAAAGGGATGAAATGAAGGGTATGATCATGATGCCCATCACGCCGCCGGCAGCCAAGGCCGAGTTGGGCGAGATGGCGATACCCATCAGAGAACCCGCCTGGCGGATAGCCGGAGCGACGGTGAGTACGGCGAAAAAGCCATAGACCACTGTCGGCACACCGGCCAGAATTTCAAGAATCGGCTTTACGATGCCGCGAACGCGCGCATTGGCGAACTCGACGAGATAGATCGCGGAGAAGAGGCCTACGGGTATCGCGACGATCAGCGCAATGGCGGCGATCAGAAGCGTACCGGTGAAAACGGGAACAGCGCCAAACGCACCGGTGCCGGCCACCTGATCTTCTCGTATGGCGATCTGCGGCTCCCAGTTGAGTCCGAAAAAGAATTCCTGCGGCGGCACGAGACGGAAGAACCGGGATGCTTCGAAAGTGAGCGAGACGATGATGCCGAGTGTCACCAGGACCGCAACGACTGCCGAGAAGATCATCAGCAAATCGAGCGCACGCTCGAAGTTCTGTCGTGCACGGAAGGCCGGCGCCATACGGGACCGCGCGATATAAAGAGCCAGGACCATAAGCGCGAGGACGACGACCACCATCGTCCATTGCGCGATTGCCTGCCAAGCTTGCAGACGCTCGGCGGCAGCCAGTATTTCCGGTGACGGTTCGCCAAAGATGCGCCCCGACGCCACATTTCTGATCTCGCTCAGATAAAGCGACATTCGTGATGCGGATGCGCCTTCCGTCAGGCTGGATGGCAGCGAACTCAGCATCAGGCGGTCGATCACCGGATCCTGAAACAGAAGCCAAAGCAGAACGAGAATGAGAGCCGGTATCCCGACCCATACTGCGGCAAAAGCCCCGTGATAAATGGGACGGGAATGGATTTGCGCGCCACCGGCCGCGACAAAGCCGTTTGCTGTGCTGCGCCCGACATAAAAAGCGATGAGCGACAGGCCAAGGATGGCGAGAAACAGATATCCGGACACGAGCGGCTGCCTGATTGCGAGCGTTTCGAAGTGTGCCGCGCGGGTGTCCCGCGCGGCACTGGAAATCAACTACTGGGTGAAGCGGGTGAAGCTTGTGCCTTCGACGGCCGCATTGCGAATTTCTTCGCGGCGGTCGTCAGACAGCGGAATAAGCCCCCGCTCCTCGAGATAGCCGCCAGGCCCCATTGCTGCCTCGGAAACATACTCCTCGACAAACTCCTGAAGGCCCGGGATGACACCGCGATGCGCGTTCTTCACGTAGAAGAAGAGCGGACGCGACACGGCATAGCTCTCGTCGGCAATCGTCTCCGGCGTCGGCTTGACACCATCAACGGCCACAGCCTTCAGCGTATCCTGGTTTTCGTAAAGGAAGGAGTAGCCGAAAATGCCGAGCGCATTTTCATCGGCCTGGAGACGCTGGACGATCAGGTTGTCGTTCTCGCCAGCCTCGATAAAGGGGCCGTCCGTGCGCATGCGCTGGCAGACCTCTTCCTTACGCTCGGCCTCGAGCGCCTCGATGGCGTCGAATTCAGCGCAACCGGTTTCCATGACGAGTTCGACGAACGCGTCCCGCGTACCGGAGGTGGGAGGCGGGCCGAAAACGGTGATTTCCGTGTCAGGAAGCGACGGGTCGATCTCGTTCCAGCGGGTGTAGGGATTGTCGACCACTTCGCCGTCAACCTCGACCTCGGCCGCGAGCGCCTGGAAGATCTGCGCCTTGGTAAGATCGAGGTCCGGGCCGTCGACCGAATGAGCGATGGAGAGGCCGTCGGAGCCGATCTGCACTTCCGTGATGCTGTCCACACCATTCTCGACGCACAGCTCATATTCGCTCTGCTTCATGGCGCGGGAGGCTCCGGTAATATCGGGGAGGTCCTCGCCAATGCCGCCACAGAAGATCTGCATTCCGCCGCCGGTGCCGGTCGATTCGGTGACCGGTGCGGAGAAATCGGTCGTGTTGCCGAACTCTTCAGCAACGGCCTGTGTGTACGGGAAAACCGTCGAGGAGCCGACGATCCGGATCTGGTCGCGCGCCGCGGCGGCGCCGATCGACATCGTTACGGCGATCGCCGATGCGGATGCCGCAAGCACGATTTTTTTCATGAGGGTTACTCCCTGTTCGAAAATTCGAAACGACGCCAGTCAAAGGCGACAGGAGTGGCAATAACGGCCCCATGTAACAGTTCGATGACAGTTTCATGTCAGGGCGGTAAAGATCGGCGCCTGGATATTTGCAGTCGGATCCCGGTTCGCGGTCACCTGCAGATGCTGCGCTCTTGTTCTCTTACATCCAACCAGCGCTCGATTTTTTCCAGCAGCGTTCTCGGGCTGATCGGCTTTGAAAGATAATCGTCCATGCCGGCTTCCATGCACCGCTCCCGGTCGCCCTTGAGCGCATGCGCGGTGACGCCAATGACGGGAACGTCGCGCCCTTGCTCTTCCCTCATTTCGCGGATCGCCCTGGTTGCCTCCAGCCCGTTCATAACCGGCATCGATACATCCATCAGTATGAGTCGGGGATTGAGCCGGGCAAAGGCATCCAGAGCCTCTTGCCCATTGCTGGCGATGGCGTAGCGAAGTCCCTGCTCATCGAGGATCTGGCTGAAGACGAGCTGGTTCACCTCGTTGTCCTCGGCCACCAGGACATCGACTTTGTACGTGCCATCCTCTGCAGCGACAGCCAGTCGGCCGCGGGCCGAGTGCGGGGGCTTTACGGGGAGGGCGGTCTCGGCTCCATCATCTTTGCCGCGATGCTTTTGGATGGTCCGCACCAGCGTTTCCATGAGGCTTGTCGCGCGTGTCGGCTTGATCAGGTGGGCATCAACGGAAAGCTCGCCGAAGCCAGCTTCGGACAGCGACTGGTCAACCGAGCTCAACATGATGATGGGCGTCGCACCGAACGTCTGGCTGGCGCGAATGGTGCGCACCATCTCGAGACCGCTTGTGCCCGGCATCTGAAAGTCGATGATCGCGCAGTCGACGTTCAGTCCCATGTCGGCCGCAGCTTCGAGCACACGCAGTCCTTCCGCCGCGCTCTCGACCGCGCAGGAGTCGAAGCCCCAATGGACCATCTGCTCGGTCATGATCATCCGATTGATGGCGTTGTCGTCCACGACCAGCACGCGTGCGCCACGTACATCGCTCGGAGCGATCCGCACCTCCGGCTCCTCTTCGCCATGCGGCAGCGTGAGAGTGAACCAGAATGTCGATCCCTTCCCTTCCTCGCTCTCTACCCCCATCTCGCCGCCCATTAGCGCCACCAGACGCGAGGAGATGGCGAGTCCGAGCCCGGTCCCCTCGTGACGCCTGGTCGTGGAAGCATCGACTTGACTGAATTTGTCGAAGACGAGGGCCAGCTTCTCTCGAGGTATGCCGATACCGCTGTCGGTGACCCGAACCGTCAGGCGCGTTTCCTCATTGCCGCTCTCGCCTGTCGCATTCACCAGAACATACCCACGGTCGGTGAACTTTACGGCGTTGGCCATCAGATTGGTCACGATCTGCCGAATACGCCCGACATCGCCAACGAATCTTTGCCGCAGATGCGGGTCGATGCGCACGATCATCTCCAACTCCTTTTCCTTGGCGTGGGAGGAGACGAGCGTGGCAACATCCTCGATGGCTTCCGCCAGTTCGAAGGAAACGGGATCGAGCACGACCTGGCCGGCGTCAATCTTCGAAAAATCCAGTATGTCGTTGATGATGGTCAGCAGTGCGTTCCCCGATTTGACGATAATGTCGGTGAACGTCTTTTGCTTGGGCGAAAGATCGGTACCCGCAAGAAGGTCAGCCATCCCGAGCATGCCATTCATGGGCGTGCGGATTTCATGGCTCATATTCGCCAGGAACTCTGACTTGGCGCGGTCGGCGAGGACGGCCCGTTCCTGAGCGATGCGCAACTCCTGCTCGCGCCGCTTCAGCTCCGTTACATCCATGGTGGAGCCGATGAGATAAAGCGATCCGTCGGAGGCGACCAGCGCATCCTTATGGGCGATCTGGTGGCGCGTCTCACCTGACGGCATCGTCATGGTTTCTTCAATAACCTGTCGCTGCCCCGTGCGCAGCACGGCAAGATCACCCTGTATAAATTTCTCGCCCTGCGGGCCGAAGATTTCAACATCCGTCTTGCCGACCGCGTCCTCAGGGGCGACGCCCAGAAGATCGGCCCATCCCCTGTTGACGTATATCAGCTTGAGGTCGGGGCGCTTTGCGAAGATGGGCACGGGCACGTTGTCGATGAGGTTCCGAAAGACATCGTTCTCACGCATGCTTTCTTTCAGCTGCTGCTCACGTTGTTTGAGCTCGCTTATGTCGACACGCACGCCGACAAAGGTGCCGTCGGGCCTGCGTGTGTCGATGGCCTTGAACCAGCGGCCATCCGGGTTGCGACGCTCGTAAACATGCATACGCCGGTGATAGAGCTTCTCGAACGCGTCGATCCAGGCACTGCTGTCGCCATAAAGCCGGTCGATTTCCGGTTCGCCGATCTCGCGGAAATAACCTGCCGCATGCGCCAGTCCGAGCGCATCCCGTAAAGGTTTCCCCGGCTCCATCGCAGGGACGAGCGCCGGAAGTGCATCTTGAACCTTTCGGTTCCCAAGCACGAACCGGTCCTCGCTGTTGTAGATGATCACGCCGGCCGGCAAGGTTTCCAGCACCATTGCGAGCTGCGCGCGGGCTTCCTCTGCGTCCCGCTCGCGCCGCTTGAGATCGGTGATGTCGAAGATCGTGCAAGCGACATAGGATTTGCCGCTTTCGGTCCGCACCCGGTTCTTGCGGACGCTGCGGCTGCGCCCGATCCCGGCGAACTCGAAGTCCTCCTCCACCTGGTCCTCATTGCCGGTTTCCAGCACCCGCCGCTCGGTTTCCTCGAACCCGCTTGCCTCCGCCGCCGGCGAGAAGTCCGAGCCCTTCATTCCGATCATGGCGCCGGGATCAGTGTCGAACAGCACAGCGAAGGCCTTGTTGACCAGCACGAATTCGAGTTCGTCATTCTTGACGAACACGGGGCTGGGCAGGGCGTCCAGCACCGCCTGGGCAAGTTTGGAACGTTCCAGCGCGGAGGCAAGCTCTTCCTCGCGCTGCTTGAGCGCGGTGACATCGGTGCAAAAACAAACGGTGCCACCGTCTTCGGTACGCTCCTCCCGATGAAGCGCGTAGCGGCCGTCGGCAAACGCAAGGATATACTCGACGTTGCCATTCTTCCGGCGGGTGGCGAGCAGACGCTCGCACTCTTCGCCGGGGCTTCCCTCCATCTGCCAGAGGCTCCGCTCGATACCCGTCTCGACCAGCGTGCGGTAAGACACGCCCGGCCGGATGACATCTTCAAGACCGGCGTACATTTTAAGAGTTGCCGTGTTGTAGACGGTCAGGCGATCATCGCTGTCATAATAGGCGAAGGCTTCCTGCACGCTGTCCAATGCGGTCAGCAGTCCCGCCAGATCAACTCCTTCTGCGACGCGGCCTTGCGCTCGCGCGGGAACTGCCTGCGCCATGTCTGTCTTTGCCGCTTCGCAGGAACGGTCCATTTCCCGTGTTGCCCCCGGTGTGGACGGCCCGTTTTTCCCCCGCGCCCCCAACTGCCATCCTCCCCTTCGCACTGCGGGGATTTTGCAGCGCAAGCGTTAAGGTTTCGCTAACTCTAATCTGAGGTGGGCCGGCGTGGCGATCATGACCGCGATGGGAGCTAACTCATTACAAACATGTAATGTTTTCGCCGAATTCTTGTCACATTCAGATCAATTCTTCTGATTGTTCATCTAATCTGCCCATCCGGGCTCGGTGCATTGTAGCGAAGCGGGGAGGTACGTATGCATCCTGCGCACCCATTATTCGTGCCCTTTACATCACTTGCGCTTCCTGTCCTTCTGGCGGGCCTTCTTTCAGGCGCCCCTGCCCAGGCGCAGACCACCCAGACGCCGGTAGCCACCACCGCCAGCGAGACGCTCGAAGGTATTTGGCTGACGACGCCCTATCCGGATCTCTTCGCCCAGGCAGGTGAAGAAATCGACATCTCGCTGGCGCTTGCCAATAAGGGATTGCCGCCACAACGGGTGGAGTTTGGCATATCCGGTCTTCCCGAAAGCTGGGAGTGGCAAATCCAGGGAGACGGAAAGCGGGTCGGCGCCGCCGTTGCGGCGTCCGACCAAGTTATCGATCTAACGTTGAAAATCACGCCGGCGGATGGGAACACCGGTGAGACCTATAGCTTTACGGTCACCGGCCAGGCCGGCAACGAAACGCTTGAACTGCCCGTCGCGCTGACGCTCACCGAAACCGTGCCGGCGCAACTCACATTGGAGACGGAACTTCCGGCGCTGCGCGGGACGGTGCGTTCCACCTTCGATTACCAGGTGCAGGTCACCAATGACGGCCAGGAAGACACCGTGGTCAATCTCGTTGCCGAGGCGCCGCCGGGGTTCCAGGTGACGTTCAAGGAACGTTACGGCTCGCAGGAACTCACCAGCCTTCCCGTTGCAGCCGGCGAGGCAAAAGATCTTTCAGTAGCGGTCGATC
Organism: Phyllobacteriaceae bacterium; assembly: GCA_029279965.1. GTDB lineage: Bacteria > Pseudomonadota > Alphaproteobacteria > Rhizobiales > Rhizobiaceae > Chelativorans. The sequence continues at coordinate 18,970 of JAJUHJ010000049.1, forward strand.
CGCCCGAGAATGCACAGGCCGGACAGTATCCAGTGATCGTCCGCGCCGCGGGAGACAATGCAAGCGCAGAAGCCGAACTCGTTCTGGACGTAACCGGGCAGGCCGAACTCGCTCTTTCCGGTCCTGGCGGGCGACTGTCGGGCGATGCGACGGCGGGCGAGGAGCGCACCTTCAACTTCACCGTCGAGAACAGCGGCACGGCACCGGCACGCGGCATCAGCTTCTCGGCAAGTCCGCCGTCCGGCTGGAATGTTACGTTCAATCCGGAGGAGGTAAGCGAGCTTCCACCAGGAGAAACGGCGGAGGTGGCGATCAATATGACGCCGTCCGACCAAGCCATCGCCGGCGATTATGTCGTATCCGTGCGGGCCAATGGCGATGGCGCGTCCGATAGTGCAAGCTTCCGCGTCACGGTGCGCACCTCCACCATCTGGGGCGTGGCAGGTCTCGGCATCATCGCGGCGGCCGTCGTCGTTCTCGGACTCGCAGTAACACGGTATGGCAGACGATGAGCGCGGTTATCGAAACGAGAGATCTCGTTAAACGTTACGGCCGCCACGCCGCCGTCGACGGGATCGACTTGACGGTAGAGAAGGGGGAAGTTTTCGGCCTTCTCGGTCCCAATGGTTCCGGAAAGACGACCACCATCCTGCTGTTGCTCGGCCTGACCGAGCCGACGTCCGGCAGCGTACGCGTTCTGGGGCTGAATCCGTTGCGCGAACCTCTGGGAGTCAAGCGTCGCGTTGGTTACATGCCGGACCAGATCGGCTTTTACGACAACCTGTCGGCACGCGAAAACCTGCTCTATACGGCGCGTCTTGCGGGGCTGTCTGGGAAGGAGATTTCGCTCCGCATCAATGAAGCACTGGAGCGGGTGCGGCTTTCCCACGCGGGAGGGCAGCGCGTCGGCACCTTTTCGCGTGGCATGCGCCAGCGGCTGGGCCTTGCGGAGGTGCTGCTGAAACGCGCGGAGATCGCGATCCTTGACGAGCCGACGTCGGGTCTGGACCCGCAATCGACGCAGGAGTTTCTGGAACTTATCCTCAGCCTGTCGCAGGAAGGCATGACAATCGTGCTTTCCTCGCATCTGCTCACGATGGTGCAGAGCGTGTGTGACCGCGTTGCCCTCTTCAGCCGCGGCCGGATCGGTCTTGCCGGCCGCGTCGCTGACCTGACGAGCGACGTCCTCGGAGGTACGCACGTGGTAGAGGTGGAGGCGCAGGGGATCGATCTCAAATCCGCGCTGGTCGACACGCCGCACATCACCGGCGTGGCGGAATTGAAGCCGGGGCTTTGGCGCGTCGACGCCGATGCGGATGTGCGGCCGGAGATTGCGCGCAGCGTCGTCAACGCCGGCGGCGCCCTCAACTCTATGTCGATCCGTCATACAACCCTGGACGAAGTCTATGTTCGGTTCTTCGAGGAGGATATGACCAATGCCGCGGCGTGAAGGTTCTCCCTTTACGGGGCTTGCAACGGTGGCCCTCAAGGAAGCGGCCGACCATATGACGAGCGCGCGCATTCACTTGGTGATGCTGCTTGTTCTTCTCACGGCAGTGGGGGCGGTCTACGCCACGATCGGTGAAATTTCGCGAACGGTAAGCGAGGACGAGTTCCTGTTCCTGCGCCTGTTCACCACCGCCCGCGAGCCGTTGCCTTCCTTTGTGGCCTTCCTGAGCTTCCTGCTTCCGCTCGTGGCAGTCGCCCTCGGTTTCGACGCCATCAATGGCGAGTACAACCGTCGCACAATGTCGCGCATACTGTCGCAACCGATCTACCGGGACGCGCTGCTGACCGGAAAGTTTCTCGGCGGCCTTCTGGTGATCGCCATCTGCCTGCTTGTCCTGTGGTTGCTGGTAACGGGCCTTGGCATACTGTTTCTGGGCCTTCCGCCCAGTGGGGAGGAGGTGCTGCGCGGATTGGCTTTTCTGCTCGGTTCCTTCACATATGCGGGTGTATGGCTTGCAGTGGCGCTGGTTTTCTCAACGATGTTTCGGGCGCCCGCGACCTCGGCGCTGGCGACGCTGACCGTGTGGCTCCTGTTCACCATCTTCTGGCCCATGCTGTCGCCCCTGCTTGCCGGTGCGCTTGTGCCGGTGGATCCGCTCAATCCGATGGCGGCGATCAATCTGGTGGAAGTAGAGCAGGCGATTTCGCGCATTTCGCCGAATACCCTCTTCGGAGAAATGACGCTGGCGATCCTTAATCCGCAAACGCGATCGCTCGGCTTGATTTTTGCCAGCCAGCTTCAGCAGGCGCTCATGGGTGCTCCCCTGCCGGTCTCCCAAAGCCTGCTGCTCATCTGGCCGCAGCTTGCATGTATGGTCGCCGCCCTGCTTATGCTCTTCACCATCGCCTATGTTTCCTTTCAGCGGCAGGAGATTAGGGCTTGATGCGCGGGCAGCCGGCAAACCGATGACGAAGCGGCGGCTCACAGGCCGCTGCTTGCTTTTCGGCACAGGCAAATAACTTGGCTCTGTTAGGCTTTTAACCGGGGTGGGAAAGAATTGTTGAGAGCTTTCTTGATTAGTGATCCAACGACAAGGCATGTCTCCGCGTTTCCTGTAAATGATCGACGGAACATGGAGTGACCACGTCTCTGTAATGTACGGCAGAGACTCCAGATTGGAGATAGGATCCGCACGCCAGGCAGCAGAAGTTCTTGTTCTTCACTGGCCTGAGGGTTCATACGGGTCGAAGCACCTGGCGGCGCAGGTCGCCTGCCTTGATGTCATGGAAGGGCGAAGTGAGCCGGAGCACGCACGCCGTGCCTTTGTGGCAGCCGCACGTGAAGCCGGTATTCTTCTGGAATGAGCGTGTGCGGCGGGCCGCATGAAACCTTCGCATTCTCCGCCGGTTCGATGTAAACTGGAGGAGATCGGAGGGAGCGCCAATGGAC
>JAJUHJ010000050.1 GCA_029279965.1 Phyllobacteriaceae bacterium
ACGCCACGCTCAATTCGGCGGTCTTCACCGACGGGTCGTTCGTCTATATCCCCAAGGGCGTCCGCTGCCCGATGGAGCTTTCCACCTATTTCCGCATCAACGAGAGGAACACGGGCCAGTTCGAGCGCACGTTGATCATCGCCGAGGAGGGCGCTTACGTTTCCTATCTCGAGGGATGCACGGCGCCTCAGCGCGACGAAAACCAGCTTCACGCGGCGGTTGTCGAGTTGATCGCGCTCGACGATGCGGAGATCAAGTACTCGACCGTTCAGAACTGGTATCCGGGCGATACGGAAGGAAAGGGTGGCATCTATAACTTCGTCACCAAGCGGGGTGACTGCCGCGGCAAGAACTCCAAGATTTCGTGGACGCAGGTCGAGACCGGTTCGGCAATTACCTGGAAGTACCCGTCTTGCATCCTGCGCGGCGACAACAGCCGTGGCGAATTCTATTCGATCGCCGTGTCGAACGGTCATCAGCAGATCGATTCGGGCACCAAGATGATCCATCTCGGCAAGAACACGTCGAGCCGGATCATCTCCAAGGGGATCTCCGCGGGCAATTCGAACAACACCTATCGTGGCCAGGTCTCGATCCATCGCAAGGCCGAAAACGCGCGCAACTTCACCAACTGTGACTCCTTGCTCATCGGCAATGATTGCGGCGCTCACACGGTGCCTTACATCGAGGCGAAGAACTCGACCGCGCAAGTGGAGCATGAGGCGACCACCTCGAAAATTTCCGAGGACCAGAAGTTCTATGTGATGCAGCGCGGCATTCCGGAAGAGGAGGCGATCGCGCTTATCGTCAATGGCTTCGTCAAGGATGTTATCCAGGAACTGCCGATGGAGTTCGCGGTTGAGGCGCAGAAGCTGATCAATATCAGCCTTGAGGGTAGCGTCGGCTGACGTGACAGGAACGGCGCGGTCCAGCGCCGGATCCTGCATTCAATCATCTGAGTGGGCCGAAGCCCCAAGAAACGAGAACGAGTTTGCACATGCTTGAAATTAAGAACCTTCATGCGCGCATAGCCGAAGACGGTACGGAAATCCTGCGCGGAATTGATCTTACCGTGAAGCCCGGTGAGGTCGCTGCCATCATGGGACCGAACGGTTCGGGCAAGTCCACGCTGTCTTATGTGCTGGCCGGCCGTGACGACTACGAGGTGACCGAGGGCGACATACTGTATAATGGTCAATCCATTCTCGAGATGGACCCGGCCGAGCGTGCCGCCTCCGGCATCTTTCTCGCCTTCCAGTATCCAATGGAGATTCCGGGCGTCGCAACCATGGAGTTTCTCAAGGTAGCGATGAACGCTCAGCGCAAGGCGCGGGGCGAGGAAGAGCTGAAGATTCCGGACTTGATGAAGCGGGTGCGTAGTGCTGCCGACACGCTCGACATGGACATGGCGATGCTCAAGCGGCCGGTCAATGTCGGCTTTTCGGGTGGCGAGAAGAAGCGTGCCGAAATCCTTCAGATGAAGCTGCTGCAGCCGAAGCTTTGCGTCCTCGATGAGACCGATTCCGGCCTCGATATCGATGCGCTGAAGATCGTGGCCGATGGGGTGAACGCGCTGCGCTCGCCGGACCGGGCAATTGTGGTCATCACCCACTACCAGCGCCTGCTCGATTATATCGTGCCCGACACGGTCCACGTTCTCTATCGGGGCCGGGTTGCGACATCGGGCGACAAGGATCTGGCGATCGAACTTGAGAAGAACGGCTATACCGGCATTGTCGGCGAAGCGGCATAAAGGCAGGACGCCATGAACGTTCATACACAGACATCCCACACTCCCGCCGAAGATGCGCTCATACAGGCGTTTGCCGAACGGGCAGGTGCACTTCCGGGCGATGCTGCCGTTACGGCCAAGCGTGAAGAAGCAGCGGAACTGCTGAAGCGTGGTCTTCCGACGCGCAGGATGGAGGCATGGCATTACACCGATTTGCGCCGGCTTCTGTCAAAGGTGCCGGGCTTTGATGCTTCGGCCTCCGCAGCCTCTGTCGAGCCTTTGCTGCAGGGTTCTGCGATCCTGCCGGTGCTGAACGGTGCTGCCGAAAAGCGCGAGACGCCCGAAGGGGTGGCCGTTGCTACCGTTGCAGACAGGCTTGCCGATGGCAGCCTTGCACAGCTTATGGGGTATGACGGCTTCGACGACACGGTTTCTGCCGTCAACTCGGCTTTGGCGTCTGACGGCTTTACCCTCGACATTCCGGCCGGCGTTCAAGTGACAACTCCGATCGAGCTTCAGAACGTGCAGGCTGGCGGCCAGGTCCACACGCGCTTTGCCGTAAGCGTAGGCGAAAAGGCGAAGGCTACGATCGTCGAGCGCCAGACGGGTAGCGGCGAGGCGCTGGTCTCATCCATCAGCAATCTGGAGGTCGGCGATGATGCCGACGTCGTTTGGCTCATCGTTCAGGAACAGCCAGAGGGCACCAGTCATCTCGGCCGGATCAATATTACGATCGGTGCACGCGCGAACGTAACGCTTTTCGTGATGAATGCGGGCGGCAAGTTGGTGCGCCAGGAAATCCGTGTCGTCGCGCAGGGCGTGGATTCGCAATTCCGCCTGCGTGGCGTGAATATGCTTGCCGGAGAGACCCATTGCGATGTCACCATGGTGCTCGATCATGCCGCGCCGAACACCATTTCGACCGAGACGTTCCGCAATGTGGTGACGGACCGAGCCCAAGGCGTCTTCCAAGGGCAGATTCGCGTTGCGCGCGATGCTCAGAAGACCGACGCCAAGATGGCCTGCAACACGCTCTTGCTTTCCGACGAAGGCGGCTTTTCGTCCAAGCCGGAACTGGAAATTTTCGCCGACGATGTAGCCTGCGGTCACGGCGCGACGGTGACGGAAATCGAGGCCGACCATCTATTCTATCTGATGGCGCGCGGCATTGATGAGAAAACCGCACGTGGGCTGCTGGTCAAAGCCTTCATTGCCGAGGTGATCGAGGAACTGGAAAGCGAGCCGATTGTCGAGGCGCTCGAAGCCAAGCTCGACGCCTGGTTTTCCGAGCACGGGTGACATTGCCGTTCCTATCGGGAAGCTGTGGCGACCATTGCAAATTGACCCGCGGAACGAAGGACGTCCTGCCACGATGCTCCTTCGCTCCGGCTCCTTTCCGGTAAGAGCGTGAATCATGGCAAAGACTTTGCCTGCGAACGATGAGAATGGACCGGATATGGAGCAGAAAGCCGCAAATAGAACCTATGATGTGGAAGCAATCCGCGGCGATTTCCCGATCCTTTCGCGTCAGGTCCATGGAAAGTCACTGGTTTATCTGGACAATGCCGCTTCCGCGCAGAAGCCTCAGGCGGTCATCGACGCGATCACCCATGCCTATTCGCAGGAATATGCAAATGTGCATCGCGGGCTGCACTATCTCTCGAATGCTGCGACGGAAGCCTATGAAAAATCTCGCGAAACCGTCCGCCGCTTTCTGAACGCCGAAAGTGCTGAGCAGATCGTCTTCACGAAATCGGCGACCGAGGCCATCAACACTGTGGCTTACGGCTATGCCATGCCGCACCTCGGTGAGGGTGATGAGATCGTGCTTTCGATCATGGAGCATCATTCCAACATCGTGCCCTGGCACTTCTTGCGTGAAAGACAGGGGGCGAAGCTGGTCTGGGCGCCGATCGATGATGATGGCGTTTTTCATATCGATGCGTTTGAAAAGTGCCTGACCGAGCGCACCCGGCTCGTTGCCATCACCCAAATGTCAAACGTCACGGGCACGGTCACGCCGATTGAAGAGATCGTGCGCATCGCACATGAGCGGGGTATTCCGGTTCTGGTCGATGGCAGCCAGGGCGCGGTGCACATGCCCGTGGACGTGCAGGCGCTTGGATGCGACTTCTATGTCTGTACGGGTCATAAGCTTTACGGGCCATCCGGCATTGGCGTTCTCTACGGCAAACGAGAGCGGCTGGAAGAGACACGCCCGTTCCAGGGTGGCGGCGAGATGATCGAGGATGTCACGCTCGACGATGTGTCATACAACGAACCCCCACACCGGTTCGAAGCCGGCACGCCCCCGATCGTGCAGGCGATCGGTCTCGGCGCTGCGCTCGAGTACGTTGAAGGCGTTGGCCGGGAAGCGATTGCCGCTCACGAGGCCGATGTTTCAAACTATGCGCATGAGCGGCTGGGCGAGATCAACTCGCTGAAAATTCTTGGTACGGCTCCCGGCAAGGGATCGATTTTGTCTTTCGAGTTGGCCGGCATCCACGCCCATGACGTATCGATGGTGATCGACCGTTCCGGGGTGGCCGTGCGCGCCGGCACCCATTGCGCTCAACCGCTCTTGAAACGCTTCGGCGTGACCTCGACATGTCGCGCCTCAATCGCCATGTATAATACGCGCGCCGAGGTGGATGCCCTGGTGGAGGCGCTTAACAAGGCGCAAAAATTCTTCGGATGAGGCCATGACGGATATTCAGGACAAACCGGAAATGGAAGATAACGAGAAGACTGCCAATGGCGGCTTTTCTGCTTCTACAATTCCACAGGAAGAGCTCGCGCGCATGACCGACGACATCATCGGGGCGCTGAAGACCGTCTACGATCCCGAAATTCCGGTCGATATCTATGAGTTGGGCCTGATCTACAAGATCGACATCGAAGACGATCGCTCGGTTGAGGTGGACATGACGCTCACCGCGCCAGGGTGCCCGGTGGCCGGCGAGATGCCGGGTTGGGTTCAAAATGCGGTGAGCGCGGTGGAAGGCATAAGCGATGTTAAGGTGAATATGGTGTTCGATCCGCCATGGACGCCTGACCGGATGTCGGAGGAAGCGCAGGTTGCGCTCGGCTGGTATTGAGAAGCCGGATAGAAGGATCATCAATAGCGAGTAGGCATTGAATGGCCAGTGCGAGAGACTAGCTTTCGGAGAAAGCACTCACGTGAAGCGCGTTCGCTGTTTGCTCGTTGGATGGAGAAAATCATGGGCAGATTTCAAGTCATCACCCTGACCGATGCGGCAGTGGAGCGTGTGCGCGAGATCGTTGAAACGCACGAGGGTGCGCAGGGTATTCGCGTGGGCATCAAAAAGGGCGGCTGCGCGGGCATGGAATACACCGTTGACCTGGTGACGGAGCCGGACCCGAAGGATGACCATGTCGAGCGTGACGATGCTCATGTCTACGTGGCGCCCGAAGCCGCGCTGTTCCTGCTCGGAACGGAAATGGATTTCGAGGTCACGCGTCTCCGTACGGGCTTCGTTTTCAACAATCCCAACCAGAGCTCGGCCTGCGGCTGCGGCGAGTCTGTCGAACTGAAGCCGGCCGAACTGAAAGCGCTCGCAGAGGCGCGCGCGCAAGGCGTCGCCTGACCTTCAGAAATTGCCATCGGGCTGCTTTATCCTGCGTCGCAAAACCCGCGGCGGTTTGAGGAGCAGCGGTGAAGTTTCGCCCGGAGGCCACGAATCCTCCAACCCGCAAAGAACGTCCGCCTCGGCTCTCAACCTGCTTGCCACGTCCGCATGATTGTTCTAGCCAAGGCGGCGATTGCAATCGTGATTTGAAGCAGGGCTCATGACGATCATCGACACGCGCACGCCCGATCCCAAACGGCTGATTCCCGGGGCTACGGGCGATTGGGAAGTTATCATCGGCATGGAAATCCATGCACAGGTGACTTCGCGCGCAAAGCTGTTTTCGGGTGCCTCCACGGCGTTCGGTGCTGAACCGAATGCCAATGTCTCGCTGATCGACGCAGCCATGCCCGGCATGCTCCCGGTCATCAATGAAGAGTGTGTCCGGCAGGCGATCCGCACCGGGCTGGGGTTGAAGGCGCAGATCAATCATCGGTCGGTCTTCGACCGCAAGAACTACTTCTATCCGGATCTGCCGCAGGGCTATCAGATCTCTCAGTACAAACATCCGATTGTCGGCGAAGGTGTTGTTCTCGTTGCGGTCGGCCCGGCCAGGGACGGCAGCTTCGAGGAGATCGAAGTGGGAATCGAGCGCCTGCATCTGGAACAGGACGCGGGAAAGTCCCTGCACGACCAGCATCCAACCATGTCCTATGTGGACCTCAACCGTTCGGGCGTAGCCCTTATGGAGATCGTGTCCAAGCCCGATATGCGGTCCGCCGACGAGGCAAAAGCGTTTCTGACCAAGCTGCGCACCATTCTTCGATATCTCGGCACATGCGATGGCAACATGGACGAGGGTTCCATGCGTGCCGATGTGAACGTATCGGTACGCAGGCCCGGCGAGCCCTTCGGCACCCGTTGCGAGATCAAGAACGTCAACTCGATCCGCTTTGTCGGTCAAGCGATCGAGTCGGAGGCACGCCGCCAGATCGCCATCATCGAGGATGGCGGTGCGGTGGACCAGGAGACGCGGCTGTTCGATCCGGCAAAGGGCGAAACACGCTCCATGCGTTCCAAGGAGGAAGCGCATGACTATCGCTATTTTCCCGATCCGGATCTCGTGCCGCTTGTCTTTGACCAGTCTTACGTGGACTCGCTTGCCGCCGGACTGCCGGAACTGCCAGACGAGAAGAAGGCGCGTTTTATCGCGGATCTCGGACTATCGGAGTATGACGCATCGGTTCTTGTGTCGGAAAAGGCCGTTGCCGATTATTTCGAGAAGGTGGCTGCCGGCCGAGATGGAAAAGCCGCGGCGAACTGGGTCATCAACGACCTTTTGGGGGCTTTGAACAAGGCGGGAAAAGCCATCGACGATACGCCTGTTTCGCCCGAGCAGCTCGGCGCGATCATCGACCTCATCAAGGATGGGACCATTTCGGGTAAGATCGCGAAGGATCTGTTCGAGCTCGTCTGGACTGAGGGCGGCGATCCGAACAGGATCGTGGAAGAGCGCGGCATGAAGCAGGTCACTGACACTGGCGCCATCGAAAAAGCGGTGGACGAGGTCATTGCAGCGAATCCGGACAAGGTAGAACAAGCCAAGGCGAAGCCGACGCTTGCAGGATGGTTTGTCGGTCAGGTGATGAAAGCAACGGGCGGCAAAGCCAATCCTCAGGCCGTTAACGCACTGGTGAGGCAGAAGCTCGGCATCGAAGGCTGAGGGAGAGCCCGCGGGTTCTTCCGCCGCAGAATGCCTTGCTTTCGCCGGGCTGCATCGCCATAACGCAGACGAACGGCATCCGCCGCGAGGATAATGATGAAGAAGATTTTGCTCCAGATCTTTACCTGGTGGAACGGCCAGAGCCTCAATACGCGCTTCCACACCTGGCGTAAGGGACGGCACGTGGGCGAGGACGAATTCGGCAATGTCTACTATCAGGGCGGAACGGACTCGGAGGGACGCACGCGCCGCTGGGTGATCTATAACGGCTATTCCGAAGCGTCCGCGGTACCGCCCGGGTGGCATGGGTGGCTACACCACAAGGTGGACACGCCGCCCGTCGCTGAGGACTACAAGCCTCGCGAATGGCAGAAGCAGCACCTCCCGAATCTCACGGGCACCCCAGGTGCCTACCGCCCTCGCGGCTCGGTCCTCAGCAATGAAACGCGACCGCGGGTGACAGGTGATTACGACGCCTGGACGCCAGGCGGCTGAACGTGTTTTCTCGCCACAATCGCGAAATATCTCCTTGGAGATGCAGCAGCGCTATGGGCTGGGTGAAGGAGCGAATGGCAGAATGACACGTAGGCAACGATTTTCTTCGGGGCTAGCGCAAGCCTTATTTGCAGCAGCGCTCTCATGCGCGCTGGTTGGACCTGTTTACGCCGATCGCATAGCAAACCCGGTCGCTGCCTTCAGCGCGATCGACAAGATCACCGGCCGCACCTTCAGCTTTGACATTTATATGGATGAGACGTTCCAGTTCGGCCGGCTGCAGATCACGCCGCGGGTCTGTTACAGTTCGCCCGAGACGGAGGAGCCGAAGACGGATGCTTTTGTCGAGGTGAGCGAGGTCACGCTCGACAATGAAATCCAGCGGATCTTCACCGGTTGGATGTTCTCCGAAAGCCCGGGGCTGAATGCCATTGAGCATGCGGTATATGACGTGTGGCTGGAAAGCTGCAAGCAGTCGTCCGATTTGCCCGCGCCTGAAACGAACTGAGTTGACTCAGAAGATCGCGCTTTCCTCGAGTGCCTCCGCGAGAAGTTGTTCATAGCGCTGGCGGGGCACTTCAATTGCGCCGAAGCGTTTGAGATGCGGCGTGGTGAATTGGGTATCCAGCAGTATAAAACCGCGTTCGTTCAATCTTTCCACCAGATGCACCAGGCATATCTTGGACGCGTTTGGCTCGCGGGAGAACATGCTTTCTCCAAAGAAGGCCCGCCCGAGCGTCACCCCGTAGAGGCCGCCGACGAGCCTGTCATCGTGCCAAGCCTCCACCGTGTGGCAATGCCCCCGCTCGAACAATGCCGTGTAGGCTTCGCGGATCGGTGGATTGATCCAGGTGTCCTGCCGCTCCGGTCCCGGCTCTGCACAGGCGTCGATGACGCCCGTAAAATCTGAATCGTAGCGGATTTCATAGGGTTCACGACGCAGAATCTTCTTGAGGCTGCGCGGAACATGGAACCCGTCCAGCGGAATGATGCCGCGCATTTCCGGCCGAACCCAGAAGACTTCCTGATCATCGGCATGCTCGGCCATCGGGAACACGCCAGTGGCGTAGGCACGCAAAAGCAGGTCCGGGGGAATGTGGTAGCCCGGCGCATAAGGCCGTGTCATGTTGCCGTCCGCCGGACGACCTCCAAGGGGAAGATCGTCCTACCGGCTCTCGGCGAGATAATTCTCCAGCCAATGAATGTCATAATCGCCATTCGCCACATCGATATTGCCAACCAACTCGCGAAAAAGAGGCAATGTTGAATTGATGCCATCGACGACGAATTCGTCAAGCGCGCGTCTCAGCCGCATCATACATTCGACACGGTTGCGACCGTGCACGATAAGCTTGCCGATAAGGCTGTCATAATAGGGGGGGATGCGGTATCCGGAATAGACGCCCGAATCGACCCTGACACCAAGCCCGCCCGGCGTATGGAAATGTGTGATGGTGCCTGGCGAGGGAACGAATGTGTATGGGTCTTCCGCGTTGATCCTGCATTCGATGGCGTGACCCTGGAACCGCACTTCCTCCTGCGTAAGGGAGAGCCCGCTCCCGGAGGCTACGCGGATTTGCTCATGCACGAGATCGATCCCGGTAATTGCCTCCGTCACCGGATGCTCGACCTGCAAGCGGGTGTTCATTTCAATGAAATAGAATTCGCCGTTCTCGTAGAGGAATTCGACAGTCCCGGCACCGGAATAGCCAAGACCGGCCGCCGCTTTCGCCACGATCTTGCCGATACGCAGGCGCTGCTCCGGATTGAGGGCAGGGGAGTTCGCCTCCTCCCACACCTTCTGGTGGCGCCGTTGCAACGAGCAGTCCCGCTCGCCCAGATGGATTGCATTTCCCGCCCCGTCGCCCATCACCTGAACTTCGATATGGCGAGGCTTTTCAAGGTATTTTTCGATGTAGACGGCATCGTCCCCGAAAGCTGCGCCAGCTTCCGAACGTGCCGTGGAAAGCGCCGCGGCAAGGTCCGCTTCGCTGCGGGCGACCTTCATACCACGCCCGCCGCCGCCGGCTGAGGCCTTTATGAGAACAGGATATCCGATCTCAGCGGCGACCCGCTTGGCCTCGTGCTCTTCCTGCACGGCACCTTCCGAACCCGGTACCACCGGAATACCCAAGCGCTTGGCCGTGCGCTTGGCCTCGATCTTGTCGCCCATGATGCGGATATGTTCGGCAGAGGGGCCGATAAAGGTAAGATTGTGAGCCGCAAGTATCTCGGCAAACTTGGCGTTTTCCGAGAGAAAGCCGTACCCGGGATGAACTGCATCGGCGCCGGTGATTTCGCAGGCAGCCAGAATCTGATGAATGTTGAGATAGCTATCGCGTGAAGGTGGCGGCCCGATACAGACGCTTTCGTCCGCAAGGCGAACATGCATGGCATCTGCGTCAGCCGTGGAATGAACAGCCACGGTACTGATGCCCAGTTCCTTGCACGCACGAAGGATTCGCAGCGCGATTTCGCCGCGATTGGCAATGAGTATTTTCTGAAACATCGAGCCCGGTGTCCCGTCTATTCGATGACAATGAGCGGTTCGCCGAACTCAACAGGCTGAGCATCCTCGAACAGGATCGCCTTGACGACACCGGCACGCGGTGAGGGAATCTGATTCATGGTCTTCATTGCTTCGATAATCAGCAATGTCTGGCCCTTCTCGACGGATTGTCCGATATCGACAAAGGGCAGGGACCCTGGAGAGGGAGAGCGATAGGCCGTGCCCACCATTGGTGAAGGGATGGCATTCTTGTCGGTGTCGGCGGATTGTTCGCGTGTTGAGGGCGATGCAGCCGGTGCAGCGTCCTGTGCCGGAGTGTGGGCCGTTGGTTGGGAGGGGGCGGCGGGAAGAACAGCCTGCACCGCGGAGGATTGGCGGGAAACACGAATTCGGATCCCATCCTCCACTTCGACTTCGATCTCCGTCAGGCGCGTTTCATCCAGGATTCCCGCGAGATCACGAATCAACTGTTGGTCAACGCCGTTCTTCTTTACTGCCATGTCCAATGTCCTGTCTTGCCGCCGCGAACCTTCAAAACCGTGCCGCCAGCGCTTCGAGCGCCAATGCGTAGCCCTTAGGCCCCAAGCCGCATATCATACCGATCGTCACGGGTGCTATCATCGATTGATGTCGAAACGGTTCACGTGCGTGAATGTTTGAAATATGAACTTCCACCACCGGAAGCGGACTTACAGCGCGGATCGCGTCATGCAGCGCTATGGACGTGTGTCCATAGGCGCCGGGATTGAGAATGATGCCTGCTGCCGAACGTTCGCCAGCCTCCTGGATCCAGTCGACCAGAACGCCCTCATGGTTGGATTGTCGAAACTCGGTTGCAAAGCCGAGCTCCCTGGCGCGTGTCTGACAGTCTGTCTCGATATCAGCCAACGTCCCGCCACCATATATGCCCGGCTCGCGTCGGCCGAGCATGTTCAGGTTGGGGCCGTTCAGAATGTATATCGTTTTGGTCATCTGTCGCTCCAGACCGCATCCGCTCCGCAACGGCCTTCTATAATCAGGTTCGACCGTGGCGGAAAGAGCAGCAATTGTGTCTTCCGGAAAGGAGTACTGGGATGAAGCCGATTATTGGCGCGCGTTCTCGATCTTTTCGGACAGATGTTCTTGCCCACGGGCACCGAAAACCACCTCCTCACCTATGACATAGGATGGTGTGCCGGTGATATTGAGCTGATTGGCAAGCTGGTATGTCTCGTTGATCGCCGCCTCGATCTGCGGATTTTGCATCTCCTGGCGCAGGGCCGCTTCGTCAACGCCCAAATCAAGCGCAAGAGCCATGGCGCTTTCTTCATTCGCGCGGCCATCACTGCCCAGAAGCCGGCGGTGGAACTCGCCATATTTCTCCGGCGCGAGCCCCTGAAACGCCAGCGAAACGACGTGCGCTTCCTGCGACTCCGGCCCCAATATGGGAAACTCCTTTAGCACGAACCGCAGGTTCTCATCGTTCTCGACAAGTGTGATCATATCGGTGAGTGCGCGTTTGCAGTAGCCGCAGTTGTAATCGAAGAACTCGACCACGGTGACGTCGCCGTCCGGATTTCCGATTATACCGTCATACGTACCGCCGAAAAGCGCGTCCGATGCGTCTGCGATCACCTGCCTGTTTGCCGCCAATTGCTCCTCATGCATTTTGGCTTCCAGGGCGGACTGCATTTCCAGGAGAATTTCAGGGTTCTCCAAAAGATAGTCGCGCACGATCGTCTCGATCTCGGGCCGGGTCAGACTTACGGACGTGTCAGCCGCCGCCCCTTGGCGCGCCAGAATGTCGAACGAGAAAAAAGAGGCGGTCACCACCATAATGAGTGTTATGGCTTTAAGGAGGTCTTTCATCAGAGCTTTCCTGTACAAAATGGCTCGGCCGCAGGGCTACGTGGACGCATCATCACCGGTCCGTTGATGGGCGATAATTAATGATGTCCTGGGCGCGCAGCCATTCCGGTGAACCCTGCTTCAGCTTGGTCTGTGCCCGTGTGGCGAAGATCTTGGCATCGCGATATGCGCCTGAGAAGAAATGTCCTTCGGCTGTCGCGAGCTCTGCCGCGCCGATCTCGCCGAGCTGCCCATAGGCTTGCGCCAGAAAACGGTAGCCGTTCACATACTCCGGCGCGCGCGTCAGCCCGGATTTAAGCTCGGCTGCTGCCTTGCGCACCAGATCGGGCTGGCCCGCGGCAAGCAGCGCCTGACCGTACCCCACCTGCAAGAGACCGGAAGGCGAGGGGGCGAGGCGAATTGCCGTGGCGTATGCATCCGCCGCCTCGCGCGGCCGGTTCGCCTTGATCAGAACCTCGCCGCGCAGCTCGTGAAAATATGGATTGTTCGGCTGTTCGGAAACAAGCCGGTCGACCTTCGCCAAAGCATCGCGCGGGCTGCCATGAAGATAGGTGCTGATCGCATCTCCGTAGCGTGCCGGCAGTCCGCGTGGATTGTCGCGGAAAAGGCGGGCCACCGCGTTCGGTCCCGCCGTATAGGCGGCGATCTTGGCTCGTGTCAGATCATGACGGAGTCTTAGCGCAGGAGGGTCTTCCCGATTGTAATAGGCGCTTTGCTCCACGAGGGTTTGCAGGTTGGCGATGCGGTCCCTCGGCATGGGATGGCTAATCTGATATGGATCCACATTGACGCCAGCGAGCGCGCCACCCCGCGCCATGCGCTCGAACGTCCGGAGCATGCCCCGTCCTGATTGGCCGGTCTGCTCCAGATAGCCGATTGCCGAACGGTCGGCTGTTGTCTCTTCGGTTCGCTGATAGCTCAAGAGGCTACGCCTTGCCGCCTCGGCACCGCCAGCGGCCAATCCGGCACCTGCCTGCGCCATTCCGCCGGCATCGGCCGCTGCGCCCGCAATTCCCGCGCCGATCCCAAGCAGAGCAGCAACGACGGCCATCGTTTGCGCCCGGGCGATCTGCTGGCGCAAGCGGTGCTGGTGGCCACCGGCAATGTGTCCGACTTCGTGCGCGATAACGCCAATGATCTCGTTCGGTGTTTCGGAGGTCACCAATGCGCCCGTATGGATGAAGATGCGTCGACCAGCCACGAACGCATTGAAGCGGTGGTCGTTGACCAGAACGATCTCGATTCCTGAACGGCTGAGACCGGCCGCCTGCAGTATCGGGCGTGCATATTCAGCCACCAGCGCCTCGATCTCGGCGTCACGAACCACAGACACGCTACGTTGGGCCTGTGCCGCCGGAGCCGTTGCAACGAACATATAAACGCCGGCAACAAAGATGGCGAACAAGCGGAGAAAGCCGATCCCCGGGTGATTGTTCACCTGCTCGTGTCGAGCTCGCTGCGCGTTTGCGCCAGATCTGCCCGACATCCGGCAGCACCACCTTGATGCAAAACGCTTTAGCACCCCTCTGTCCTCCGGTATGCGCACGGTGAGGCGACGTCTTCGAATACAAACATTTGCTTTCTACACCGATTCCGCTGCCAGACCGAGGTTGCAGACGGTCACGCAAGCTATTCCTCGTCAGCTTGGTAAGCAAGCAAGGTGGCGATGAAAAGGCGCCACATCACACATCGCGCTTTCCGAAAATCGATTTCAGATTTTCGAGCCGATGCCGCAGACGTCCTGGATGCGCAATGGACTGAGCACGATTATTTCCGGCACCGGGTGGAGAACATCATGTGCTCTACATTCCCGGGCCGGATGAGATTGTATACGGTCAGACTTATATCAGAAGAAGCTTCGGCGTTGCCACCAGCCCGTCTTGCGCGGTGCCTCCTCCTGCTCGCTCGCCGGTGAGGAAACCACGGGTTCCTTGGCGGCGTCATCGTCTTCTTCTATTTTGCGACGCCGCCCGCGTGGCTTCTTCTCGGCCGCGGCAGCTTCCTTTTCACCGTCGCCGACTGGTTCCGGACCGGCAGAAACGTCCTCGGAAGGTGCTGCAGGTTCGGAGGGAACGCTGACCTCGGACGCCGCTTTTTCCTCAGCGGCGCTCTGTTGTGCACCTTTCGCGCTGCGGGAACGCCTGCGCGGCTTGGTGGCCGGCTTCTCGCCGTCTTGTGCAGGTGTATTGACTGCTTCGGAAACAGCTCCCTCGGCCGCCTCGGAAGGCGCGGAAGGCTCATTGTCTGAAGCGGCTGCCTCGGCTTGAGGATTCACCTCATCGGCAGCGTTCTGCCCGGCATCGTTCGCCGACACCTTTTCGTCACTGGCAACAGGCTCCTCCTGCTGGCGATTTCGCCGGCCGCCCCGTTTGCCCCGGTGACGCTTCTTGCGCTCTCCTTCATCGGCGGCTGCATGCTCGGTGGCGGTTTCCTCTTCCACCGGAGCCGACTCCGTCTTCTCCTCGGATCCGGTCTCGGCCGCTTGTTCCGTCCGATCACGTCCACCGCGCCGTCTGCGCTTGCGACGCCGCTTGCGGCCTTGCGAACCGCCGTCATCGCCGTTGGTCTCTTCGGTTTCCGCCTGGTCCGCCGCGTCCTCGTCGGCGGGCTCATCGACATCTTCAGCAATCTCGGTCTGCACTGCAGGCGGGACGAGAGGTGCGCGGCTGGAGGGTGCGCCCTTCACAATGGCATAATGTTGCCCGCCAAGCTCCTCGTCCGTTTCCACGGTAATCGCCGTGCCAAAGCGTTCCTCGAGCTCGATGAGATTGGAACGCTTCTGATTGAGGAGGTAAAGCGCTGTAGACGCGGGAGTGCGGACAACGATGTCGTTGCGCGAATCCTTGATGAGATATTCCTCGATAGCCCGAACAACCAGCAACGCGACCGATGATTCTGAACGGATATGTCCTGTTCCGCCACAATGGGGACAGGGCTGCATCGTGCTTTCGAGCACACTGGCGCGGATGCGCTGGCGCGACATTTCCATCAGGCCGAAATGGGATATTCGGCCCACCTGGATACGCGCGCGATCGCTCTTGAGGCACTCCTTCAGTCGTTTCTCGACCGCACGGTTGTTGCGGTTCTCCTCCATATCGATGAAGTCGATGACAATCAGACCGGCAAGGTCTCGCAGCCTGAGTTGGCGGGCGACCTCATCGGCCGCCTCCAGATTGGTCTGAAGCGCAGTGTCTTCGATCGAATGTTCCTTGGTCGAACGTCCCGAGTTGACGTCGATTGCAACCAGCGCTTCGGTTTGATTGATGATAATGTAGCCGCCGGACTTCAGCGTAACCTGCGGCTGGAGCATCTTGTCGAGCTGGGCTTCGATGCCATTGCGGGCAAAAATCGGCGTGGTGTCCCGATAGGGCTGCACTACCTTCGCATGGCTTGGCATCAGCATGCGCATGAAGTCCTTAGCCTCGCGATAGCCCTCTTCGCCAGCCACGAGGATCTGGTCGATCTCCTTGTTATAGAGATCGCGTACGGAGCGCTTGATGAGGCTGCCTTCCTCATATACGAGCGCCGGGGCGATGGATTCCAAGGTGAAATTTCGGACCCGTTCCCAAAGCCGCATGAGATATTCGTAATCGCGTTTGATCTCGGCCTTCGTCCGGTTGGCACCGGCGGTGCGCAGGATGACACCCATCCCTTCTGGCACATCCAGACCCTTGACCACCTCCTTCAGGCGCTTGCGGTCCTGCGGGTTGGTGATCTTGCGTGAAATGCCGCCGCCACGCGCGGTGTTCGGCATCAGGACGGAATAACGCCCCGCCAGCGACAGATACGTCGTGAGCGCCGCGCCCTTGCTGCCTCGTTCTTCCTTGACAACCTGTACCAGAAGGATCTGGCGGCGTTTGATAACTTCCTGGATCTTGTAATTGCGCCGCACCGGCTTGCGGCGGTTATGCACTTCATCCAGCGCATCCTCGGCACCGACGGTATCGACTTCGCCATCTTCGTCGCTTCGGCCGTTTTCATCGCCGTTGGTCGAAGAGGAGGCGACATCCTGCGAGACAGCTTCGCCGTCTGCTTTCGCGGCTTGCGCCTCTTGCGTCGGGGAGGCATCGTCCGGCGCCTCGCCATTTCCTCCACGGGTGCGGGAACGGCGTCTTTTCCTGCCGTTTCCATTGCTCGTTTCGTGCTGTTCTGCCTCGTCATCGGCGGCTTTGGCTTCTTCGGCTTCCGCCTTCAAGAGGGCCTGCCGATCGGCAACCGGGATTTGATAGTAGTCGGGATGTATTTCGCTGAAAGCCAGAAAACCGTGCCGGTTTCCACCATATTCGACAAAGGCTGCTTGAAGGGATGGTTCTACGCGGGTAACCCTCGCCAGGTAGATGTTTCCTCTAAGTTGCTTTTTATCCTGCGATTCGAAATCGAATTCTTCGATACGGCTACCGCGTGTGACAACGACGCGTGTTTCCTCCGGATGGGAGGCGTCGATCAGCATTTTGTTGGGCATAAATTCTTGTCTCCCCGGCACGATCCGTTTGCCGGGCAAAGACATAGGGTCTTTCTGCCACGTCGCATCGAGTGCCGGACAATCTGAGGCCTGCCGGCCGCGATTCTGGAACAGCAGAATACCCGGCCGCCGCATATCCGCGACGGATCACTCGGGGGAAGCTCCTGACTGCGTTCAAAGCCATCGCACCGCCTTGCAGTACCGTTTCAACCAGGGTCCGGTTGGCGGACCCGCTACTTCGCTCTAAACAAGAGCCGACCTGGGATGTCCCGGCCGTTTTCCTCACATTAAGGGTTCCGGCATCGCCGCGAACGCCTTGAAGAAATTCTTCTAGAGCCACCGTCCTCGCCCGCGTAGGGTCGTCGGCTTGGTTCGGTTCGCCCCTCCGCCGCATCTCGAATGATAAGCATTCAAAGAGGGCGCATCACGATGGTCCATCTCAGCTTTTATGATTTGCAAAAGTTTATGGCAACCCTGATTTCATCAGCCTCAATTGTACCATTGACACCTTGATGCGGCCTTGGAGTTCCGCTAACGGCGTCTCCACCGGGGACAATCAAGGGATTGCATGTGTCGGATCGCAGGCATCGAAAACCTGACGCGCGGACTTTAGCTCCTGGTACTTCAGGACTTGCGGCGCTTATCGTGCTCGCCCTGATGCTCCTTTTTTCCATATCAAGCCCCGCACCGGCTGATTCGCAGCCGGTGGAAGAATCATCGCGTCTGCTCGCCTACGATTATCGGATGGCCGGCGATGAACTGCGCACGCGGATCATCATGCACTTCGACCGGAAACCCGAGATCAATTGGTTCCTTCTGCGCGATCCGCATCGCCTCGTCATCGACCTCCCGGAAAGCGAGTTTTCCTTCGAGGAGTCTGCGCTGACGCCGCGCGGGCTGATCGCACGCGTGCGCTACGGCAGGATGTCGCCCGGCCATTCGCGCGTTATTTTGACGGCGGTTGGACCCTTCACACTTGACGATATCTCCGTTTTGGAGAACGAGAATTCGCCCGGTTTCCGGCTGATCGCCGACATCGTGTCGGCCTCTCATTCCGATTTTGAGGCAGCGATGCGCGAGCGCATCGACAGCGCGCCCGATGCCGGCGCCGCTGATACGGTCGGCAACACGGACGAGGAAGACGATCGCTTTACGATCGTGCTCGATCCTGGACATGGGGGCATAGACGGTGGTGCACAAGGGGTAAGCGGGCTTTTTGAGAAGTCCGTCACGCTCGCATTCGCGCTCGAATTGCGTCAGGCGCTGGAAGACACCGGAGACTACAACGTTCATCTGACCCGCAGCACCGACTTGTTTTTGCGCTTGGACGAGCGGGTGCGCATTGCTCGGGAGCACGAGGCCGACCTCTTCATCTCAATTCATGCCGATTCAATCCGCCTGCGCAATTTTCGCGGCGCCACGATTTATACCCTGTCGGAAAAGGCCTCCGACGCAGAAGCGGCAGCGACGGCGGCGCGTGAAAATCTTTCGGACGAAATCGCCGGAATGGTGGTGCAGGAGGAGAGAGACGATGTGACGGACATTCTGGTCGACCTCATCCGCCGGGAGACGCATACCTTCTCGATCCGGTTTGCGCGCACTCTGCTGGGGGAGTTGAGCGATACGGTCAATCTGGTCGGAAACCCGCTGCGCTCTGCCGGATTCATGGTGCTAAAGGCACCCGATGTGCCCTCCGTGTTGTTGGAGCTCGGCTATATGTCCAACCCGAAGGACGAGGCACAGTTGCGGGATCCGGAATGGCGGAAGAAAACGATCGACAGTGTTGTCAAGGCGATTGGCCTTTTCGAGACAGCCCGGGCCGGAAGGTAGGCCGGCACGCCTTGGATGAACGACAGGAACCATCTCGTCTGGAACTGCTCCGGTGTCAGGTGACGCTAGAAAGGCGTTGCACATTGACAACGCTGGCACATTCTTTCATGCGCGGGCCGTACTGAGTGTTCACCATCGCCCCATTTTCCCCACATGAACGAGGCAAGGCAGGTTCATGAGGAAATTTCCCTCACTGCTATATGATGGTACCATGGTGAAGGCGGGACAATCGATGTTTGGCTGGAGAGTCCCCGCCATATTGGAGCGGGCATGCTACGTCTCTTAGGATATTTTTTTGGCATCGGAATCGTCGCCGCGCTGGTCGTGGCGGCAGGTGTCGCCTTCTATATTGGCAACCTTACTCAGGATTTGCCTGATTATGAGGTGCTGGCCCGGTACGAGCCGCCAGTCACCACCCGCGTCCATGCGTCCAACGGCGCGCTTATGGCGGAGTTCGCGCGTGAAAGGCGGCTCTACCTTCCCATTCAAGCTATTCCGGACCGCGTAAAGGCGGCTTTCCTCTCGGCTGAGGACAAGAACTTCTATACGCATCCAGGTATTGACCTCATGGGCGTGCTGCGCGCGGTCATCACCAATGTTCAGAATCTCGGCAGCGGCCGCCCTTTGGTCGGGGCTTCGACCATCACGCAGCAGGTTGCGAAGAATTTTCTGCTGTCTTCTGACCAGACCTTCCAGCGCAAGATCAAGGAAATGATCCTGGCCTTCCGCATCGAGCAGGCATACTCCAAGGACCGGATTTTCGAACTTTATCTGAATGAGATCTTCTTCGGCATGGGTGCCTATGGGATCGCCGGCGCCGCGCTGGCCTATTACGATAAGTCCGTTGGTGAACTGACCATCTCGGAAGCCGCATATCTGGCGGCCCTTCCCAAGGGCCCAGCGAACTATGAGCCTTTTGACGACACGGAAAGGGCTATCGCCCGCCGAGACTGGGTCGTCGGGCAGATGCTCCAAAACGGCTACATAACCGCTGAGGAAGCTGACAGGGCAAGGGCAAAGGGACTGGACGTTTCCCCGCGGCGACGCGGCAGCTACCTTTTTGCCGCCGACTATTTCACAGAGGAAGTTCGCCGCCAGCTCATTGCCCGCTACGGCGAGGATGCGCTTTACGAGGGCGGCCTCTACGTGCGTACGACGCTCGATCCCGAACTCCAGAAACATGCGCGCAGCGCCCTGCAGGAGGGGCTGATGCGCTATGATACCCTGCGGGGCTTCCGCGGCCCGGTCGAGCAGATCGACATAAGCGGTGACTGGGGCGAGCCTCTGGGCAAGATTTCCGCCCTGAGCGATGTGCCTGAATGGCGACTGGCGGTCGTTTTGGAAGCCTCTGGGGATGGGGCGCGGATCGGCCTTCAGCCGAAGCGCGAGATCTCCGGTGCGCTGTCGGAGGAACGGGAAACCGGAACCATTCAGGTCGCCGACATGCAATGGGCGCTGCGCCATGTCGTGAATGGTAGAAGCGTGAGGGCGGATTCGCCCGCTGAGGTGCTGAATCCGGGCGATGTCGTCTATGTGGAGCGCAAGGAAGAGGAAGGGGACCTCTGGGCGTTGCGGCAGGTGCCCCAGGTTGGCGGCGCGCTGGTGGCAATGGATCCGCACACCGGCCGCGTGCTGGCCCTGGTGGGTGGTTTCTCCTATAGTCATTCGCAGTTCAACCGTGCAACCCAGGCCCAGCGTCAGCCCGGCTCGGCATTCAAGCCCATCGTTTACGCGGCAGCGCTCGACAACGGCTACACGCCGGCCTCTGTTGTGCTCGATGCGCCCATTACCATCAGGATCGGAGACCAGGTTTGGGAGCCGAAGAATTATGGCGGTGATTTCGCCGGTCCCTCCACCCTGCGCGCCGGCATTGAGCGTTCGCGCAACCTGATGACGGTGCGCCTTGCCCGGGACATGGGAGTGGACCTTGTGGCAGAATATGCGGAACGTTTCGGCGTTTATGACGATATGCCGGAGCATATCGCCATGTCGCTGGGCTCGGGCGAAACGACGGTCATGCGCATGGTGACCGCCTACGCCATCATGGCCAATGGCGGCAAGGCGTTTCAGCCGACATTGATCGATCGCATTCAGGACCGCTACGGGAAAACCGTTTACAAGCACGATCAGCGAACCTGCGCTGAATGCGACGCGCAAACCTGGCATGGGCAGGTCGAGCCGGAGCTTGTCGACGATCGTGAACAGGTCCTCGATCCGATGACTGCCTACCAGATTACCTCGATGATGGAAGGTGTCGTTACGCGCGGAACCGCAACGACCATCGCCGAACTCGGTCACCCGATCGCCGGCAAGACCGGCACGACCAATGACGAAAAGGACGCATGGTTTATCGGCTACACGCCTGACCTCGTCGTCGGGGTTTTCATGGGCTACGACCAGCCGCGCCCAATGGGCAAGGGCTCGACCGGCGGCGGTCTCGCGGCCCCCATCTTCAAGGATTTCATGGCCGCGGCACTTGAAGACAAGCGTCCAGTGGACTTTCGCGTACCTGAGGGCATGAAGCTGATCCCCATCGACCGGAAGACCGGCATGCACGCCGAGGCCGGACAGCCCGGTGTCATCATGGAAGCCTTCAAGCCCGGCACCGGGCCCGCGGATTCCTATTGGGTGATTGGCATGGATGAAATGGCGATAGAGCGGGCACGGAATATTTCTCCGCAGGCCAATCAAGCGATCACCAACGGCGCTGGCGGGCTATTTTGAAGCCCGCCCAAATCGTATAGCTGGTGCCCTGCGGACGAACGTGCCCACCTCCTTTACAGGCAACACCCGCATCCATAAATTCTGCGCGAATCGTAACCTCAACAACAAGAGAGAACTGATCTTCATGCGTGCTGAAACGGCATCCCTCGTCGATGAAATCAAGCAGGCCATAAGCCTGCTGAGGGGGTATCTTTGACTGGGATGAG
>JAJUHJ010000051.1 GCA_029279965.1 Phyllobacteriaceae bacterium
GATGTATCGGCCCCATCTGCCTTTTCCTGTTCCCCACGGCAGTTTGCGCTATGCGCTGCTGATTTTTTCTCGTTCCGGTTCATCTCAGGCGTGAGTACCCCGGCGAGCGCGTTTTTAGCAGTTTTGGGCCGCCCGCAAAAGCAAAACGGTGAAATCCCACCATCTTTTGGATGAAGAACCCGCCACCCTTGGCGATCGGTGGCAGGCATTGAATCCGCAGGCTTCGGCGATGCGGGTCTGCCGTTGCCAGTGTCGGAGGGAGCGCGATCTGTGTGGGATTGGTCTTCTTTGTTAACAGGGTTTGTGGAAAATAATTTTTTCTTAAACTCACGCTGCCAATAGTCTTGCCGCCGAGCGGGAAGGTGCAATGGACAAGCGTAGCAGTGGCGACATCCCTGGGGACGTCTACGTCCAGTTTGTAAAATCGTTGTTCGAGAGCAGGCATATGCTGCTCGTCGGCGCTTTCTCGCACATGGCTGTTGCGTTGGTGGCCTACGTGCGCACCGGGCGTCCCATCTTCGCGATTATATCGATCTTGCTCTTCGCTATCGGTTTCTGGCGGTTTCTCGGACTGCGGCCCTCCCAGAACGAGCTCGACCAACTCGATTGGGAAACGGCCCGCAAATGGGAGTTTGGTTACGTTCTCAAAGGCGGTGTCCAAGGCCTGCTTCTTGGTACCTTTGGCTTTATCGCCATTTATGTCTACCCCGACCAGTTCGTGGAACTTGGCGCGCTTGCCATCAATCTTGGTTCCCTCGTCACCGTCGTTGGCCGCAACTACGGCTCCAAGCGTATGGTGATGGTCTTCACGACCACGGTGCTGGGGCCGATTGGCATCGGTTTGCTGCTGCGCGGGGAATTGGCGCATGTCGTACTGGGCTTGCTGGTCTTTCCGTTCGGCTACATCATCGTGTCGAGTTCCGCCGCGGTGCGCAGTATTCTCGTCCGCGCCGTTGTGGAGCACCGGAAGGCGGGGCAGCTTGGACGGCGCTTCGACCGCGCCCTGAACACGATGCCGCACGGGCTTGTCATGTTCAGCCCGGAAGGACGCGTTATCGTCGCCAATGCGCAGGCGGCGGAATATCTTGGCTTCCACTCGCACGAGCAACTGCTCGGCCGCACCCTGAGGGCGCTTCTCCTGCGCGGCGTTGCGGGAAAGCTGATGAGCCAGAAGGATCGGCGTTATGCCGAGGTCCAGCTTACCCGCGCGCTTAAGGAGGGGCGGGGACGCAAGGTACTGCTGCGGCTGCTGGACGGGCGTCATCTGGAATTCTCCGCCAGGGAAGGGCGGGAGGAATTGGGCGTGATCATCTTCGAGGAGGTTACGCAACGGGTCAGTGCGGAGGAAAAAATCCGTCACATGGCGCGTTTCGACAGCCTGACAAACCTTCCGAACCGCGCCTACTTCCATGACATGATTACCGACCTCATGGCATCGGGGGATCCCGGCCGGCTGTGTGGGCTTGTGGTGCTGGATCTCGATGATTTCAAGAACGTCAACGACACGCTCGGTCATCCTGTCGGCGACGGGCTGATCTACGCTGCGGCCGAACGCCTGTCCGGTTTCGAAGGTGACAACGTCAAGATCAGCCGCTTCGGCGGTGACGAGTTCATGATCTTCTTCAATCGTGTCGAGGATGAATATGATTTTGCGGCTCAGTTCAAAACCATCTTCGACGCATTGCAGGGCGAGGTAGAGATTGCCGGTCACGCGCTGCGAATCCAATCCAGCGCGGGAGCCGTCGTTGCGCCTGTGCGTGACAACGACATGGATGCGATCACCGTCAAGGCGGATCTTGCGCTGTACAACGCCAAGGAGCAGGGCAAGAACGGCTGGCGGCTTTTCGAGGACGAGATGGATGTCGCTTTCCGCAACCGGCAGATGATGAAGTCGGATCTGCGCAGCGCGATTCAGGCCCGCGCCCTGCGCGTCGTCTATCAGCCGATCGTCGATATGAAATCAATGCGCATATCCGCATGTGAGGCGCTGTGCCGGTGGGATCACCCGGAACTCGGGCCGATATCGCCTGCCGTCTTTATTCCCCTTGCAGAGGAAATTGGTCTGATTTCCGAAATCAGCGCTCTTGTTCTCGACGCTGCTTGCCAGGAATGCGCCCGCTGGCCGAAGAATCTCGGGGTCTCGGTGAATCTGTCGGCTAAGGATTTCTATAGCGACGCGGTGGTGGACAAGGTCGAGAGCGCTCTATCCCGGGCAGGGCTCGATGCCAATCGGCTTGAAATCGAGGTAACAGAAACCGCTTTGCTGGACGACAAGGCCCTCAACAGGCGCCACATCGATGAATTGAAGTCCCTCGGCGTGCGAATCGCGCTCGACGATTTTGGCACCGGCTATTCGAGCCTCAGCTACCTGCACACGCTTCCGCTTGATTGCGTCAAGATCGACGGGAGTTTCCTGCATGACGTTGCAAAGAACAGGCGCTCCCACCAGCTTCTCATAGGCGTCGTCGAACTGTCGCGCAATCTCGGCCTTTCCGTTACGGTGGAAGGCGTTGAAACCTTCGAGCAACTGAAGTTGCTGGACGAAACCGTAAAGCCGGACCGCGTGCAGGGTTTCCTGTTCGGCTCGGCCCTCTCTTCGTCTGGAATAGAGACCATGTCGAACATGGTCTGGTCGGCGGACGGCAAATTTCAGCCGGGCGACCTGACGGTCCAGCAGTAATCCGATCCGGTTCCCGTCCGTCTCGGCGGCTCAGCCGGGCCATTAACCTTAACAAATAGTAAACGAATTTCTTCGGATTTTCATCTTTTCCGAACGAATTGCCTCGGCTAGTCTTGTTCCTGGTTGCGGCGCCAAGGGGGACGAGTGTTGCATGTCGATTCATCAAAGCGGTCCGCGGCAGGGCGCGCGGCCGGTTGAAGGAAATATGGATTCTCCTTTCAACAGGTCCGTGCTTTCGGTTTTGGAGCGGACGGAATATCGGTTCTGTGAACGTGGCGAAGATCTGGAAGCCATTTATCGCCTGCGTTACGATTCCTATCTGGCTGCGGGCATGGTGCGTGCGGACGCCATGCGCATGGTCGCTGACTCATTCGATGAACTGCCGAATGCGTACAGGTTCGGGATCTTCTATGACAGCTTACTCGTCAGCACGGTTCGCCTTCATTATGTAAGCCGGGAGTTTCCGATCTCGCCCAGCAACAAGGTCTTTGGCGATATACTGGAAGAACGCATCGCGGCCGGTGAAAGCTTTGTGGATCCCAGCCGTTTCGCAGCCGCGGGAGAATGGTCGCGCACCTTGCGTGTGTTGCCTTACGTCACGTTGCGCCTTGCTGTTCTGGCCTGCAAACACTTCAATCCCACCTATTGCCTGACCGCGATCAAGGAAGAGCATTCGGCCTTCTATCACCGGGTGTTCCGTTCAACGCCGGCCACGGGCCCGCGCAACTATCCGGGGCTGACGGTGCCGGTGCATCTGCTGCAATCCAATTGCGCCGACAACCTGGAAGGCATCATCGCGCGATTTCCTTTCTTCCGCTCGACCCGTTTAGAAAGACGGATGCTGTTCGAGCGGCCGAAGAATGGCGAACTCGCCCCGCTGACAATCCTGCCGACCGCCCGCTATCTCAAACAAGCGGCTTGATCCTGAGCAAGCGCTGGCGGTCAAAGGCGCCGGCGCATTTCGAGGGATGAAAGGAACGCGGCTGCGGCCAAGCGGCCCATTGCCCTTCCGGATCGTTTTCGCTATTCCCTCTGCGACATCTTTTCCTGAGGGGTAAGCGATGGCTGACGACATGCCGGTAGGTCCGGCCGAGACAGGCGCCGAAATGGATTACGCCGAACACGAGCGCACCTACAGCCTCTTCTTGGCAATCTCGAAATATAGCGCGCTGATCATTGCGGCCACGCTGATCGCGATGGCGTTCGGCTTTTTCACGCCGGCTGGCCTGATCTCCAGCACCATTCTCTTCCTTCTTATTTGCGCACTCGGCATCTGGATCCTGCGTTAGACACGGGGTGCGGCGGTCTGCTTCGTTGCAGGCCGGCGCGGGGAAGGTCCAAACGACAAGGATTTTAAGGTGGGACAGTCCATATTTGTGCCCAAAGAGGCAGAAGGTGCAGAGCCGCGTGTCGCTGCTTCGCCAGATACGGTAAAGCGGCTTGCGGCGCTCGGTTTCGAGGTGGTGGTCGAGTCTGGAGCAGGGCTCGCCTCGCGCATCCCGGATGAGGACTTCAAGAAGGCCGGCGCCAGGATCGGTGGGGCGGCGGATGCCGGCAGCGCCGAGGTGGTGCTGAAGGTGCGGCGCCCGAATGCTGGCGAACTGAAGACCTATAAAACGGGTGCCATCGTCATCGCTACCATGGATCCTTACGGCAATGAAGCCGATGTGGCGGCTATGGCCGCGGCAGGGGTGACGTCCTTTGCCATGGAATTCATGCCGCGCATCACGCGCGCCCAGTCGATGGACGTGCTGTCGAGCCAGGCCAACCTGGCCGGCTATCGCGCCGTCATCGACGCCGCGAGCGAATATGACCGGGCGCTGCCGATGATGATGACGGCGGCCGGCACGGTGCCGGCGGCGAAGGTATTTGTCATGGGAGCCGGCGTTGCTGGTCTCCAAGCCATTGCAACGGCGCGTCGTCTGGGCGCCGTCGTTTCGGCAACGGATGTGCGCGCTGCCGCGGGCGAGCAGGTTGCCTCGCTCGGCGCCAAGTTCATCATGACGGAGGCGCTGAAGGATGCCTCGGGTGAGGGGGGCTATGCGCGCGAGCTGACCGCAGACGAGAAAAAGGCCCAGGAAGAACTCGTCGCCGATCATATCTCGAAACAGGACATCGTCATCACCACGGCGCTCATTCCGGGGCGTCCCGCGCCACGGCTGGTGACGGCCGCGATGGTAAATTCCATGCGGCCCGGCTCCGTAATCGTCGATTTGGCGGTGGAGCGCGGCGGCAACGTCGCGGGTGCCAAGGCCGGCGAGGTGGTCACGACGCGCAACGGCGTGAAGATCATCGGCCATGTGAATGTTGCCGGGCGCGTGGCTGCTTCTGCGTCGCTCCTTTACGCCCGTAATCTTTACGCGTTTCTTGAGACGATGGTGGACAAGGAGCGCAAGGTGCTCGCCATCGACCTTGACGATGAGCTGGTCAAGGCCACCATGCTTACCCATGGTGGCGCAGTGGTGCATTCCAACTTCGCCGACAAGGCCTCGGTGCCAGGAGGTGGGAGCGGCACGGCCGCGCCGAAGAAGGCGCCGGCCCGACGCAAGACCGCTGTAAAAACCGATGAGATCAAAGCATCCTCGGGCGAGGGCGCTGCAAAGCGGCGTGCGCCGCGGAGCACGGCAAAGAAGCCCGCCACAACCAAAACGGGGGGAGATAATTAAATGGAACCCACCGCCATGGAACAGGCGCTCGAACAACTCGAGCGCGCAACCGCGAGCGTTCGCGCCGCTTTCGAGAGCATGGAAGCGGCCGATGCCGCCGGCGCCTTGGCGCATGGCGCCACCGCCGGGGCGATCGACCCCTTCGTCTTTCGATTCGCAATTTTCGTGCTGGCCATCTTCGTCGGATATTATGTGGTCTGGTCGGTGACGCCGGCGCTGCACACCCCGCTCATGTCCGTCACGAACGCCATTTCTTCGGTGATCGTCGTGGGTGCGCTTCTGGCCGTCGGCATCTCCGCATCCGGGCTTGCGACCGGCTTTGGTTTCATCGCCCTGGTGCTTGCTTCGGTTAACATTTTCGGCGGTTTCCTCGTCACGCAGCGCATGCTTGCCATGTACAAGAAGAAGGACAAGTGACGTGGGCGCCAATCTTGCATCCTTCCTTTATCTGATTTCCGGTATTCTCTTCATTCTGGCGCTCAGGGGGCTTTCCCACCCCACCACCAGCAGGCAGGGCAATCTTTTCGGCATGGTGGGTATGGGAATTGCCATCCTCACCACCTTGTTCCTCGCCACTCCCGGCCTGGGCGGATTTCTGCTGATCGTCCTCGGACTTGCCATCGGCGGATCCGCCGGCGCGGTGATCGCGCGACGCATCCAGATGACGAAGATGCCGCAGCTTGTGGCCGCGTTTCACTCGCTGGTCGGCCTCGCTGCCGTCATGGTCGCAGCCGCTGCGCTCTATGCGCCCGAAAGTTTCGGCATCGGCACGGTGGGCAACGTTCATGCACAGGCGCTGGTGGAGATGTCGCTTGGTGTTGCAATCGGCGCCATCACCTTTACCGGTTCGATCATTGCTTTTTTGAAGCTCGACGGACGCATGTCCGGAAAGCCGATATTGCTGCCCATGCGGCATGGCATCAACATTGCCATCGGGGTCGCGCTTGTCGTTCTCATCATCACGCTTGTCGCCGGGCAGAGCACGACGGCTTTCTGGCTGATCGTCATCCTCGCGCTGGCACTTGGCGTGCTCATCATCATCCCGATCGGCGGGGCCGATATGCCGGTGGTGGTCTCGATGCTCAACTCCTATTCGGGTTGGGCGGCCGCCGGAATCGGCTTCACGCTGGGCAATCTTGCGCTCATCATTACCGGTGCACTCGTCGGCTCCTCCGGCGCGATCCTCTCCTACATCATGTGTAAGGGCATGAATCGCTCCTTCATCTCCGTCATTCTCGGCGGCTTCGGCGGGGAGACGGCTGCGGGCGTCGATGACGGTATCGATAGGACGGTCAAGCAGGGCTCTGCCGACGACGCCGCTTATCTGATGCAGAACGCGCAGAAGGTCATCATCGTGCCGGGTTATGGGATGGCCGTCGCCCAGGCGCAGCATGCGCTGCGCGAGCTCGCCGACAAGCTGAAGGCGAATGGCGTTGAGGTGAAGTATGCCATTCACCCCGTGGCGGGCCGGATGCCGGGACACATGAACGTGCTCCTCGCCGAGGCACAGGTGCCTTATGATGAGGTGTTCGAGCTGGAAGACATCAACTCGGAGTTTGCCCAGGCCGATGTCGCCTATGTGATCGGCGCGAACGATGTGACCAATCCGGCCGCGCGCGACGATCCTTCATCGCCGATTTTCGGTATGCCCATCCTTGATGTGGACAAGGCGCGAACCTGCCTTTTCGTCAAACGCTCGCTTGGTTCCGGCTATGCAGGCATCGATAACACGCTGTTCTATAAGGACGGCACGATGATGCTGCTCGGCGACGCCAAGAAGATGACGGACGACATCGTCAAGGCGATCGAGGATTGAGGCCATGAAAGCGGCCCGAAGATTGCGGTGCTTATAGATGCAGAAAGCCCGGCCAAAGGCCGGGCTTCCTGTTCAGGCAGCGCGTCTTTTCGGACGTACAGACATGAAGCTGCGCGTCTTGTGTTGCGGAAACCGATTTCGATGGCGCGCGGGCATTACAGTGCCGTTGCCCGCAATTGGAAACCGCTAACACCAAGCGCGAGATTCAGACCGGTCTGCGCCTGCAGGGAAATGGGCTGGAGCACGAGGTTGTTCTCGCTCTCGCTCACCAGTACATTCGCCCCACCGCCGACGCCAGCAGTCACCTCCGCGCTGACACCCACATAGTTGCCGGCCAGCGCCCCCGGTGCATAGGGGGCGGCATTGGTCGGCGCGAGCACTGCCCAGCGCATGACGCGTTCGCTCGTGGCGCCAACTTCAAGGCCAAAGCGGTTCACCACGCCCACATAAGTCTCAGGCGGGCGCTCGCCGGCGGGTTCAAAGGTGCAGGAGAATTCCTTGGAGGAGACAATGGCGATGTTCAGGCCACCTTCGATGATGCAATCAAGGACGCCGACCTCAGTGCGTTCCTGTGCTGATGCCGGTGACGCGATGAGGGCAAAAGTCATGACGGCACCGAGAGCGGCGGCTGCGCTTTTCGACATGTAAAATCTCCCGTTCCGGTTCGCTCGTTAACGGAAGGGTCCGGGCGATGGTTCCAAACGTAGACATGTGGAAAACGGCTCTAGAAACACGTGCGCCGGAACGCGAGCGCATGGTTCCTGTGCACGCGAAAGCCCGTGCCGGTCCTGCCTTAGGCGCTTGAACTGCCGCCTACGCGCCTCAGGCCAGCGCTGGCCGGCTCATAATTCGGGTCCAATTGCAATGCCCGCGAATAGGATTGCGCCGCCCGGCTGTTCTCTCCCTGGCGTTCATAGACGAGCGCCTGATTGGCCCAACTTTCTGCGAGCTGGTCGTCCAGCCGGATCGCGGTGTTGAAATCTGCAAATGCGTTCTCCTCATCACCGAGAGCGAGATAGGAGATACCGCGTCCATTGTACCCGTAAGGTTGGCTGGGCGCGAGAGAGATCGCCTTGGCGAAGTCTTCAATGGCGAACTGATGCTGCCCGCTGGCCTGATACAACAGGCCGCGCCGGTGATAGGCGCGCGGGTCTGTCGTGCCAAGCTGGATAGCCTTCTCGAAATCCTGAAATGCTTCGGACGACCGGCCGGCAAGACGGTAGAGTTCACCGCGGCCGATATAGGCCGAGTCGTAGTTCGGATTGAGTGTGAGTGCCTGGTTGTAATCGGCGAGAGCTTGTTGCTGCTCGCCCAGATAACGATGTATGAGGGCCCTGTTCGCGTAGGCGCGGAAGGAACGCGGATCGAGCGCGACAGCCCTGTCGAAGTCTTCCAGCGCCTCCCGGTAGCGACCGGCTCGCCCGTAGGCGGACCCGCGAATGTTGTAGGCTTCCGGATCGTCGGGTGTGCGCTGAATGACGGCCGTCAGTGAGGCGATGTTTTCTTCCGAGCCTTGCGCCGTGTCGATGCGGGTGAGATCAGCCAGCGGTCCCTGGGCGCTGCTGCATGCGGCCAGGGCCATCGCTGCCGCAATTATCACACCGGTACGGGCCCGAAAGAATACTTTGGTTTCACCGCTCGTTACATCAGTCATCAATCCGCCGTCGCTCCTCGTCTCCTTCGGATCGCCGCGCGTAACGGCCGCGATTCGCTTCCCCGGTCATTAGAGGGATTGAAAGGGACGAAATATGGGCGCTCAGCGAGCCGCTGGCCGTCCGCCGCCGATGATGCCTTCACGCTGGGCCCGCTTGCGCGCCAGCTTGCGTGCGCGACGCACGGCTTCGGCTTTCTCCCTCGCACGCTTTTCGGAAGGCTTCTCATAATGCCCGCGCATTTTCATCTCGCGGAAGATGCCTTCGCGCTGCATTTTCTTCTTCAGCGCGCGAAGCGCTTGATCGACATTGTTGTCGCGGACGAGTACCTGCACCTGCGTTTCCTGTCAAAGCGTTGATCCCGGATGGTCTCAGCACCACCTCTTGCTTCAGGCAATCAGTATAGAGCCACGACCGAAGCCCCACGATAGTTAAACTACCGCAGGAGGAGCACGCAGATAGCAGAACGATCAAGTCTTGTCGAGCCTTATATTGCAGGAGCAGTGGTGGGGAACCTCGTCCGGACGAAGCGGTTAGGTGCTCACCTGCCACATTGCCGAAGGGGCTCTTCTTGAAGAATTCGACCTGGATCGCGCTCGGCATCACCGCGGCGGCCGCTGCTTGGCTTGCCAGCGGCCTCGTCATCCCGCACCAGGATCGGGAAGAAACCGCTTCGGTAGAGGAGGGTCCCCAGCCGACATTGGTCGAGGTTCGCCATTCGTCGGCCGAGCCGGTCTCGCAATACATTTTTGCGCAAGGCGTTGCCCAGCCGTACCGCACCGCTGACGTCGTTTCGCCGACCGGCGGCACGCTGGATGAGATCGAAGTCGGTCAGGGGGACGAAGTCGAGACCGGTGCGGTGCTGGCGCGCGTGCGGCTGGAAGCCCGCGAAAGCCAGCTTGCAAGTGCCGAGGCGCAGGTTCGCAGGTTGGAAGCCGATCTGGCGGCATTACGGGAATTGCGCAGTGAGGGTTTTGCCACGGAAGCGCAGCTGCGCGAATTGGAAGCCCAGCTCCAGGACGCGCGCGCGGCGCTCGAGAATGTGCGCGCCGACATTCGCGACACAACCATCGAAGCACCGATTGCGGGCGTCGTCAGCGACGTCTTCATCAACAGCGGCGAGACGGCTCCGGCGGGAACGAGTGTGTTGCGCATTGTCGACAACACGCCTCTGCGGGTTACGATCCATGTGTCGCAACGCGATGTCGGACGGGTGGATGTGGGCCGCGAGGCGGCGATCAGTTTCGCCACGGGAACCTTGGCGAAGGGACGGGTCTGCTTTGTCGCGCCCGCGGCCGATCCCCAGACCCGGACTTTCCGCGTTGAAATTCGTGTTCCCAATGAGGAGCGGAAGATCCCTTCCGTCATCAGCAGCGAAGTTCGTTTCAAGACAGGTGACGTGGAAGGGCACTTCATCTCAGCGGCTGTCCTCGCGCTGGGGGAGACGGGAGAACTCGGCGTCAAGACGGTGAATGAGGATAACGTCGTTGAATTTCACCCGGTTGAAATCATTCGCGCGAGTGCGGATGGCATGTGGGTAGCGGGGCTTCCGTCACAGGCGCGGCTCATCATCACGGGTCAGGGCTTCGTGCGTGACGGGGAGAGTGTGCGCGTGAGCGAGGCTGAAAGCGAGCCGTCCGGGAGCAGGGGAGCAGCGCCTTTGCCAACGACCATCGTGGAAGGCGATGAAGCGGCGTTTGCCGGTGTAGGGGACCTTCCCCCGCCGCCATCCGAAGAGGATTTATGCCGCGGGGCAGCAGCCAATAGTACACTGACCGGCTCTGCCCCTGCCGGATCAGCGGCGGCTTCAGGATCGGCGTCCAACGCCGGCATTGAAATGCAGCCGGGTGGCGGGACATCCGCCTCCAAGGCAACGCCGCAGAGCGGTTCCGGCGCGCGGGCCGGAACCGTTTCGCCTGGCGGGGCCGGGGCAAGGGGCAGCCGCGACGGTCCTGCCGGCCCGTCCGTCGACCCCATCTCTCCCGAGGTGTCTACGCCGCCCATCGGGCAAACCGCCCCGCAGGCACCGGGCGGCGCCGGCCTGCAACCGGGCGGAGGCGGCCCGGCGACGGGCAGCGCGCCTCCTGCATCCGGTACCGGTGGTGGGCAGGGCAGCACTCCATGAAGACCCTCATCGACCTTGCATTCAGGCGCAACCGCGTGATGATGATCCTTCTGGTGCTGATCCTCCTGGTTGGCGGCTTCGCCTATGCCGTCATTCCAAAGGAATCGGCTCCCGACGTTCCCATACCCATCATCTATGTGTCCGTGCCGCATGAGGGGATTTCCCCTGAGGACGCGGAGCGCCTTCTCCTGCGGCCGCTCGAGACGGAGTTGCAGTCCATCGAAGGCCTCAATGAGATGCGTTCTGTCGCAGCCGAGGGTTATGCCTCCGTCACCCTCGAGTTCACTGCAGGTTTCGATGCCGATCAGGCCGACCAGGACGTACGCCAGGCTGTGGATCGGGCTGCAGCGCAACTGCCGCAGACGGCAGAGGAGCCAGTTGTCGAGGAGGTGAACATTGCGCTTTTCCCGGTGCTCACCATCATGCTTTCGGGGCCTGTTTCGGAACGTGCCCTTATCGATCTCGCCGAGGTGTTTCAGGAGCGGATCGAGGCGCTTGGCGATGTACTCGAAGTGGAGATCGGCGGCGCGCGCGAACAGGTTCTTGAGGTGCTGGTCGACCAGAGTGCGCTGGAAAGTTACGGCGTGCCATTCGATCAGCTTCTGACGAGCATACAGCGAAACAATCAGCTCGTGACGGCCGGATATATCGACACAGGTGCGGGCCGGCTCACGCTCAAGGTGCCGGGTGTCATCGAAACCATCGCCGATGTGCGCGACATTCCTCTCACCGTATCCAACAATGCCGTGGTGACCGTGGGCGATGTGGCAGTGGTGCGTCGCGGTTTCGCAGACCCGACCGGCTTTGCCCGCATCGACGGCCAGCCGGCCGTGGCGCTGGAGGTGAGAAAGCGGGTGGGCGCCAATATCATCGAAACCGTCGAGGCGGTGAAATCGGTGATGGAGGAAGGCGATGCCCTCATCCCGGAAAGCGTCTCCGTAACCTATCTTCAGGACCAGTCCACCGAAGTACGTGAGACGCTGGACAGCCTGCAGAACAACGTGCTGGCCGCGGTCCTGCTCGTGATGATCGTCATCGTGGCCTCGCTCGGCTGGCGCAACGGCTTGCTGGTCGGCCTTTCCATCCCCGGCTCATTCTTCGCCGGGA
Organism: Phyllobacteriaceae bacterium; assembly: GCA_029279965.1. GTDB lineage: Bacteria > Pseudomonadota > Alphaproteobacteria > Rhizobiales > Rhizobiaceae > Chelativorans. The sequence goes on from JAJUHJ010000051.1 coordinate 12,047, forward strand.
TCGTGCTTCTCTGGTGGATGGGTTTGACGCTCAACATCATCGTCCTGTTCAGCCTTATCCTGGTGCTGGGCATGGTCGTCGATTCCGCGATCGTCTCCACGGAGCTTGCCGACCGCCGCATGGCCGGCGGCATGGCGCCTTGGGACGCCTATCGAACCGCAGCCCAGCGCATGTCGTGGCCGATTTTCGCGTCCACCCTCACCACGCTGACAGTTTTCTTTCCCCTGCTTTTCTGGGGTGGCGTGGTGGGCGAATTTATGAAGTTCCTCCCCATCACCGTGATCCTTGTTCTGACGGCTTCGCTCGCAATGGGGCTGGTGTTCATCCCCGTTTTAGGCGGACTCGTCGGGCGGCGCAGCGCACGTCCGGCAGATGAGGAAAGGGCACTGGCGGCGGCGGAAAGCGGCGATCTGGAAGATCTTGACCGTTTCACACGCTCCTATGTCTCGGCTCTGCGCCGGCTGCTTGAATGGCCGGCGACGACCCTTCTTGCGACTTTGGCCTTTCTCGTTCTCGCCATCGTTGCCTATGGCTTCCTCGGGCGCGGTGTGGAATTCTTTCCTCAGATCGAGCCGCGCTTCATCCAGGCCACGGTGAAGGCGCGCGATAATCTGTCCATCTATGAGAAAGATGCACTGGTGCGCGATGTTGGAGACGCGATCCTCGGCACGGAAGGAATCGAGCACATCTACACGCGCACATTCGGCGGCGGCGATGCGGGCGGCCAGGATGTTTCCGCCGATACGATCGGCATTTTGCAACTCGATCTTCTGGAATGGGACGAGCGGCCACGCGCCGCGCAGATCATCGATGAAGTAAGAGCGCGAAATGCCGAAATTCCGGGCATCGAGATCGTTGTTAACGAGCAGCAGATGGGCCCCGGCCAGGGAAAGCCGATCGAGCTTCGGCTGCTTGGCACCGATATCGAGGCCATGGAAGAGGCGACGAACGACGTTCGCGCACTCATGCGGGAGTTGGGTGGGTTTACGGATATCGAAGACGATACCTCCGTGCCCGGCGCGGAATGGCGCATTCAGGTGGATGGTGAGAGCGCCGCCCGCTTCGGCGCGGATACGGCCCTCGTCGGCCAGGCCGTGCAACTTCTCACGCAGGGATTGCTGCTCGCCGAATATCGTCCGCCCGATGTCGAAGAGGCAGTGGACATACGCGTGCGCTTTCCCGCGCAGGAACGCACGCTGGCAAATCTTATGCGGCTGACCGTCCCCACGGAGCGTGGGCAGGTGCCAATCAGCAATTTCGTCACCATCGAGCCGCAGGAAAAAACGGGTGTCATCCACCGCATCGATTCCCGGCGCGTCATCACGCTGGAAGCTGATGTGACCGAGGAAGAATTGCCAGCCGAAAAGACGGAGCAACTGCGCGCGGCGATCGAGAATGCCGGGCTTCCAGCCGGCGTGGAAGCCCGTTTCGCAGGCCAGCAGGAGGAGATTGCCGAGGCGGGTACTTTCCTGCTGGGCGCCTTTTTCGCGGCGATCGCCTTGATGTTCCTGGTGCTCGTGACGCAGCTGAACAGCATCTATCAGGCTCTGGTGGTGATGAGCGCCATCGTGTTTTCCATCGCGGGCGTTCTCATCGGTCTTCTGATTACTGGACGTCCTTTCGGCGTGGTGATGGGCGGCATCGGCGTGATCGCGCTCGGCGGTATCGTGGTGAACAACAACATCGTGCTTATCGATACCTATAACGAGATGCGCGAGAAGGGATATGATCTCACCGAAGCCGTGGTCCGCACGGGTGCACAGCGGCTCCGCCCCGTGCTCCTGACGACGATCACCGACGTATTGGCGCTTTTGCCTCTGGTGCTCGGCCTCAGCATCAACCTGACGGATCGCCAGATACAGCATGGCGCGCCCTCCACCCAATACTGGACGGAGCTATCGACGACCGTTGCCGGCGGACTTGCCTTTGCAACCTTTCTCACCCTGATGCTGACCCCTTGCATGCTTGTGCTCGGCGATCGGGTGCATGGACGGCTGGCCGACATCTATCGGCGCTGGCGCGGGCGCCCGTCAGAAGCTGCGGGATAAGCTCAGCTCCGGTTGATCGATGGGGTTAACCCCCCGTAATGTGACTGCCGACTTTACGCAAAACGGCAAGCACCGTCGCAATTAGCGCAAGGGACCATGCCCGGTTTGGTTACATGGTCTCAAACCTTTACCGCGGCGGCCAAGCGGGGGAGCCCGATGAAAAAATATTCCGCCTTCGCCATCGCGCGCGAAGCTCTGCGTGGCAACACGGGCTGGCCGGAGCAGTGGAGTTCGCCCGAGCCGAAGAAATCCTACGATGTCATCATCATCGGCGGGGGCGGTCACGGTCTCGGCACCGCTTACTATTTGGCCAGGGAACACGGCATCACCAATGTCGCGGTGCTGGAGAAGGGCTGGCTCGGAGGCGGCAACACTGGCCGCAACACCACGATTATCCGCTCCAATTATCTCTACGACGAAAGCGCCGCGCTCTATAATCACGCGATAAAGCTGTGGGCCGGGCTCTCCCAGGACCTCAATTACAATGTCATGTACTCGGCGCGCGGTGTCATGATGCTGGCGCACAATGTGCATGACGTGCAGGTGTTCAAACGGCACATTCATGCCAACCGGCTGAATGGTGTCGACAATGAGTGGCTGACGCCGGAGCAGGCGAAGCGATATTGCCCGCCGCTCGAAATTTCGCGTGATGCCCGGTACCCGGTGGTGGGGGCGGCGCTGCAACGGCGGGGCGGAACCGCACGGCACGATGCCGTTGCCTGGGGGTATGCCCGTGCGGCCTCGGACCGTGGCGTCGACATCATTCAAAATTGCGAGGTGACGGGCATCCGCCGTGGGCCTGATGGCGCGATTACGGGTGTGGAGACGACGCGCGGGCCGATAAAGGCAAGGAAAGTCGGCGTGGTGGCCGCCGGACACTCATCGGTGTTGATGCAGATGGCCGATGTGCAGGTGCCGCTGGAATCCTTCCCGCTGCAGGCGCTGGTATCCGAGCCGGTGAAACCCGTTTTCCCCTGCGTTGTCATGTCCAACTCGGTTCACGCCTACATTTCGCAATCCGATAAGGGCGAGCTCGTCATCGGGGCGGGCACGGACCAGTACACTTCCTATTCGCAGACCGGCAGCCTCTCCATTCTTCAGCATACGCTGGAGGCGATCTGCGAACTGTTCCCGATGTTCACCAGAATGAAGATGCTGCGCTCCTGGGGCGGCATCGTCGACGTGACGCCGGATCGCTCGCCCATTCTCGCCAAAACGCCGGTAAAGGGGCTCTACGTCAATTGCGGCTGGGGCACCGGAGGCTTCAAGGCGACGCCGGGATCGGCTCACGTCTTCGCGCATACCATCGCCCGGGACGAGCCGCACCCGATCAACGCATCCTACACGCTGGAGCGTTTCCGCACCGGCCGGCTGATCGATGAGGCGGCGGCGGCCGCCGTCGCGCACTGAGGTTCGTTCATGCTTCTTATCCACTGTCCCTATTGCGAGGAAGAGCGGCCGGAAGCGGAGTTCCGCCATGCAGGCGAGGCCCACATCGCACGGCCGCAAAACATTGCCGAGATTTCCGACGAAGAGTTCGAGCGCTATTTTTTCATTCGTTCGAATCCTAAAGGGCTCGTCTTCGAGCGCTGGCGGCACATTCACGGTTGCGCGCGCTTCTTCAATGCTGCGCGCGACACTGTGAGCGATCGGTTTCTGAAGACTTATAAGGCTGGTGAGCCGAAACCGGCTTTGGATGGGGAGGGCTGACATGACTCAGCCATTCCGTCTCCCCGGCGTCGGTCGTCTTGACGCGGGAAAACCGCTTGCCTTCACCTTCGACGGAAAGTCCTATACGGGCCGAGAAGGTGACACGCTCGCATCGGCGCTCCTTGCCAATGGTGTGCATCTGGTTGGGCGCTCCTTCAAGTATCATCGCCCGCGCGGCTTTCTATCTGCGGGCCCGGAGGAGCCGAATGCGCTCGTCGGTATCCACCGGGACGCGGCCCGAAAGACACCGAATGTGCGCGCCACGGTTCAGGAACTCTATGACGGGCTCGCCGCGGTTTCGCAAAACCGTTGGCCCTCGCTGGCCTTTGACATCGGAGCGATCAGCGACCTCAACGCACCCCTGTTCTCCGCCGGGTTCTATTACAAGACCTTCAAATGGCCGCGGGCCGCGTGGGACCGGCTCTATGAACCGGCAATACGCCGGGCCGCGGGCCTCGGCAACGCGCCGGACAAGCCGGACCCCGATCATTATGCCAACCGGTTCGCCCATTGTGATGTTCTCGTCATCGGAGCCGGCCCGGCCGGCCTTGCGGCGGCCCTTGCCGCCTGCGAAACAGGGGCCAGGGTTATTCTTGCCGATGAGCAACCCGTACCGGGCGGGCGCTTACGGTTCGAGGCGGATGCCCGGATCGAGGGGAAGAGCGGCTGGGATTGGGCGGAGGAGACGGTGGCGAGGCTTGCAGCCCGCGACAATGTCCGTGTGCTGACGCGCACGACCGGCTTCGGCTATTACGCGCAGAACATGATCGGCCTTGTGGAGCGCGTAACGGACCACCTTGCCAACCCTGATCCGAATGCACCGCGCGAGCGGCTGTGGCAGGTGCGGGCCAAACGCGTGGTGTTGGCCACCGGCGCCATCGAGCGGCATATGGTGTTTCCCGACAATGACCGTCCGGGCATCATGTTGGCGTCCAGCGCTCGCACCTATCTCAACCATTTCGGTGTTGCCGTAGGAAACCGGATTGCCGTCTACGCTGCCGAGGATTCGGCCTATGCGGCGGCAATCGATTTGAAAAAACATGGTGTCGGGATCGCGGCCATTATCGATTCGCGTGCGGCACCGGAGAGCCCGGCCGTGGAAGAGGCACGAGCGCTCGGGATCGACGTGCTGGCGGGCCATGCCGTGATTGGCACGGACGGCCGCCTGCGGGTAAGGCGCGTCCATGTCGCGCCGATCAGCGGCGGTCCTCATCGGGAATTTCAGGTCGATGCGCTTTTGACGTCATCGGGCTGGACTCCGGCCGTCCACCTGTTTTCCCAGTCGCGTGGGAAGCTTGCCTTCGATGAGGCCACGCAGCGCTTCCTTCCCGGCCTGTACGTGCAGGACGCGGTTTCGGTCGGGTCCTGCAACGGAACCTTTGATCTTGCTTCATCCGTCAATGAAGCATTCGATGCCGGGGCGAAAGTCGCCAAGGAAGCTGGTTTTCGCAAACCCCGCGCGCGCCAGATGGAAGCCAGTTCCGGCACGCCCTGGTCCATCGGGATGGCGGGTGCCTCGCCCGGTGTGGAGCCGGGTACAAGCAAAATGGCGTTTGTGGATTTCCAAAATGACGTCACCGCGAAGGATATCCGCCAGGCGGTGCGTGAGGGCATGCGCTCCATAGAGCATGTCAAGCGCTTTACCACCACCGGAATGGCTACAGACCAGGGCAAAACGTCGAATCTACATGGGCTCGCTATTGCCTCGCAGATGCTTGGCAAACCCATTCCCGAGGTAGGGCTCACCACTTTCAGGCCGCCTTACACGCCCGTGACCTTCGGCGCGCTTGTCGGCCACAGCCGGGGCCGGTTGTTCGAACCCACACGTCGCACACCGACTCACGACTGGGCCAAGGCCCAGGGTGCAGTTTTCGAAGATGTGGGGCAATGGAAGCGCGCCCGGTATTTTCCGCAGGTCGGCGAGGACATGCATGCGGCGGTTGCACGCGAGAGCCGTACCGTGCGCGAGACTGCCGGCATTTTCGACGCCTCCACCCTTGGCAAGATTGAGGTGGTGGGGCCGGACGCCGCCCGTTTCATGGAACTGATGTACACCAATCCGTGGGCGAAGCTGGGCGTCGGGCGCTGCCGGTACGGGATCATGCTGCGCGAGGACGGCTTCATTTATGATGACGGTGTGGTGGGGCGGATTGCCGAGGATCGCTTCCATGTCACCACCACCACCGGCGGCGCGCCGCGCGTGCTGCATCATATGGAAGATTATCTCCAGACCGAGTTCCCGGACCTCAAGGTGTGGCTCACCTCGACGTCGGAGCAATGGGCGGTGATTGCCGTCCAGGGCCCGAGGAGCCGTGAGATCATTGCCCCCTTTGTCGAAGGCATCGACATCTCTGATGAGGCGATGCCGCATATGTCGGTGCGGGAAGGGCGCGTCTGCGGCGTACCGGCGCGTCTCTTTCGGATTTCGTTCACTGGCGAGCGCGGCTTCGAGATCAATGTGCCGGCCGATTACGGCCTGTCTGTCTGGAAAAGCATCTGGGCGGAAGGGCAGAAGCATGGCGCCTGTGCTTACGGCACGGAAACCATGCACGTGCTGCGCGCGGAGAAGGGCTTCATCATCGTCGGCCAGGAAACCGACGGCACGGTCACGCCCGACGATGCCGGGCTGTCGTGGGCCATTGGCAGGAAGAAGGCGGATTTCGTCGGCATTCGTGGCTTGCGCCGGCCGGACCTTGTCGCGGAAGGACGCAAGCAACTCGTCGGCCTGAAGACCGTCGATCCGCAAATCGTTCTCGATGAAGGAGCGCAGATCGTCGCCGATCCGGATCAGCCGGTGCCCATGAAAATGATCGGGCATGTGACCTCTTCCTACTGGTCGTCCAATTGTGGTCGCTCCATCGCCCTGGCCCTTATCGAAAATGGCCGTGCGCGCATGGGCGAGCGGCTCTACGTTCCGATGCCCGATGAGATGGTCGAGGCGGAAGTCACCTCGACAATCTTCTTCGATGAGAAGGGAGAGCGCCTTCATGGCTGAGACGGCACGTCGCACATTTGCCCTCGAAGGCCGCTCCTATGATGGCGATGGCATTTCACTTGCGCCTGCGGGTCCGGCTTCACGGATATCTCTGCGCGCGCCGGCGGAATCGCTCGCCGCGCTTTCAGAGGCGCTCGGCCTCGATTTACCGGTCCGGCCGAAGGCGAGTGCGCGCAAAAACGCGCGTGCGGCATTGTGGCTTGGGCCGGACGAATGGCTCGTCATCGATGAAGGTGGCGCGGATCTGATGGCGATCTGTGCCCGTGTTGCGGCACTTCATTCGGCTGTCGATATCTCTCACCGCAATCTTGCCATTCTCGTCTCCGGACGGCGCGTTGAAGACGTGCTGAATGCCGCCTGCCCGCAGGACCTTTCTGTCGCACGCTTTCCCGTAGGCGCCGCCTCGCGCACCGTTTTCGGTAAGGCTGAGATCGTGCTGTGGCGTATTGGCGAGGATGCCTTCCATGTCGAGTGCTGGCGTTCCTTCGCTGATTATGTCTTTGGCCTTCTGGACGCTGCCGGACGCGAAGCCGTACGGTAGAGGGGAGGAACCTACCTCCAGCCGGTGCGTTCCCTTGCGAAAAGGAGCGAACACCCCATGCCGGACCCGAACAGCAAACCTCACACACGGAACCTTTCTCCCGAAGAGACCGAGGAGGAGCTTGAGAAAGGGCTGGAAGATACGTTTCCCGCCAGCGATCCGGTGTCGGTCACGCGCACGACACGCACAGGCGCGCCTGGAGAACTTGCGACCACTCGGCACGTGAGCGACAATCACGAGCGGGAAGAGGAACTGGATGAAGGCTTGAAGGATACGTTTCCGGCCAGCGATCCGGTTTCCGCAACTTCCACAACACGTGCCGGGGGGCCCGGAAAGGACGAAAACGCGGATTCCTGAGGGCCTCTCCTCAGGCGGGCATTGCGAGCGTTAGCCAGCGTGCCGTGAGTGCCGGTTTGACGGCGTTCTCGATTTCCACGGTTACGTCGTAGTGCATTTCGGCCACGCCCGATGGGCGCGCTTTCATTTCGGCAAGCAAAAACCGACCGCGAACGCGGGCGCCGGATCTTACGACATTCAGGAACCGCACGCGGTCGAAGCCGAAATTGACGCCCATTCCCGCTCCCTCGAGTTGCGGTACGGCCTCGAAAATCATTGTCGAAAGGAGCGACAGTGACAGGAACCCGTGGGCTATGGTGCCGCCATAGGGCGTTTCGCGGGCGGCCCGTTCCGGGTCCGTGTGGATGAATTGATGGTCGTCTGTGGCAGCGGCGAACTGGTCGATCATCTCCTGTGAGACGGTGCGCCAGCTTGAAACGCCCACTTCCTTGCCCACCAGCTTTGTGGCTTCTTCGATCCCTATCGTTCGCGTTTGCAAGAGTATCTCCGTACCGTCCTTCGGACCGCAGTGCTCCGACCGCCAACCCGCTCGCACAGATACAGTGTCATCCTGGCAATGTCATCGGCGACGGTAAAAATGCCTTGAATGCATAGCTTCAATCCAGTTGCGCATCTGCCGCGCCACGGACGCGCTAATGCAGCTTTCCAGCCGTAGCGGATGCATTCTGAAGTTCGCGGTCCAGGCGCGCCTCCTCCTCAACCTTCGGTGTAACAAAGCGGCCAAGAAGCAGATAAGCGACCGGTGTCAGGTAGAGCGTCGAGATCGCTGAAAGCCCCAGCCCACCAACGATGACCCAGCCGAGCGCCACCCGCGCTTCCGCCCCTGCGCCGGTTGCCAGAACCAGCGGCAGGCCACCAACGACGGTGCAGATCATTGTCATCAGAACCGGCCGCAGCCGAATGAGGGACGCTTGCTCGATGGCTTCGCGTACACCAAGCCCCCTGTCTCGCAACTGGTTTGCAAATTCGACCACCAGGATGCCGTTCTTGGCCATGATGCCCACCAGAAGTACAAGCCCGATCTGGCTATAGACGTTCAGGCTGGTGCCGGTGAAAAGCAGTGCGAACACGGCACAGGCGAGCCCTAACGGCACCGTGGCCATGATGATGATGGCGCTGACAAAACTTTCGAATTGAGCGGCAAGAACGAGAAGAATGACGACGATCGCAAAACCGAAGATGGTCAGCATACTGTCGCCGGTTTCACCAAGCGTAGCGGCTTCGGCGAGCGGGATAATGCGGCTGCCGGGCGGCAGGTGCGGCTCGGCGATTTCGTTCGCGCGCTCCAGCGCCTCGCCCAAGGGAAAATCCGGCGTGAGGCCGGATGTCACGCGTATGACGCGCAGTTGCTCCTCGCGACGGAGCGAGGGCGGCACGGCTTCCTCCCGCAGCGATGTGATCGTGGACATCGGCAC